>NZ_QXMN01000053.1:0-36145 GCF_003581445.1 Acidovorax cavernicola | reverse complement strand
TCATGTCCATGGTGATCACTCCTCGAACCCCGCCGCTTAAATAAACAGCAGGGTAGGTTGAACACCTGGCTCACTTTTACTTCGGCACTACCTACAAAACTGGCTCAGTTTCCGGTCGGCGCCAACACCGTCGTCAACCCCTTCCTATTTTGGATTGGGCTGGCCCGGGCTTGCCGCAGCCACCGGAGCAACATTTGCTGTTCCCTGGGGACCAAGAGCAGCACGGCATACATGAACTCAGTTGCAGCGAGCGTGCCGGTCGAGAGACAGCCCGACAAGCTCTCGCGCATCTTTCTACCGGAATCTCTCATGACGGGTTCTGGGGAACAGTGATGAATCGCAGTTGACTTTGATAATTTAATTTACTAAACTAAATTTCTTGATGCAAATCGAGTTCATCAAGACATCATTCAGGCACAAAGGTGCCTTACCGAAGTTCACAACGTGTGGAGTTACTAATGGGAAAGAAGACCGAAGCAGCACTCAAAGCGATTCAAGCCGCACTCTCCGAGCAGAATGAACAACTGGGGGGACATGGCGAGCGCCTTGACCGTCTCGAGAAGATCGTCCAGGCGCAGGCCAAAGAGATCTCTCAGCTCGAGGACAGCGTCACGGACCTCCGCAACCATTCGATCAAATCAGCAATTGCCCGGGGAGTGCCAACAAAGGTTGTTGCGCAAGCTCACGGCCTCTCTTCTGGCCGCGTCTCGCAGATCGCTCCGCGCAAACACTAGTTCACGATCTAGGCGTCGAGATTTTCTCAAATAGCGGGCCAAAATTCTCAAATAGCGCGTTGCCGACCAGCGGCTCTCCGCCGCGCCCGGGCGAGATCTCGCGCGCGCACCACGGCGTGCTGTTCCTCGACGAATTTCCCGAGTTCACGCGCGGCGCGCTCGAAGCGCTGCGCGAGCCTCTGGAGACCGGCACCATCACGATCACCCGCGCCGCCCGGCGCGCGGAGTTTCCGGCGCGCTTCCAGCTCGTCGCGGCGATGAACCCCTGCCCCTGCGGCTACCTCGGCTCGACACGCAAGCCCTGCCGCTGCACGCCCGAGCGCGTCGCGCGCTACCAGAGCAAGCTCAGCGGCCCGTTGCTGGACCGCATCGACCTGCACATCGAAGTGGCGGCGGTGTCCGCACCGCAACTGCTCGATGCGCCGGCGGGCGAATCGACCGACAGCATCCGTGCGCGCGTGGTGACCGCGCGCGAACGCGCGCTGCGCCGCCAGGGCCATGCGAACCAGGCGCTGCAGGGCCGCGCGATCGACACGCACGCCGCACTCGACGACACCGCGCGCCAGCTGCTGCAGCAGGCGGCATCGCGGCTGGGCTGGTCGGCGCGCAGCACGCACCGGGCGCTGAAGGTGGCGCGCACCATCGCCGACCTCGCCGCGCAGGACGCGGTGCATGCGGCGCACGTGGCAGAGGCGGTGCAGTACCGGCGCGCGCTGCGCAGCAGCGCGCCTTGAGCGGCCACTGCTGAGCCCTGCGCCCTTACTTGAA
This sequence comes from Acidovorax cavernicola, assembly GCF_003581445.1. Lineage (NCBI taxonomy): Bacteria > Pseudomonadati > Pseudomonadota > Betaproteobacteria > Burkholderiales > Comamonadaceae > Acidovorax > Acidovorax cavernicola. The sequence continues at coordinate 34,643 of NZ_QXMN01000053.1, read as the reverse complement.
CTCGTGGCTCACCACCGGCGCTGACTTGCTGTCCTGCACCGTCACGCGCTGGCGGTAGGCCGTGAGGTCGCCGTTGCGCACCTCGATGGTGTAGATGCCCGGTCGCAGCGACAGCGACTTCAGCGGCGGGCTCACGCCGCGATCCGCGCCGTCGACGAACACCTGGCCCCAGGGCCGGATGTTGAACTGCACGCGCCCCATGCCGGGGGCCGCGGCCGGTGGTGCGGCCGGTGCGCCCGCCACCACGGTCGGCACGGGGTTCGTGCTGCCTGCGGCCGGCGGGGGCGGTGACTGACGGTTGAGCTGGGCGATGGCGTTGCGCGCTTCCCGCGCATGCGGACCGCGCCGGTGGCGCCGCAGGTAGGCCTCGTAGCCTTCGCGGGTGTTCTCGGCCTGGGCCAGGTTCCAGTCTTCGAGCTCGGCGACCGCTGCGGGGTCCGCGGGCGGCTGGGGCACAGGCTCGGGCTGTGCGGGCGGAGCTTCAGGCTCGGCAGGCGCCGCCGAGGGCGCGGGGGGTGCAGGCGCGGCAGCGACCGGCACGTTGTCGAGCGGACTCAGCGGGGCGCTGGCCGACGCGGAAGGCGCGGACGCCGGCGGGACCACCACGGCAGCGCCGGACGCAGCCCCGCCCGGCGGCATCGCCGCCGGAGGTGCGCCCGGATCGGACATCGGCACACCGGGCGGCGGCGCGGCAGCGATCACCGGATCGGCGGACGTGTGCGCCGTCAGGCGCCAGCCGATCCAGCCGCCCACGGCGAACAACGCCAGCACCAGCGCGCCCACCAGGAACAGGGGTGAACGCTTCGATGGCTTCTTCGTGCGGGCGACGGGCGGCGGCGTCTGTGTGCGCGCAGCTGCCACTTCTACAGGCTCGGGCGCAGCCGGCGGCAAGGCCGCTTCCGGCGGTGGCACCGGCACGGGAGGTGGCGCGGGCGGCTCCTCCTGCACAGGCGCCGGGACCGGCACAGCAGGCACGACCGCCACGGCCGGCGCCGACATGCGCCCCACATAGATATCGCCCAGCTTCACCAGCCCCAGCTCGGCCGCGAAGGCGGCCACCGTCTGCGTGCGGTCCTTGCTGTGCACGGCCAGCGTATGGTCCACCGCCGCGCAGAAGGCCGGGCTCAGGTCGTCGCGGTCCATCGAGGACAGCGGCACGTAGGCGTCCTGCACGCTGCGCACCACGGCCGAGGGCGGCGGGTGTCCGGTCACCGCGCGGTACAGCACGGCGCCGAGCGCATAGAGGTCGGTCCATGCGCCCTGCAGCAGCGTGTTGTCGTCGGCGTACTGCTCGATCGGCGAGTAGCCCGACTTCACCATCACCGCGACCTCGTCGACGAGGTCGGCGATCGACTTGCGCGCGGCGCCGAAGTCCAGCAGCACGGGCCGGTCGTCCTGCTGCTGGATGAAGATGTTGTCGGGCGCGATGTCGCGGTGGAAGCACTGGCTGTGGTGCAGCGTGTCGAGCGCGCCCAGCAGCGGGCCCAGCATGCCGAGCAGCCAGGGCTCGGTCAGCGTGCCCGGCTCGCTGTCCGCGAGCTTGCGCAGCGTGCGGCCCTTGTACAGCTGGATCGCCATGTAGGCCGTGGAGTTCGCCTCCCAGAAGCGATGCACCCGCACCAGCGCCGGGTGGCTGAACTGCGCCAGCGTGCGCGCCTCGTTGATGAAGCTGCGCAGGCCGGCCGCGAAGGTGGCCGTGAGCCGCTCGGAGCGCACGTGCACGCTGTTGTCGCCCACGCGGCGCGCGAGCATCGACGGCATGTATTCCTTCACCGCCACCTCGCGCTGCAGCGAGTGGTCGTACGCGCGGTAGACGATGCCGAAGCCGCCTTCGCCGATGACCTCCAGCAGCTCGAACTCGTCGAGCCGGTGGCCGGTGCCGAGCGGATGGGGGCGTTCCTCCTGCGGGTCGGGCGTCACGCTAGGGCTGCCGGGCGTCGTCATGGGATTTTTCTTCCTGCGGGTGGATCGGGCGCGTCATGCCCATGGCACGTGGCCTTGCGAAAACAACTGGGAAAACAGCGGTGTGTTGAGCCCCCCGCCGTGCGCCGCGGTGCGCAGCGGCGAGCCGTCGGCCTGGTTGGTCCACCAGTAGCTGGTGCCGCCGAAGGGGTCGAAGCACAGCGGCAGTTCGGGCCACCCCAGGCGCTGCTGCGCGCTGGCACCGCGCGCGCCGTCCGCATGTCCGGCGCCCGGGCCGGCGGCCGCGCCGAGGATCGAGAGGATGTCGTCCGAACCGCCGCTGGCCGTGCGAAAGCCCGTGCGCCCCGCGGCCAGCACCTGGCTGTCGAAGAGATCGGGCGCCACGCCGTGGCGGATCGCCTGCAGCAGCGCGCTGCCGCACTGCCAGTACCACGCGGCCGAGCCTTCGAGCACGGCGGGCAGGTAGCGGGCCGCGTCCACCTGCAGCGTCACGCAGGCCGGGTAGTAGCGGCCCACGCGGTCGCAGCTGGGCGCGATGCAGCCGAACTGCACCGCGTTCACGCCGTGCGTCGCCGGGATGGCGAAGTTCCACACGGGCGCCACCGCGTAGTGCCGCGTCATCGCATCGGGCCAGCGCTTGAAGCTGCCCAGGCCGTTCTGCATCCAGCGGTCCCACCAGGCCTGCAGTTCGCGCGGCATGCGGCGGTAGAGAAAGTCGCCGGCCGCCGGCAGCTTGCCGTACCAGCCGATCTGCTCGTCGACGGGCGACCAGGCGTGCGAGGGAAGGGGGCTGTTCATGCCGATGCTTCCCCTATGACTTTCCGGGGCACGAGAAGCCCGTCATCTGCGACAGCCGCAGCGGGTTGTAGACGCTGTTGGCCGTCACCGCGAGCACCACCTTCTTGCCCTGCAGGTCGAAGGTCGCATTGAACGATTCGGGCGTGCGCCCCGACGAGATCGAGGCCTTGTCGAACAGCCGGTGCAGCGCCCACGGCCCTTCGGTCACGATGCCGCCGGCCGGCGTGCCGTTGGCGACCGTGACCTGCAGCCGCACCTGGTTGCTGTTGCGCGGCCCCGGCCACTTGATGCTGCTGGGCGCCTGCGGGCCGTGCGCGTAGCGCACCGTCTGGCCGTCGATGTCGAGCGTGAACTGCGTGAGCGCGGCGTCCATGTCCTCGGGCCGGATGTCGAGCGTGAACGACGGCGTGCGCCCGCCCGCCATGCCCGAGAAGAACACGTCGCGGATCGCCTGCGCCTTCTGGAACGCATCGAGGTATGCCGAGCGCCCCGACGCGCTGCCGTCCACGCCGCGCTTGAAGGTCCACGGGTTGACCGAGGTGTCGACCTGCGAGGCGAGGTTCTTCTGGAAGAAGTCGTCCATCATCCCACCCGGCGCGAACAGCTGCGCGAAATCGCCCGCCGCCACGTCGCGGTTGGAGCCGCGCGAAAACGGATAGCGCCCGGCGATCGCCTGGTGGCAGAACTGCCCGATGGTCGCGGCGGCGTTCTGGCCGATGTTCTGCCGCGTCACGGCCGCGGCCTTCGACGAGGCAGTGGCCGAGAGGTCGTTCAGCATGCCCTGGAACGGCACCGGCAGGCGCCCCGCCTCGGCCTGCAGCTTGGTGACCGCATCGCCCGACGGCGGGATGTTGCCGCTGCGCAGCGCAGTGTCGGTGGCCGTGAGGAAGGTGTAGAGCTCGTTGATGAGCGCGGCCGTCTGGTCCAGCGGCGTCTGCCCACCGGCCTTGGGCGCGGTCACCATGCGGCGCAGCGGCGCGAAGTGGTTGTCGACCAGCGATTCGGGCCGGTCGGGCGCGGTGTTGCGGCGCTGGCTGCCGTCGGGCTGGCCGATGAGCTGCTCGATGCGCTCGCGCGTGCTCGTCACGCGGTTCTGCGCCTGGTCGAGCAGGCTGCGCGCGGCCTCGTCGTGGTTGCGCAGCAGGTCGGTCTCGCGCGCCGCGCCGCGGATCAGCCGCGACATCGGCGACTCGCCGGTGGAGAGCACCCGCGTCATCTGGATGCTCTGCAGCAGCGACTTGCTCTCGGCCAGCCGGATGTCGGCCAGGTACTCGTCCCAGATGCGGATGTAGTCGGTGAGGTACAGGCGCCGCACCTCGCGCAGCAGCAACTCGCGCGAGGTGATGTCGGCCATGCCCGGGGCGCGGATCTGCAGCACCCAGCGGTCTTCCTGCTCCAGCGCCAGCGTGGTCTCGGCCATGCGCTTGTCGAAGATGTCCCAGTAGCCGCGGTACGTGAACAACGTGGGAATGCCGTCGGTCAGCGGCTTGCCGCTGGCGCGCCGCACCACCAGCGCCGATTCCGCCCCGCCCGCCTCGGCGATGGTGAAGGCATTGGGCGTGCTGGTCTGCAGGAGGATGCGGCGCAGCCGCGCATACGAACGCTGCGCCAGCGGCACGCCGGCCAGGCGCTCGCGCGTCTGCGCGATGAGCTTGTCGTCCTTGGCGAAGGGCGAGGTCACGACGCGGTCGGCGAACAGCGTCTTCAGGTGCGCCTCGAGGTTCGTGCGCTGCTCGCGCGTGAGCGAGGCACCGATCTTGCGGTCGACGTCGGTCAGCAGCCAGGCCTGCAGGAAGTCGGCGTCGTAACGCTCGGCGTCGTACAGCATGAGGTAGGCCTTGAGCGCCTCGTAGCTGTACTCGGCATCGATCTTCGCGGCTTCGCGCAGCGACTGCTCGACGCGTTGCGCGGCCTGCGGCAACAGCACGGTTTCCAGCGCGCGCTGGTACACGCCGTCGGTGGCGGCCTGCAGCTTCTCGCCCTGGTACAGGCCGAAGCGGTAGCCCAAGGGCGGATCGCCGATGTCGAACTCGGCGGACTTGGGCAGGTCGCGCAGGCGATCGAGGATGAGCAGCGAGCTGGCGATGTCGCCGCTCGAATCGACCACCGTCGGCAGCTCGCCGCGCGCGGCCGCCTTGTTGAAGGCCTTGGCGTTGCCGTCGACCTCGGCCACGTAGGCCTTGTTGTGGCGCCAGCTGTTCGTCCATGCACCCAGCAGCACCACCGCCAGCAAGCCGACCAGCGCGTAGCCCGCGAGGTCGATCGCGCGGCGGCGGCGGTACCAGCGCAGGTTGGTGCCGGCCACGCCCGCGTCGCGGAAGATCACCTGCTGCAGCAGCTCTTTCAGGAAGTAGCTCTTGCCCGGGCCCGGCGGCGGCGCGGGCGGCGCGTTCACCTGCAGATAGCGCTTGATGGCGCCCATCACGCGGTCGAAGGCCGTGCCCTCCTGCGTGCCGCTGGTGAAGTACACGCCGCGCAGCAGCGGCGCGGTCTCGAACTTCGACGGATTGAACACGTCGGCCAGGAAGGTGCCCAGGATGTCCTCGAAGCTCGCGAACTGCTGCGGCAGCAGGTAGGCCTGTGCGCGCCGCATCGGGTCGGGCTCGGTCGCCATCAGCTCGGGCAGGCGCTCGTCCAGGCGCTGGTGCAGCAGCTTGTATTCCTGGTGGAAGCGCTCGCGCAGGTCGCCCTTGGCCGGGTCGGCGGGGTTGCCTTCGATGGGAAAGGTGAAGCCCCACACCTGCTGGCGCTCGGCGCGGCCCAGCGAGCCGAAGTACTCGTTGAAGCCGGCCAGCAGGTCGGTCTTGGTGACCAGCACATACACCGGGAAGTTGATGCCCAGGTCGCTGCGCAACTCGAGCAGCCGCTTGCGCAGCGCCATCGCGTGGCGCGCGCGCTGCGCGTCGTCGGCCAACGGCAGGTCGGCGATGCTGATGGTGAGGATCGCGCCGTTGATCGGCTGGCGCGGGCGGAACTTCTTGAGCAGCTCGATGAAGCCCTTCCACTCGCCCTCGTCGGTCTCGCGATGGCTCTCGTGCGTGGTGTAGCGCCCCGCCGTGTCGATGAGCACGGCCTCGTTGGTGAACCACCAGTCGCAGTTGCGCGTGCCGCCGATGCCGCGCACCGCCGCCTTGCCCAGCTGGTCGGCCAGCGGAAAGTCGAGGTCGGAGTTGACCAGCGCCGTGGTCTTGCCGGAGCCCGGCGCGCCGATGAAGATGTACCAGGGCAGCTGGTACAGGTACTGCCGGTCGAACAGCGCCAGGCGCCCGGCCGCCTTGCCGCCGGGGCCCGGGCCGAAGCGCATGTTCTTCAGCACTGCGGTCGCGTCGGCGAAGCCGCTGTGCAGCTCCTTGATCTCGGGGGCTTCTTCAGGCCGGGCTTCCTTCGCCTTGGGCGACGGCGTGCGCAACTGGTTCAGCAACTGCGCATTCAGGCGGCGCTCGCGCCACTTGCGATAGGCCACGCGCAGCAGCCACACGCCGAACATCAGCGCGATGACCACGATGCGCACCAGCTCGCTTTCGAACGGCCGGTAGCGACCCACGGCAATCACCGGGCCGATGACCCAGATCAGGAACGCGAGGGCGATCAGCCCGAGGAGGACCCAGAGGTCGCGGCTGATGAGAAAGCGGAAGAGCGCGCGCAACATCAGCGTGTTCCTCCCTGCGAGGGTTGCTGCTGCGGTTGCGGCGCGGACCCCGGCACGGGCACGCCCGCCACCGGCGCCACCAGCAGCGTGACCTCGACGCGCCGGTTGCGCGCGCGGTTGGCGGCCGAGTCGTTGGGCACCAGCGGGTCGGCATCGCCACGGCCTTCGGCGCGCAGCCGCTCGGGCCGTGCCAGGCGCGTGGCGATCATGGCCTTCACCGCATCGGCGCGCGCCTGCGAGAGCTGCCAGTTGGACGGGAAGCGCACGCTGCGGATCGGCTGGTCGTCGCTGAAGCCGCTGATGAGCACGTTGCCTTCCACGGCATTGAGCGCATCGGCCACGCGCGAAAGCACCGGGGCGTAGCGGTCGAGCACGCGGTCGGAGCCCGAGGCGAACAGGCCGTCGCCGCGCAGCACCACCACGCTGCGGTCGGCTTCGTCGCGCACGGTCAGCAGGCCGTCGCGGATCTCGGGCTCGAGAAAGCGCTGCAGGCGCGGCTGCGCCGCGGGCACCGCCACCGCGCGCTGCGTCTGCGGCAGGCGCACCGCGCTCACGGCCGAGAACGCACCGTCGGAATGGCCGGCGAGGTTGAAGGTGAACACGGCGAACACCAGCAGCAGCAACACCGCCGCCACCGCACCTACGGCCCACACCGGCAGCCAGTGGCGCGTGCGACGCACCGGCGCGCTCGCGTCCTGCCAGTGCGGCGACAGCGGCACGGCAATCTCGCCACGCGCCTGCCGGATGATCTGCAGCAGCCGCTGCTTGAGCGTCTCGAGCTGCGAGCGGCCGTTGTCGATGACGCGAAAGCGCCCCTCGAAGCCCATGGCCAGGCAGAAGTAGATGAGCTCGATGAGGTGCAGGTGCTGCTGCGGGTTCTGCACCAGGCGCGACAGCAGCTGGAAGAACTTCTCGCCGCCCCAGGTCTCGTTGTGGAACATCACGAGCAGGCTCTGCGACGACCAGATGCTGCCGCCCCACGGCGTGAGTGCGGCGGCCTCGTCGACCGCGGTGCACAGGCAGTAGCGCGCGCCGATGATGACCTCGGGCGCGATGCCGGCCTGCTGCGCGCGCGTCTCGAAGCGCCGCACCTCGTCCACGAGATGCTCGCGCAACTGCGCGGGCGCGGGGTGGTGGCCGGTGGCGCGGATCTGCGGGATCAGGTCGAGCAGCGGATTGGCCGCGGCCACCAGCGGGTTGTTGCCCGCCAGCGCCGTGTCGCCCGCATGCGGGCGCCGCGCGTCGTGCCACGCGGTGAAGGCATCGGGCTGGGGTTGCGATGGCAGCGGCCCCGCGCCGCTGCCGGTGTTCGTGCCGCCGCCCGGATTGGGCGGCACGAAACCGCCCGGGCCCACGGCCATGTCATTGGCACCGTTCATAGGGTCCCTCACGGACGGATGGCCCAGAACTCCATCGCGAGCCCCGGAAAGTCGCCCGCCAGGTGCATGGCGACGCCGCCCGATTTCTCGAGCTGGCGCCACATGTCGCCGCCCTTGTCGAGTTCGAAGTAGTGATAGCCCGCGTGGTACGGGATCTGCCGCGGCGCCACCGGCAGCGAGCGCACCACCACGCCGGGCAGCTGCAGCTGCACGAGGTCGCGGATGCGCTCGACCGAACCGATCTTGACCTGCGTGGGAAAGCGCTGCTGCACCGCGTCGGCCGGCAGGTCGGCATGCACCGCGAGCACGAAGGCCGCGTTGCGCACCAGCACCGGGTCGGGCATGCGGCCCACGCGCACGCCGTGGCTGCGCTCTTCCAGTTCGATGGCGATCGCGCTCTGCTCGAGCACGGCCGACAGCGAACGCCGCAGCTCTTCCATCAGCGGACGGATGCTCTCGTTGAGGTTGTCGTGGTCGTACACCGGCCAGACCACCGGACGGCGCGTGGGCGAGGTGTGCGTGGCCAGGTCGCAGGCCAGCTTGAGCCAGTCGACGAAGAGCGTCTCAGGGTGCACCTGCACCGCCTGCTGCGCATGCCATGTGAGCGCGAGGTAGCGGTTGACCAGCTCCAGCAGCAGGAAGTCGGAGACCTCGCTCACGCCGCCCCGCCCCGGCTGCGACAGCCGCGAGGCCAGCGCCTCGGAACGCTGCGTGAGCAGGCCATGCAGCTCGGCCGTCATGCTGCGCAGCATCGGATGCGCCGAGGCGTCGAGCACCGGCGGAATGTAGTTCGCGTCGACCACCAGCTTGTGGTCGGTACGCCGCTCGATCACGCGCACCGCACCGATGGCCTGCCACTCGGCCGTGAGCGACGAGGCCCGCGCCAGCCGCAGGCGCGGTCTGGCCAGCTGCAGCACCGCCGGGCCGAGCGCGACCGCATTCCCGTCGGCCACTTCGCGTTCGACCACGCCGAAGCGTGCGGCCGAGCCTTCGTCTTCCGAGAAGATCACCTCTTCGCTGCCGGGCCGGCGTAAGGGCAGCGCGAGCACGATGAGTTCGTCTGTGAGATCGGTGGGCACGTCGAAAGGCATCGGCGCGTCTTCGAGGCCGAACGAGAACGGCGTGCCGTCGGGCAGCACGCCCGCGCCGCCGAGCAGCGACACGCGGCCCAGCGCGAAGGCATCGCGGTCGATGTCCAGATGCAGCCATCCCCAGTAGGCACCTTGCAGGCCCGCGGTACGGCGAGTGACGTACTGCTCGACATAGCGCTCCATCTGCTGGAAGTGCTGGGGCCGCAGGTACATGCCTTCGGACCACACCACACGATTCGCCAATGCCTGAGGTTGGGCGCCATGACCGGCCACGCCCGCGTTGCGAACTGTCACCAAAGAACCTCCTGGAGTGCTCACACGGAGGCGGGGAATGCGCTGTTCAGCGGCTCCCCGCTCGATCTTCTTTCGCGTCTGATGCTACACGTCGACTCTTGCGTTTCACATGTCTTTTCAAAGACTTATGCGCTGCACTTTTGTATTAGCGCGCACAGGAACTTAACGACTTGGTAGCAGTTCCAGTCCGCTCTTACGTACCGCGATGCGCACGCTCTGCTCGCTCGGAGAAAACTGCCACACCTTGTAAAGATTCGTTTGTTTGGGTTCCTTCAGCGGCAGCACGATGCGCCACCGAGCCGCTTCCAGCTTGCGATAACCGGCGATGACACCGATGGCGCGCGAGTCGAGCCCGGCCTCTCGCTTGAACACGCGTTCCTCGCCGCTGCGCATGATGGCCTGGTCTGCATTCACCAGTTCCGTCATCAGCGTTTCACGATCACGGTCCTGCAACGCAAAGTAGTCTGCCGTCTCGAAGTTGCCGGAAGATTTCAGTTCGAAGACCTTCACCAGGATGGGTGCGGCCTGTCCGCGTCCGTCGGGGTTCACGCCGTCGTCGATGCGCACGGTGATGGCGTAGGGCGTGGGCATCGACTTGGCTGTCGATGCACAACCCGCGAGGCCTGCAAGCAACGGAGACGTTGCCAATGCGCCTTGAATCAAGGTCCGTCGATGCATGAGATCTCCCTGAAAGCTTCGCGATCTATATTATCGAAACCATGCACGCGCACGGTGTGCATTGCGTGCTGTTGCATCACGATGCACAGCACACCCTCTCTCACGCATTGCCTCTCGCGAAGTAGGAGAAAAGATTGAAGTCCTGCCTGCCTGTTCTGTCTTTTGCCTTCATGCTTGCGCTGTTGAGCGGCTGCCAGAGCACCCCGGATGCATCGCAGCAACCCGAACGCCTGAGCCAGCAAGTGGCGCGCACCACGCTTGAACGTGCGCAACAGGCCTACGAGGCGGGCGACTACGCCAAGGCCATCTCCACACTGAAGAGCGGCGGCGTGTCGGTGTTCGACGGGGCCGAGCCCGCCACGCGACTCGCTGCGCTGAAGCTCGAAGCCTTCAGCTACTGCGTGAACAACCAGATCGCGGAGTGCCGTACGCAATTCCGCAAGATCCTCGATGTGTTCCCGAGCTTCGACCTGAATGTCGCGGAACGCACCCACCCCGTGTGGGGCCCCGCGTTCGAGGCCGCGAAGAAGATGAAGCGCGGATGACACGCGGCCGGCCACGGCCACGCCCGGGCATGCTCGCCCACCCCGCGACGAACATGGAGACGCCATGCGCTGGACAGTGATTGAACACGGCGGCATGCCCACGGCCTCGGGGCCTTCGGCCCTGCTCGCAGCCCCGGGCGGCACCATCGGCCGCAGCCCCGACAACCACCTCGTGCTGCCCGACGAACACCGGCAGATCTCGCGCCTGCAAGCCACCGTGCGCTTCGACGACGACGGCGCGGCCGTGGTCCGCAACATGAGCGCGGTGTTGCCGATCAGCGTGAACGGGCGCACCTTGCGCCATGAAGAAGAATCGCGCGTCGCGGAAGGCGACCGCGTGACCATCGGCAGCTACGTGCTCGAAGCAGCGAATGCGCAACAGGCGCCGCCGCGCGCGATCGTCGAAGCGCCCGTCACCGAACCGCTCACCGAGCCGCCTGTCGCACCGATCACGGAGCCGCCGCCTTCGCTGCCGGTGTCTGCCGCGCCGTCTACTCCGAATCTCGCCGCGGCCCCTTCGATCAGCGCGCTGCTGCCGACCGCGTCGCCTGCTTCCGATGTCTTCGCGGACCTGTTCGGCGAAGGCACGCTGCCCATCGGCGATGCACCGCATGAACCGACGGTGGCGATGCCGAGGCCTGCGCCCGCATCGGTACCCGCACCACCGCCATCGCCGCCACCAGCACCGCCGTTGTCGCCGCTCGTTGCGGCGACCTCCACGACCACACCACTGTCCGCGCAGATGCCGTCGGCCGCCGATTGGGACACCATCCTCGCCAACGCACCGCGCCGCACCGACGATGCAGCCGCGCCGATGCCGGACCCGCTCGCGCACGAGCCCTTCGCCCTGCCCTCGCAGGCGCAGCGCAACCCGGTCGACCCGCTCGCCGAACTGGACCCGCAGGCCACGCAGGGTCTGTCCGACCTCGCGCTCAAGCGGAGCATGGACCCGCTCTCCTTCTTCGCCGAAGACCGCGATGCGCCGTCGCCGCTGTCCGACCCGCGCCCCACGGCGCTGACGCAGGAGAACCCGCTCGACAACGTGCATCCGGCCATGGACCTGATCGCGCGGCCACCGGCCGCTTCGGGCCACAGCCTCGCGAACCATGCGCGCGAGATGACGTCGCAGTTCAATCCGCCGCAGCCCGTGGCGATCGCGCCTTCGATCACGCCTTCGATCGCCACGCCGGCGCCTGTTGAAAAAGCTGCACCGATGGAGGAGCCCGTCGTTGTCGCACCGGCGCCTGCCCTGCCCGAGGCGGCGGCTGCGCCGTCTCTGCCAGTGGCTGCAGTCCCGTCACCTGCACCCGCGCCGGCACCGGCATCACCGAGCGCGCCCTCGTCCGGCGACGACCTGTTCAAGGCCTTTCTCGAAGGCGCCGGCGTGCCCGAGGTCGCGGGCCAGCAGCCGCTCGATGCCGAGGCGATGCGGCACCTCGGCCGGCTGATGCGCGCCTTCACTGACGGCACCATCGAACTGCTGTCGTCGCGCGCGATGCTCAAGCGCGAAGTGCGCGCCGAGATCACCATGATCGTGGACGAAGAGAACAACCCCTTCAAGATCCTGCCCAACGGCCGCGCCGTGCTGATGCAGATGTTCGGGGCACGCATGCCCGGCTTTCTCACACCGGAGGCCGCCGTGCACGATGCGCTGGGCGACCTGCAGTCGCACCAGCTCGGCATGGTGGCCGGCATGCGCGCCGCGCTGCTCACGCTGCTGCACCGCTTCGACCCCGGCGCGCTCGACAAGGCCACGCCGCACGACGGCGGCCTCGGCGAGAAGCTGCTGCCCGGCGGGCGCGAAGCGCGGCTGTGGCGCCAGCTGAAGCAGCTGCACGCCAACACCACCGCCGCCGTCGAGGACGACTTCCAGGCCGTCTTCGGCCGCGCGTTCCAGCAGGCCTACGACCGGGAGATGGAACGCCTGAAGGAGGCGCGCCGTGCCTGAAGCCACCCGCGCCTTCGCCGTGCCCATCTCGACCTCGCAGTTCTCCTGCGTGGGCGAGCGCAGCGGCAACCAGGATGCCATCGGTTATCACGTCGACGACCATTTCGCCTGCTTCGTGGTGAGCGACGGTGTCGGCGGCACTGCGGGCGGCGAGCTGGCAGCACGTACCGCCGTCGACACGATGCTCAATGCGGCTGTCGATGTCCCCTCGATCACCGATGACGCCATACAGCGCTATGTGAACGGCGCCAACTCAGCCATCCTCGCCAAACAACGCGAACTCACAGCGCAGCACAAGATGAGTGCCACCGTGGTCGCGCTGTTCATCGATCGCGACACCAGCCAAGCACGCTGGGCACACGCGGGCGACAGTCGCCTTTACCGCTATCGCCGCGGTCTGGTGATCGACCAGACCGAAGACCACAGCCTCGCGCGTCGTGCCGGCCACGCCAACACCGCCGCACAGACCGGCCCGCTGGTGGCGAGCAACCTGCTCTATCGCGCGCTCGGCGCACGCCATGAACTCGTCCCGGCACTGTCACCTGTGCAGACGCTGGCCGACGGCGATGCCTTCCTGCTGTGCACCGACGGCTTGTGGCAACGCCTCTCGCAACCGGTGATGGAGCGCTGCTTGCAGCTCGCGGCAAGCGCCGAGGAATGGCTCGCGCTGTTGCGCCGCGCAGCCGAAACCCGGGGCGGTGAGGAGTCCGGTGACAACTACTCCGCACTCGCCGTATGGGTAGGCGCGCCGCAACAGGTCACATTGGCAGCCGGGGCCGGGTAGGAGCGCGAGGCTTTTCGCGCGGAAAGCCGACTCAGAACATCAGGGTCGTGAGCTGGCTGGGCCCCAGCCGAAGGCCGATGATGTTGCAGCGGTTCTGCAGCGTGGGACTGGTCAGTCGCGTGGCCAGCATGCCTTCGATGACCACCTTGGGCGCGCCGAAAATATGACGCGACTGGTCCATGAATGTCTGCGAAATGATGCCCCCAAGCACGCCAGGCTGATCTCCCAGCGTTTTGGTAATGGTGGTCCCCATGTTGTGGGCCGGCATCATCGTCAAATGCGTCCGCCTGACATTGGGCCTCGCCATGAATCCGAGTCCCACATTCACGAAGGGCGTGGGGGCCGGGGTTTTGCAGACATCGACGATGCCTAGGTCCATCCCACCGAGTTGACAGTTTCCTTGCATAGGGGTCTCCTTGTGTTGCGCGCGGGGGTACGCATTCAGCCCAGATGAATCTGGCCGGCATCGACCTTCACGACGTCCCTGGCCGTGACGACGGTATGGCAGCCGTGCATGCGCAGGGTGTGTGTCGCCTCCTGATCCAGATGGCCCACGCGCACGCGCTCCGTGTCGTCCACCAGCCGCAGTGCATTGCGCGCCATTTGCACGACGCGGTCGGCCATCGTTTCGAACACCTTGCCCACCAGGCGCAGATGTCCGATGGCGGCATCGGCCGAACGCGCATGGAACTGCAGTTGCCCCAATTCGCAGTCGCCCTGTTCCGCCTTGAGCATCAGCGTGTCCGCGCTTTCAAGAGTCAGCGCGGTAGCGCTGCGGATGGAGACGCGGCCGGGGCCGGTGCTGGCTAGCGTGAGGTCGCCGGCGGCTTCGATGCGGCTTGAGGAGGCGTCTGCCTGCTCGATCACCGCGATGAGGTAAGCCCGCAAGCGATCGGGGCCGGAGAGCAAGACCGTATCGCCCACCTCGGGTTTGAGCAGACAGCTCGCCGCGCGCCGGCACAGCCAGGCGCCACCTTGTTCGTCTTCCACGCCGATCAGCCCGTCGGGCGTCTGCCCGGTCATTGTCCCGAGCAGATGAACGGGTTGATCCTCTTTGAAAACCTTGGGAAACGAGACGACGCTCATGGTGATTCCTCTGGAGTTGAAGTCAAGGAAAGGTGGGGTTTCTCATGGCCCGCGGCGGCGCGCGGCGGACCACGCCTGGGCTTTTTGCGCCTGCGGATCGTTTTCGATGATGCCGGTGCGCGCCGAAAATCGGGCTTCGTTCTGGGTCGCGCCATGCATGCGGGTCCGCAGGAAGCTGGCCCCTCGCAGATCGGCCTGACTCAAGTCCGCAAAGGAAAAATCAGCATCCTGCAGCTGGGCTCGCGCGAAACGGGTTCCCCTGCACTGCGCCTGATGAAAGGCGCCCAGTGTCAGCACGGCATCACTGAAGTCGGCCGCTTGCAGCTTCGCTTCGGCCCAGATCGATCGCTCCAGGCGCGCGCTCACACATACCGCGTCGCGCAGATCGGCCTCGGAGAACACCGCGTGCATGGCCTGCGCACCACTCAGGTTGGCCTTGCACAACGAGGCCCCTGTGAACAGGCTCTGCGTCAGCACAGCACCCGACAGGTCCACGCCGTCCATGCGGTTGTCGACGAACTGACAGCGTTCGAAGTGCTGCCCCGCGAGCCGCTGTCCGCTGAAGTCGCATTCGACAAACATCGTGCTCTCCCCCGCCACACCTGCGAGGTGCGCTGAGCGCAGGTCGACCTTCATGAAGACAGTGGACCGCATGGCCACACCACGGCAGTCCGTGCGTTCCAGCCGCGACTCGACAAGCGCCACATGCTCGCAATGGCCCACGCGCCAATCGGTGTCACCCAGGTCGCACTGATGGAACGCCGTGCGCACAAGGTGGGCACCTGCCAGCTGCGCCTGCGGCAGGGCGACCTCGGCAAAGACTGTGCGCTCGAGCTGCGCCTCGGGCAGGCGTGCCTGCGAGAGGTTGCAGCGGTGAAAACGGGTGTCATTGAGCACAGCCCCCGAGAGATCGGCCTGGGCCAGCTGACAATGGACCAGTTGACTGTCTTCCATGCGCGCGCCCACCAGCGAGGCGCCGCTGAGGTTCACGCGCTCGAAGATGGCACCCGACAGGTCAATGCCGTTGAAGTCCCAGCCTTTGCAGTCAAGGTTCATCACCGGGGTTCCATGGCGAATTCTGTCCAGCAGTTCATCGCGCGTCATCCGCCGGGCTCCGCTCGCCGCACGGGCCGGATCTTGGCATCTTGCGTGTAGGCTCCGTCCAACTGGGTGGTGAGGTCGATCCGCGCCTGCGAGACATCGGCACGGAAAAGGTTGGCCTCCGACAGGTCGGCCAGCCGCAAGTCGGCCTTGGACAGGTTCGCGTCCATGAGGTTGGCATCACGCAGCGACGCAGCACCCAGATCGGTCCGGATGAACAGGCTGTCGGCGCCGATCGCGCGCTCCAGCTGCGCGCGGCGCAAGTCACACTCGGAGAAGTCGCAGTTCTCGAGGCACGCATCAGTGAAATCCGCCGCCTCGAAACGCGTGCCGCGCAGCCCGCAGCGCTTCAACATCGCGCCGCGAAACACGGCGCCGGCCATGTGACTCTCCAGCACCACGCTGCAGCCGATGAGCGACGCGTCGGTGAAATCAAGGCCCTGGTCCGCACGCGCCGTCACGAAACTGCAGCTCTGCAGGCGAGCGCGCGCGAAGGAGACGCCCGCAAGGCTGCATTGGATCCAGCTGGTACGCAGCAGATCGGCCTCTTCGTACACCAGGTCTTCCAGGCTCAGCTCGATCATGGTGACCTCGTGCCAGTGCGACTTGCGCAGATCACACTGCAGCCATCGGCTTTCGCGCAGATCGCAGTACGCCAGATGCGCCCCGACGAAAAGGCAGCGCGCGAACACCGCCTTCTCGCACAGAGCATGGCTAAGGTGGGCCTCCGAGAAATCGGTCCCGTCACACTGTGCCGCGCCCAGGTTGGTGTGGTCCAGCCGCGCGCCGACCAGGCTGGCGCCTGCGAGCCGCGCACGCGCCAGCACGGCGTTGGAGAAGTTGCAGCCGTCGAGTCGCGCACTCACCAGATTGGCGTCTTCGAGGTTGGCGCCCGAAAAATCGGCCCCCCGCAGATCCATCTCCGACAGGTCGACGCCTGCGAGGTTCATGCGCGCGAAGTGGCGCTGTTGCGGCGCGGCTTGCGCCAGGCGGCGCCGCAGCTTGGCCGACCGGAAACTCGATGCGACCGGCGCGGGATCGAGTAAATGCGCGGTGTAGAGGTGCCCCTGATACATCAACGCGCGCCTGCGCTCGCGGTCCTCCGCTGCAGCCTGGGCGTCCTCCGACGTGGTCGGCGCCCTCTTCTGCAGACGGGGATCGGTCTGATCGATCCGGTCGAAACGGCGCATGGCCTCCTCGGGGTCGATGCGGTTTTGCGCAGGTTTCCCGCTCGCCTGGCGTTCGGCAGCCTTGCGCTCGAATTCGCTCTTCATGCGTTGGAGTTCTGCTTGCAGCCGGTCGGCGTCGAACGGCTTGCGCGCCGGTGCCGGCGTGGATGCGGCGCCTGCTGGCGCCGCCTGCCCGTTTCGGCCGTGCAACTCGTCTTGCATGGCCTTGAACTGTTGCTCCAGCCGCTCGCTGTACTCGGGCAACTCATCGAAGGAGCGCGGAGGCTGCAGGTCCGGCTGCTCGGGCATGTATTTCGAGGGATCGAGCCCGCGACGCAGCAGCTCTGCCCGCTGGTTTTCGTGGTGGCGTTGCCGGCCTGCATGGAGGTTGCGCACCATCGGCCGCGCCATCAGGTCGGGCAGTTGCTCGGCGGCCCAAGGCGCCATGACTTCGCGCGGCATCAGGTCAGCATCGCGCAACGCCAGGACCGCCTTCGAGGGATCGAGCCGGACCTTCAACACCGACTGATAGTGTGCGAGCGGACGCGGCGCGTCCGCCCATTCGAGCGCGGGCATCAGGTGCCTGACATCAGCCCCGTCGTCTTCGGCGATGTCGAAAGCACCGTGCCAGATCAGGATGGCCCGCTCCATGTGCGGAAAGAACCAGACAGTGGTCAGCCGCATCGCGGCCTCCTCCAGCGCTTCACCGTCAAGCTGCCGACTGGCAAAGCAACGGGCTTGCCAAGCGGGCAGCCGCCCGCTCAGCACGGGCTCGCTCGGGTGCATGTTCCAGAGTTCGTAGCTTGCGGTCGCAGGAATCTCGCTCGCGCCCTCCCAACGTTGATCGGCCGCCGCGGCATTGAAGTAGCGCCAATCCATGTCTTTCGCGAATCCGGGGTAATGCTGCTCCAGCCACGCCTGCCCGTAGTCGCTGCCGACCAGACGCAGGCGCTGCAGCCAGTCGGGCGGCATGGCGCCGAAGCCGGCCGGCTCGATGTGCTGGCCACGCGCGGCCATGCGCGATGTCGGCGATTCAATGTGGGGAAGGCGCCGCGTGGCAACACCGTTGATCAATTCATCCTGGCTGCCGATGCCCAGCGGATTCTCAGCCACCATGGGCCCACCGTAGGCATGGGCCCAATCGAGCGGCATATGTTCGAAGGCCCGGGGCTCGGTGGCGCGGCTGCCGAGCCAGTACCGGTCCCCGAACACGGTGAGCGACTTCTGCAGGCCGCCGATACGCACCTGCACCGCGCAGGCGGTCTTGTCGTGCTGGTGCGCGGTGTACGCATTGCCGCTCAACAACCATTCGGGCACGCGCTTGGGTATGGCCAGGTCAAGCACATTGCCCGGGCCTATCTGCTCGGTGGCCAGCTTCCAGAGTTCCGGGTCCGCATGCAGCCGAGGCTCAGGCCCGAGGCTGATGAGCCCGAGCACCGACACACCCAGGCGGTCCTTGCCCTCCCAGCGATAGGGGCGCTGAAGCAGGCTGAGCCGGCTCGGCTTGGCAAACTTCATGTCGCGCCCTCACCCCTTGCGCGCGTGCACAGCCACAGCACGTGCATCATTGACGCTCCTGATCAATCGCGACTTCGCGCGTGTCCGGGTCCACACGCACACGGATCGCTCGACCAGCCGCGAACTCGGCCAGTTTGACGCGACTGATCGGCACGGTGACCTCGGCATCGAAGGGCGCGAGCCGTTCGCTGGACTGCACCCGCAGGCGCAACCGGGTCAGCACGAAGATGGCATCGACGCGGCGACCCGTATCGTGCGCGTCGAGCACCACCGCGATCGCGGGCTGACCGGTGGCCAGAATACGCCCGGCCTTCGATTCGCCCGACGCCACGTGCACGATGACCCGCTGCAGCACCAGCACCGCCACCGTGCACAGCAAGGCCAGCACCAGCCAGCCAAACACGCCTCCAGGCATCTGTCTCCTTGTCACTCCGGCACAAGGCCTAGTTGAAGATCTTGAAGCTCGACCACATCTCGAAACCCTTGTTGCCGAGGTGAACAGCAGTCTGAGTGGTGGTGAAGATGCCGAAAGCCAGCGATATCCCGTAGTAGTCGAGCTTGCCGCCCGCATAGGACAGCTGGGCGCCCATCATCGAGCCCTGAAAACCGTTAAAGAACTTCGCAACGTTCGAATGGATTTCCAGAGTTCCGTTCTCTCCATAGTTCAATCCGTCGGTGTAGGTTTCGCGCTGCGGTGCGGTATCCCAGACTTTGGTGCGGTTGATGCGCTTGACGTTGTCGCCCTCGATGCGCACATCGCCCGATGCCACGATATCGACGTTGCCGCCGGTGGCTTCAATGTGGACAGTGCTAGCCTCGCCGTGATAGGCACCGTCGACGAAGGACAGATGTGAGCCGGCAACGCCTTCGAGCAATGACGAACCCATGATGTCGACGTTGAGCCCTGTGGTCAGTTCGATCGACGGCCCCACGATCATCTCGATCTCTGGGCCAACCGTGATGTCGGTGACTGGCCCGATGGTCAGCTCGCTCACCGGGCCGAGCACGGTCTCGGTCATGTGGCCGAAGATCACCTCGTCCTGCCCACCGACCACGATGCGCCCCTGGCCGCCCGTCACGATCTCCATCGCACCGTCCGAGACCATGCGCAGCTCGCCGCCCGAGACAGTCTCGAACGCCCCCCCTGTCACATGGCGCTCCTCTCCACCGTCGATGGTTTCCAGTGCACCCGCCTGGATGTGGCGCTCTTCGCCGGTCTTGTAGGTGGCGGACTCGTGCCCCTCGACAGTGGTCGTGCGATTGCCTTCCACCGTGTGCGTCTCGTCAGCTTCCACCTCGATCGTGAAGTCCTTCTGCGCATGGATCTTGATCGACTCGCACCCCGGGTCGTCGTCGATGATGAAATGGTTGGCCAGTTCGCCGTCGCCCTTGATGGTGCGGCTGATGAAGCCGCTGACCGTGGCCTTGGCCGGCAATTCCAGCGGCGGCATCTGGTCGGCGTTGTACACGCGGCCGATGATGATCGGCCGGTCGGGGCAACCGGCGATGAAATCGACGATGACCTCCTGCCCCACGCGCGGATGGTTCACCGCGCCGAAGTTGGAGCCGGCCCACGCGCTCGACACGCGCACCCAGCACGAACTGTCCTCGTTGCGCTGGCCGTAGCGGTCCCAGCGGAACTGCACCTTCACGCGGCCGTACTTGTCGATCCAGATGTCCTCGCCGGGCGGGCCGACGACGGTGGCGGTCTGGGGGCCCAGCGTCCTGGGCACGCGCGTGACGCGCCGCGCGCGGAACGGGAACGAGGTGGGCTGCACGCCGAAATCGAAGCTGTATTCGCCCTCCAGGCCACCGCTGGCGTAGCCGCCTTCGCGCAGGCTGTAGGTCACCGAGACGACCAGGTACTCGCGGTTGTCCTCGTTGCGCGGTGCGTTCTGCATGGTGAAGCGGTAGCCGGGCGCCATGCCGCGCACGTTGGTGTGGCCGATGTCCACCTCGGCCTGGGCCTGCGCTTCCTCCAGGCGGATGCGCGCATAGTGCTCGCCCTGTCCCGCGTCGCTGTAGCCGCCCATCCACTCATACATCTCGTAGCGGCCATGGTCGTTGCCGCGCGGCTGGCTGCGCGTGGTGAGCAGGTCGGCCTTGGGCTTCTTGAAATCGAAGTCGTCGACAACGTAGGTGCCGGGGCGGATCTCCTCGGTGACCTCCCACTGGTCGATCACTTCGCGGCCAGGGTCTGCCGTGCGGTCGCTCGCGAGGTAGCCGATCTTCGGGTAGCCGGGCAGCGTGTCGTGCGCGCCCATGTCGTCGGCCAGCACCAGCGTGTGCTGGTTCTTCTCGTGCTTGAAGTAGTAGTAGATGCCCTCGTGCTCCATGAGCCGGCTCACGAAGGCGAAGTCGGTCTCCTGGTACTGCACGCAGTACTCCCACTGGCGGTACGAGGCGCTGAGCTTCTTCTCGAAGGCGAAGCCGTACTCGCCCAGCACCTCTTCGAGGATCTCGACCACCGACTTGTTCTGGAAGATCTTGCAGTCGCTGGTGCGCGTGAGGTACCAGAGCCAGGGCTTCACCGAGGCGCGGTACACGATGTAGCGCGAGGAGCCGCCCTCGCGGCCAATCATGGTGAAGCGCGTGATCTGGCCGTTGAGGTAGCGCGGCGAGCCGTTCAGCGTCTGGATCTCGAGCGCGAGCGGCTTGCCCAGCAGCGCCTTCATGTCGACGGAGGTGTTCGGACTCAGCAGGTCGACCTCGAACTCGAACAGCTGCGACAGCCCTTCGCTGCCGTGCATCGAGCGAAACAGCAGCTGGTCTTCTGCGAGCGGTGTGTGGGCCTTGACGACTCTGTCCATGCGGCTCTCCCTTTGTCTACGCTACTGCGCGGGGCGTTCAGAAAATTCGTACTGGAAGTCGTCGCCCGCCGCGCCCAGCTGGACGCCGGCGAGCTTGCGCGCACTGACCGTGGCGCCGATGACTTCCTCGCTCAATCGCGGAAGGATGGTGTGCGTGAGGATCGCGTCGATCATCCGACCACCCGACTCTATGGCCGTGCAGCGGCGTGCGACAAGCGCCACGGCGCTGTCGTTGTAAGCCAATGCAATGCCGTGGTTGGCCTGCAGGCGCGCCGCGATGCGGTCCAGCTGCAGGCGGATGATCCGGTGCAGCGCGTCGGCCTGCAGCGGGTAGTAGGGCACGACCACCAGCCGCCCCAGCAGCGCGGGCGCGAACACTTTCAGCAACGGCTCGCGCAGTGCAGCCGCCAGCGGCTCGGGGTCGGGGCGAAGCGTCGGGTCTTCGCACAGCTGCATGACGAGGTCGGTGCCGACGTTCGACGTCATGATGATCACGGTGTTGCGAAAGTCGATGTGGCGGCCCTCGCCGTCTTCCATCCAGCCCTTGTCGAAGACCTGGAAGAAGATCTCGTGCACGTCGGGGTGCGCCTTCTCGATCTCGTCGAGCAGCACCACGCTGTAGGGCCTGCGGCGCACGGCCTCGGTGAGCACGCCGCCTTCGCCGTAGCCCACGTAGCCGGGCGGTGCGCCCTTGAGCGTGGAGACGGTGTGCGACTCCTGGAACTCGCTCATGTTGATGGTGACGAGGTTCTGCTCGCCGCCGTACAGCGCCTCCGACAGCGCAAGCGCGGTCTCGGTCTTGCCCACGCCCGACGGGCCGCACAGCAGGAACACGCCGACCGGCTTGTTGGGGTTGTCCAGCCGCGCGCGTGCGGTGCGGATGCGGCGAGAAATGGTCTCCAGCGCATCGGACTGCGCCACCACGCGGGCCGACAGGATCTCGCCGAGCCTCAGCACCGACTGCGCGTCGTCGCGCACCATGCGGCCGATGGGAATGCCGGTCCAGTCGGCGACCACGGTGGCGACGGCCTGCGCATCGACGGCGGCGAGGATGAGCGGCGACTCGCCCTGCAGCTGCACGAGCTGGTCTTGTGCCTCGTTGAGTTCGGCGCGGATATCTTCGGGCGATCTCTCCGATGCGGCAGGCAGATCTTCCGGCATGTCCTCGCCGCCGCTTTCGACGTCGGCTTGCACCGGCACCGCCGCGGGCGACAGCAGCTTGCGCAGCGCGACGATGCGTTCGACCAGCGCAGCCTCTTCCCCGCGCCGCTGCTCCAGCAGCGCGAGCTCGGCCTGCGCCGCAGCCACCTGGGCCGCGATGTCGTCGACACGCTGGTGCTCGCCGACGCCGATGGCGGCCTCGCGCCCCGCGATACCGGACTCGATGCCCAGCACTTCGATGCGCCGCTTCAGATCTTCAAGTGCGGCAGGCAGGGCATGCTGGCTCAACGCGACGCGCGCGCAGGCCGTGTCGAGCAGACTCACGGCCTTGTCGGGCAGCTGGCGCGCGGGAATGTAGCGGTGCGACAGGCTCACGGCCGCTTCGAGCGCGGCATCGAGGATGAGCACGCCGTGGTGCTTCTCCAGCTCGGCGGCAATGCCGCGCAGCATGACCACCGCCTTGGGCTCGGTGGGCTCGTGCACCTGGATGGTCTGGAAGCGCCGCGTGAGCGCCGGGTCTTTCTCGATGTACTTCTTGTACTCCGACCACGTGGTCGCGCCGATGGTGCGCAGCCGGCCGCGCGCGAGCGCGGGCTTGAGCAGGTTGGCGGCGTCGCCCGTGCCGGCCGTGCCGCCCGCGCCGACCAGCGTGTGCACTTCGTCGACGAACAGCACGATGGGCTTGGGGCTTTTCTCGACCTCGTCGATCACCTGGCGCAGCCGCTGCTCGAACTCGCCCTTCACGCCCGCACCGGCCTGCAGCAGCGTGGGGTCGAGCACCCACAACGACACGTCGCGCAGCGAAGGCGGCACGTCGCCGGCCGCCAGGCGCGAGGCCAGGCCCTCGACCACGGCCGTCTTGCCGACGCCGGCTTCGCCGGTGAGCAGCGGGTTGTTCTGGCGCCGGCGCATGAGGATGTCGACGATCTGGCGGATCTCGTCGTCACGGCCGTACACGGGGTCGAGTTCGCCGGCGCGCGCCTTGGCCGTGAGGTCGCTCGCGTACTTGGCGAGCGCCGAGCCGCCGGCTGCGGGCGCATCGCCCTGATGCTGCGCAACGGGAGCACCCGGGCCCGCATCCGATGCGGCGTCGAAGTCGTCTTCCGGCGAGCCTTCGGTCCACGCTGCAAGCTGCGCGACCAGCACGTCGGGCACGAGCTTGTCGAACTCGCGCGAGATGCCCGAGAGCACCTGGCGCAAGCCCGGCGTCTTGACGATGCCCGCGAGCAGGTAGGCGCCGCGGATCGACGTGGCCTCGAAGCGCAGGCTGGCGTACACCCAGGCCCGCTCCACGGCATGGTCGACGTGTTCGGAGATGTCGCTGATCGACGTGGCGCCGTGCGGCAGGCGGTCGAGCGCGCGCACGAGGTCCTGCTCGACCGCGTCGAGGTTGAGCCCGGCGCGCTTGACGATGCGCAGCAGGTCGCTGTCCTGCAGTTGCAGAATCTGGTGCAGCCAGTGCACGAGTTCGACGTAGGCATTGCCGCGCAGCTTGGCGAACGCGGTGGCGGTCTCCAATGCCTTGTAGAGCATCGGATTCAACTTCGAGAAGAGAGAGACGCGGCGGATATCGGTCATGAGGTGGCCGGTGCGTTGCGGGAAAAGAGCGCCTCGGGCTGGAACACCATGTCGCCGGCGTCGGTGTCGGACAGGCGGGTGCCGAGCCAGCTGCCCCAGCCCAGTCGCTGGTCGCTGCTCAGCCGCATGCCGCGCGCCTCGGGTTTCTTGAGCACCAGCCGCAGTTCCCAGGCGAACTCGATGCCGACGTACTGACGCACCCAGTCGACCACCTGCTGCAACCGTGGGCTGCCCGGCAGGAACTCGCGGAACTGCTGCTGCGACAGCGGACCCAGTTCGAGGCGGAACTTGCTCTGCGCATCGCGCACCGCCAGGCCGATGGTGGCGCCGCTGCCGAGCCGGTGGTTGCGCCCGAGTTGGCCGATGCGGCTGACCTGGCGCTCGTCGATGCGCACCCAGTCGCTCACGAACTCCACGACCTGCACCGGCACGTCGAAGTACAGGCGCAGGATCTGGATCAGCCCTTCGGGGTTGCGCGTCTGGCGCACCAGATGTCCCGCCATGTGGGTGCGTGCATGGTCGGCGATGCGGTCGCGCGCCTTCAGGCCGGGCTGCCCCATGTTCATGAGGCTGGCCACGTAATCGACGAAGCGGTGGCCGTCGGTGCGGTCCAGGCTGTTGACGGACTGCGCGTCGGCCCAGGCACGGTAGAACAGCAGGATCAACCGGTGATGGAACAGGTCGGCGAACGCGCTGAGGGTGTGGTCGGCATGGTGGCGCTTGCGCTCGCGCGCGTACTCGGTCAGGTGCAGCGGCAGCGGGCCGTTGGGACCGAACAGGCCGAAGCCGTAGATCGAGATGCGCGGTGCGCCGTCCCGGTCGACCTCGACGCCCGACACGTTCGACGGCGCGAAGGCCATCGAAGGCTCCTGCCCCAGCCGCAACGGCTCGTCGAGCGGGCGCGGTGCGCGGCCCAGCAGCGGATGGTCGCCCTGCGCATCGAGCCGGCGCAACAGCATGAACAGGTCGTGCTCGAAGGGCTGCTCGACCAGCTGGGCCCACAGCACGGGGTCGGCCTCGGGCACGCTGCGGCGCGGCGCGGTTTTCGTGGGGCTGCGCACATCGACGGCAGCCTCGTCGCGCGCCTCGGCCTCCGCAGGCAGCACCTGCAGCATCGCACCGTCGGAGAGGTCGATCGCGCTCATACGGCGGGCCGGCGTCCCACGCGCGGGGTCCAGCGCGCGATCTCGCCGCGCTGCAGGCTGCTCAGCGCGAACTCGGTGAACGCGTTGAGCGAGACGTGGCGGCTGAAGAACTGCTCCAGCACGGCACCGAACAGATAGGGGCTGGCGCCCGAGAACGCGACCTCGTCGATCTGCAGCGCGATCTCCACGCCGCGCCCGAACACGATCGGTCCCGGTTCGGGCAGGCGGCGGAACACCGGTGCCAGCGCCATCGAACGCACACCCTGGATCTGCCGGCGCACCGCAGGGTCGGCGAGGTTGCCGTACAGGTCGAGCATCTCGCGCAGCGCGGCGGCGCCTTGCGTGGCATCGACGTCCGTCAGGCTCAGGTAGTTCAGGCCCAGGTGGCTGATGAGGCGCCAGGTGAGCGCGCCTTCGGCGAGCGCCGGATACGGCCGCGACGGGCCGCGCAGGATGCGCACGGCGCGCACCGGCGCCGACACGCGCAAGGTGAAGTCCGACTCCAGCCCGGTGGGCAGCAGCAGCGGCAGGTCGCGGTTGGTGCACAGCGCGTCGATCGTGATGTGCCGCAGGCTGTGCGGGAACGGCGCGTCGTGCTGGTCGACCAGCGAGACATACACCTCGCTGCCCGTGTAGCTGGTGCGCGTGCCCTGCGCACGCGCGCGGTCGGACACCAGGCGCGGTTCGCGCCGCAGCGAGAAGTAGGCGCCGAAGTCGCCGTCGTCGGAGGCGAACGAGCCCAGGAAGGGGCGGAACTCGCGCTCTTCGGAACCGTTGGCCATGTGGCCCGTGACGCGCTCGACCGTGAAGATCTCGAAGTCGCGCGGGCGCGTGCGGTCGATCACCGCGTGGTGCTCGTGCTGGCCGGGGCCCACTGGGATGCGGTCGCTGCGGCGTGGCACGAGGTTGATGATGGGCGTGCAGAACAGCGAGAAGTGCCTGGCGTCGACCAGCCGCTCCAGGTCGGCATCGGCGCGGTCGAGCAGGATCACGATCTCCATCGTGGTGCCGCCGATGGCCGAGGCTGCCGCGCGCAGATGGTTCACGCTGAAGAACAGGTAGCGCTCGGGAAAGGCGAAGTACTCGTGCAGCAGGCGGTAGCCCTGGAACGAGCGTGCGTCGTAGGGCAGCAGCGACTGGTCGGGGTCGAAGCCTTCGTGGCGGATCGCCTCGTCGCCCAGCGGCACGATGCGCGCCGTGCTGCCGGGGCCGGCGCGGCACACGGTGGCCACGCCGTGGTGCGCCACCAGTTCGAGCATGCGCAGCGCATGCAGCTCCGCGCCCGAGAGAAAGAACTCGAGCCGGTCGAGCGGCATCTCGGAAAAGCGCGCGCCGCCCACGGCTTCGAGCTTGATGGTGAGGGCGCTCCTCGCCTGGCGCGCCTGCATCGGCAGCGCGTGCGCCACTTCGGCCGGCACCGGCCCCAGGCTGGCGCCTGCGATCTTGAGCGGCCACAGCGTGACGGCGTGGCCGGTGCGGAACTCACAGGCCGTCTGCTCGCCCTTGATCATGCGTCCGCGCAGCAGCGTGTGGCGCGGCAGTTCGTAGCCCGCCTTCAGCGAGCCCTCGTTGAGGTTGCCGTCGATCTGCACCACGGCCATCGCGGGCAGCGGTGCGAGGAAGTTGGGGTACACCACCTCAAGCAGGCGCTGCGAGAAGCGCGGAAACTCCGCGTCCATCTTGAGCTGGATGCGTGCCGTGAGAAAGCTGAAGCCTTCGAGCAGGCGCTCCACGTACGGGTCGCTGACCTCGATGCCGCGCATGCCCAGGCGGCCCGCGATCTTCGGATAGCGCTGCGCGAACTCGGCCCCGAGCTCGTGCATGTAGGTGAGCTCGCGGTTGTAATAGTCCAGCAGTCGCGAATCCATCAGAGCCCTCCCGTCGGGCGCAGCATCATGTGCCCGCTTTCAAGGTCCAGCTCGGAGCGCAGGATGAATTCGATCGGGTAGGGCACCGACCACAGCGTGCCGCGGATCTCCAGCGCAAGCAGGTTGTGGTGCTCCAGGTCGGTCGCATCGGTCACGCAGCGCACGTCGATGCTGTCCTTCATGATGCGCGGCTCGAAATCGATGATGGCCGCGCGAATGGCCGCCTCCACATCGGCGAAGTCGACCTCCGACATGCGCCCGCCCGCCCAGCCGCGCACGCCATAGTTCACCACCGAGCCGCGTGCGCGCGGCATGCCGTTGATGCTGTGGTCGGCGCCGAAGTTGGTGGTGTTGAGCAGCCACTGCAGGTCGCGCAGCACCGAGTCGCGCAGCAGCTTGCCGCTCATGAGGAACGCGCCCGCGCGCTCCTG
This sequence comes from Acidovorax cavernicola, assembly GCF_003581445.1. NCBI lineage: Bacteria > Pseudomonadati > Pseudomonadota > Betaproteobacteria > Burkholderiales > Comamonadaceae > Acidovorax > Acidovorax cavernicola. The sequence goes on along the minus strand of NZ_QXMN01000053.1, from coordinate 7,687 downwards.
TCCGTTCTGCGGTGCCTTGTCGGTGAGGCGGTCGAGCAGCACTGGCTGCAGGCGGTCGCGCGCGACGCTTTCCTGTGCGTCGCCGTCGATGTCGGCAGTGGCGGGATTCATCGGGCCACGCCTTCCGCTGCGGCGACTGCCGCGAACTCGATGCGCCGCAGATCGAGCAGCGAGTGATCGCCGGCCTCGCTGATCAGCGTGCGCTGGCCGATGCCCGCGTACTGGTCGTCACCCGCGAGCGGCTGCCAATCGGTGCGGCGGCCCAGCGCGGTGTCGTCGTCCAGGCCGTCGAGCACGCCGGGATAGCGCACCGGCACCAGGGCGCTGAGGCCGCGCCCGTCGTGCAGTTCGATCTCGGCCGGCGCCCACAGCAAGTCGACCAGATGCTGGGGACGCGAAAACTTGATGCGGCGCACCGCCGGCAGCGGCAGCCACGCATAACCGGAAGGCGTGAACAGTTCGAGCACGGCGCCGATGCGCGCATCGCCGTCGCACAGCCATTCGAAGTCGCTGTGCGCCGCGGGCTCGCCGTCGAGCGCCTGCACGCCGCGCGCGTCGGAGCGGTCGATGGTGGTCAGCGTGCCCTGCAACGCGGGCGCCGCATTGCGCGCAGCCTCGCGCAGCGCGGCGGCCTCGTCGGCGCGCGCCGCAGGCAGGGCGGCGGCACCGAGCAGCTGCTCGACCCAGTCCGCGTTGCCGGAGACGATGGCCGGCGTGCGTCCGCCGCCGGCCCAGAAGTCGGTGCGCTCACGCTCGCCCGTGAGCGCCATCGCGCAGGTGACGCTGGCCGGCGTGAACATGGGGTCGAGCTTCGTGGCGAGCTTGAGCTGGTCTTCGGCCCGCTGCCATTCGCCACGCAGCGCGAGGAAGTGGCACAGGGCAAGGCGCAGGCCGGCGTTCTGGGGACTGGCGCGAATCTGCCGCTGTACCCATTCGGTGTGCTCGGCCACGGAGCGCTCGCCCAGCACTGCAAACCCATCGCCCATGAAGCTCTTCCCCGTTGACTGGCTGAAAGGTGAAAGGCGGCGCGCCGCGAAGGGACGCCGCAGGAGACAGACAAACGGTCGCGGACCGCCGGCAAGGGCCGAGGGGCCACGGCCCCATCGACCCGCCGCCAAGGAAATCAGGCTTCCTTGTTTTCCTTGATGTTCCAGCCCAGCACCGTCTCGGCGCCCTTGCCGCCCTTGTCGGTCTGTTCCCAGTACTGCTGCTTCACCTTCGCGGCCTGGAACGCGTACTGCACGAACACCGCGTCGGAGCCTTGCTCGGCCGTGTATTGCACCGAGGTGACGAGCACCTCTTCGAGCGTGACGCGGGTGTATTCGATCTGCGAGCCGCCGGCCTTGCACACGGCCACTTCCACCTTGCCCAGGTGCTTGCCGCTCGCGCAGTTCTTCAGCACGGAAGGCGCCGCCTTGTCGATGCGCGCGAGCACCTGCAGGTCGTTGAAGCTGGCCTTGCCCACGCCCCCGCCACCGCCGCTGACCATGTTGCCAGGCTGCGTCGCTCCCCATGCAAACGACTTGATGTCCGTCCAGTCCTTGTGGTTCGAGTCCTTGGACTCACCGTTTGCACCCTCGACGCGCATGAACATGTCTACTGCCATGATTGAACCCCCAAAGTTATCGATGAATTGCCCGGTAGCGGGACATTGGAATTAGCTGCTGTCTTTCTTGTTGGACGGCAACTTCGAAACCAGCCGCAACGACACCGTCAGCCCTTCGAGCTGGTAGTGCGGCCGGAGAAAAAACTTGGCGGCGTAGTAGCCGGGGTTGTCCTCGATGGCTTCCACCTGGACTTCGGCCGCCGCCAGCGGCTTCATGGCTTTCGTGTCCTGCGACGAGGTGCCGGGGCTGCCGTCGACGTAGTTCATGATCCAGTCGTTGAGCCAGCGCTCCATGTCCTCGCGCTCGCGGAACGAACCGATCTTGTCGCGCACGATGCACTTCAGGTAGTGCGCGAAGCGGCAGCACGCGAACAGGTACGGCAGGCGCGCGGCCAGGTTGGCGTTGGCCGTGGCGTCGGCGTCGTAGTACTCGGCCGGCTGCTGCAGCGACTGCGCGCCGATGAAGGCTGCGAAGTCGGAGTTCTTGCGATGCACCAGCGGCATGAAGCCGTTCTTGGCCAGCTCGGCCTCGCGCCGGTCGCTGATGGCGATCTCGGTCGGGCACTTCATGTCCACGCCGCCGTCGTCGGTGGGGAAGGTGTGGGTGGGCAGGTTCTCGACCGCACCGCCCGACTCCACACCGCGGATCGACGTGCACCAGCCGAACTGCTTGAACGAGCGGTTGATGTTCACGCCCATCGCATAGGCCGAGTTGGCCCAGGTGTAGCGCGTGTGCAGCGCCGAATCGGTCTCCTCCTCGAACTCGAACTCGTCGACCGGATTCGTGCGGGCACCGTACGGCAGGCGCGCCAGGAAACGCGGCATGGCCAGGCCGATGTAGCGCGCGTCTTCCGAATCGCGCAGCGAGCGCCACGCGGTGTGCTCGGTGTTGTGGAAGATCTTGGTCAGGTCGCGCGGGTTCGACAGCTCCTGCCACGAATCCATCTGCATCACGGTGGGCGAGGCACCGGCGATGAAGGGGCAGTGCGCGGCGGCCGCGATCTTGGCCATCTCGCCGAGCATCTCGACGTCGGGCGGGCTGTGGTCGAAATGGAAGTCGCCGATCAGCGCACCGAAGGGCTCGCCGCCGAACTGGCCGTACTCTGCCTCGTAGATCTTCTTGAACATCGGGCTCTGGTCCCAGCCGATGCCCTTGTGGCGCTTGAGCGAGCGCGCCACTTCGCGCTTGGACGCGCACATCACGCGGATCTTCAGCTGCTCGTCGGTCTCGGTGTTGTTCACGAGGTAGTGCAGGCCGCGCCATGCGCCTTCGAGCTGCTGGAAGTCCTCGTGGTGCAGGATCTGGTTGATCTGCTCCGACAGCTTGCGGTCGATCTCGGTGATGATGGCCTGCACGCTGCGGTAGGCATCGTTCGAGATGGTGACGGTGTTCTCCAGCGCCTGCACGGCCAGCGTCTTGACGGCGTTCTCCACCGCTTCGCGCGCCTGCTCGGTCTTGGGCTTGAACTCGCGCTGCAGGAGGTCGGAGAACTCGTTGGGCTCCAGTGCTTCAACGGTCGCGGTCCGGGCGCGTGCGCCTTGTGGGGATGCGGTGCTCATGGTGCGGTCCTGTCGTCGGCTTGCTTGGCTGCTGCTGCATCTGCGGCCGCCTGCGCGACCGCGGGGTTGGGCGCGGAGGCCAGCGACTTGAGCAGCGCCGGGTTCTGCAGCGCCTGCGCGATGAGTTGCTCGGCGCCGTTCTTGCCGTCCATGTACGAGAGCAGGTTCGACAGCTCGGTGCGCGCCTCGAGCAGCTGCTGCAGCGCATCGACCTGCCGCGCAATGCGCGCGGGCGAGAAGTCGTCCATGCTGTCGAAGGTGATGTCCACGTTCATCTGGCCTTCGCCGGTGAGCGTGTTGGGCACCTGGAACGCGACGCGCGGCTTGATGGACTTCATGCGATCGTCGAAGTTGTCGATGTCCACCGCCATGAACTCGCGCTCCGCGAGGTCGGGCATCGGGTCGGTCTGCTTGCCGGCGAGGTCGGCGATGACGCCCATCACGAAAGGCAGCTGGATCTTGCGTTCGCTGCCGTAGATCTCGACGTCGTACTCGATCTGCACACGCGGCGCCCGGTTGCGCGCGATGAACTTCTGACCACTGTTCCTGACACGGTTGTCTGCCATAAGCTTCCTCTTGAAACTGAATGCATGGGTCGCATCGACCGGCCTGTGCCTGGGCTGCCCGGCACACCCGAAGCCCTCGCCACTCCTGCCTGCTTTCTCTATGACGACGCAGCGCCGCCGTTCAACGGGCGGCCCGCGAGGCTTTCAATCTTTTGCAGTCCCTCGGGCACGAGCTCTTCGATGATCTGGAAGAAGTTGAGGTCCAGCAGCCGCTGGGCCCTGCGGATGAGCATGGGCGCCGGATGGCTCGGTTCCGTTCGCTCCAGGAACTCGCATGCTTTTTCCAACAACACTTGCACATCTTCACGAGCCGATATTTCAATCTCTTGAATGCGCAGCGGGTGCGCGGCAGCCTGCGGGGCCGCTGCAACATTCGTGGTGGGCGACCCACCCGGTGCAGGCCCTCGCGCCGCACCGCCTGTCTCTTCTGCTCCAGCAGCCGATGCCGCTGACGAGGCCTGCAGCGCTTCAGCGTGCGGCTGCTCCGGCAGCAACTGGCCCACGGTGCGCAGCGACCGTTCGAGCCTTGAAAAATCGGGCGCCCAACTCTGGCCCAGCGCACGCTCGCAGGTCTCGCGGATGCGCTGCAGGAGTGCCAAAGCCTCACGCAGCGCCACCACCGGTGGTGCTGCCTTGTCATGCGCGCGGCGCGCGGCCTCGCGCAGGCGACCGAGGCCGCCGGGGTAGTCCACCTGGTCGCTCTTGCTCGAATCGAGCAAGGCTTCGACCTGCCGCAGGCTCATGGCCGAGCCGCCGTCTTCGAGCAGCCGCGCATCGCGCACGCTGCGTCCGAGCCCTTCGGCTTCGGCCAGTGCGGCCAACGCATTCATGCGTGGCAGCGGGTCTTCGTTCGAGCCATCGACCACGCGCGGATGCACGTCGTTCCAGAAAGTCTGCAGCACCGCATCGACCTGGCGCAGCCCGTCGACATAGCCGGGCAAGCCACGGCTCTCGGTCCATGCGAGCGTGAGCGGAACCATCACGCGCAGGTCGCGTGTGCGCAGGCACAACTGCCGCGCGATGCGATCTACACGGGCCCAGTCGGGCGGCTCGGCGGGAATGATCGTGTCGCCGAACTGCTGCTCGCGCTTGCCCGTCGCGGCCTGTTGCAGCGCCATGAAATCGGCGTCGTATTCCAGGTCTTCACCACAGGGAAGCGGGCCTTCGACGGGCGTCTGCAACAGATCGATCTCATTCGGCAGCAACCGCTACTCCCTTGATTTATCCACTCGCGATGGTAGTCATCTTGAGGGTAAGAAGAGGCATGGTCAACCGCAACAGAATGCAAAGTCCCGCGTGTGAATCCCAAAGGAGTACATCTGCTTTTAAAGTGCAGAACTAACGGCTACAGCAGCTGGCGCGCCGCGAGGTTGCGCATCAACGCACCGAGGCCGAAAGACCATCGCGGCGCTTGATCTGCATGGACCACGCGGTTGTTCAAGGCACCCAGTTCAGGCGCTGAAATGCGCACGTGATCGCCCACGACGTGCGTGAATCCTTGCCCGGGTCCGTGACGGTCTTGTGTCGGCGCGAACATCGTTCCCAGAAACAACATGAAACCGTCTGGGTAGGCGTGATGGCGGTTGAGTGTCTGCGCCACGAGGTCCAGCGGATCGCGGCTGATCTTCGACAGCGAGCTCGATCCTTCGAGCGTGAAGCCTTCGGGTCCCGTCACGTTCAGCGCGACCGTGATGCGCCGCACATCGGCAATGCCGAAGTGCGCATCGAACAGACGGATGAACGGCCCGATGGCGCACGACGCGTTGTTGTCCTTGGCCTTGCCCAGCAGCAATGCACTGCGGCCTTCGAAGTCGCGCAGGTTGACGTCGTTGCCGAGCGCGGCGCCCAGCGTCTCGCCGCGGCTGTTCACTGCAAGCACGACCTCGGGCTCGGGGTTGTTCCAGGCCGAGTCCGCGTGAATGCCCACGTCGGCCCCCGTGCCGACGGCCGCGAGCACCGGCGCCTTGGTGAAGACCTCGGCGTCGGGGCCGATACCGACTTCGAGGTACTGCGACCACATGCCCTGCGCGATCAGCACCTCCTTCACCTTCATGGCCTCGGGCGAGCCCGGCACGATGTCGGCGAGGTTGTCGCCCAGCACATCGCCGATGGCCGCACGCGTGGCTTCGGCACGGGAGGCATCGCCGCGCGCCTGCTCTTCGATCACGCGTTCGAGCAGGCTGGCCACGAAGGTCACGCCGCTGGCCTTCACCACCTGCAGGTCGCAGGGCGCGAGCAGCCAGGGCTGGCCGCTGTCGCGCGTGGTCTCGTCGCTGTTGGCCAGCACCGCGTCGAGCGCGGCGATGCGAGGCGCGGTGCCGTTCTGCAATGCGGCGCGCACTGCGTCGGATGGTGAACCCTGGCCTTCGAGCAGGTCGCTCATGGTCGGCGCGAGCTTCGACAGATCGTGCAGACCGTCGCCCTGTACGGCCACCAGCACCGGGCCCACGCCGGGTTGCCAGAGGCGGCCGACAAGGGTGGCGCGCGCGGCGTCGTGGGGCATGCTGGAAGCGGTCGAAAGGTTCAATGGCATGGCGTCGTGTCTCCGTGGTCTTCGTGAAGCGGGGTGCTGCGCGCCATCGTAGCGCCGGGTGTCAGTGCCCCGGCGCAGCCCGCACGCGCGCCACCTCGGCGGGCAGGTTCTGCCACGGCGCTTCCTGCGGCGCGAACCGTGCGCGCATGTAGCCGGCCAGTTCGGCGATCTGGCGATCGTCAAGCGCCTCGCGGAACGCAGGCATGAAGCCGATGTCGCGGTGCGCGGGTGCGCGCACGCCGTCGAGGATGGTGCGCAGCAGGTTGTCGGGCCGTGTGCTCGTGAGGCTGCTGTTGAGCGCGAGCGGCGTGTTCACGCCGAGCAGCGTGGGGCCGTCGCCGTCGTGGTGGCAGGACGCGCAGGCGCTGTCGAACATGCGCTGCGCGGGGCCGAGGAGCTGGCCCTGCGTGCGCGCGGCGTTGTCGATGACCTGTTGCGCGAGTGCCTGCGGATCGGCGGCCGGCTCGGGGTTGAACGAGCCGAGGTACACGGCCATCGCGCGCACGTCGTCGTCGGGCACCTGCGCGAGTTCGCGCACGACCTCGGCCATCGGACCGCCTGCGATGCCATGGCGCGGCGAATGGCCGTTGCGCAGGTAGCGGTAGAGCGCGTCGGTGCCCCACGGCACGGCGGCCTTCGACAGCTGCGTGAGCGCGGGCGCCTCCCAGCCGTCGACCATCGCACCCGAGAGGAACGCGCTGCCGCCCTGCTCCGCGCCGAGCGCGTTGCGCGGCGTGTGGCAGGCGCCGCAATGGCCCAGGCCGTTGACGAGGTACGCGCCGCGGTTCCACTCGGCGCTCTGTGTGGTCACAGGCTGCAGCGGCGCGGGGTTGTGGAACAGCGCGTTCCAGCCGGCCATGAGCGGGCGCAGATTGAACGGGAACTTCAGTTCGGACTTGGGCGTTTCTGCACGCACGGCCGGCATCGACATGAAGTACGCATACAGCGCCTGCAGGTCGTCGTCGCTGGTCTTCGCGAAGGCGGTGTAGGGGAACGCGGGGTACAGGTGGTGGCCGTCGCGCGAGACGCCCTCGCGCATCGCGCGCTGGAAGGCGCTGAAGGACCAGCGGCCCAGACCCGTGTCTGCATCGGGCGTGAGGTTGGTGGTGTAGAGCGTGCCGAAGGGCGTGTCCATGGCGCGGCCGCCCGCGTTGGGCGAGCCGCCGGGCGCGGTGTGGCACACGGCGCAATCGCCGAGCGCGGCGAGCACGCGGCCGCGTTCGATGGTGGTCTCGCTGTAGACCGGTGCGGTGAGCGACACCGGTGCGATGGCAGAACGCCAGCCGAGCAGACCGGCGATGACGCCGAGGCCGCCGATGAAGAGCGCGGCGCCGGTGGCCCAGACGCCCTTGCGTCGGGGCCAAGGCGCATTCGTGTTGCTCCTTCCCCTCCCGGGGGAAGGCTGGGATGGGGGCACGGCGG
>NZ_QXMN01000052.1:0-40923 GCF_003581445.1 Acidovorax cavernicola | reverse complement strand
CTACCGAGCCGCGCGTGATCGCCGTGCTCGACTGGGAGCTGTCGACGCTGGGCCCCCCGCTGGCCGACTTCAGCTACCACTGCATGAGCTGGCATATCCCGGCCGCGCTGGGCCGCGGCATAGGCGGCATGGACATCGCCGCGCTGGGCATTCCCGACGAGGACAGCTACATCCGCCGCTACTGCGAGCGCACCGGCATCACCACGCCCGAGGCACTGCGCGCCGACTGGAACTTCTACCTGGCCTACAACATGTTCCGCATCGCGGCCATCCTGCAAGGCATCGCCAAGCGCGTCGAAGCCGGCACGGCGTCGAGCGCCCAGGCCAAGGCCTCGGGCGACACCGCCCGGCCCATGGCCGAGCTCGCCTGGTCGTTCGCGCTCAGGAACGGCGCCTGAAGCGCCCACGGAAATCACCAAGGAGAACGCATGGACTTCGAATACTCGGCCAAGACCAAGGACCTGCAGGCGCGGCTGCCGCGCTTCATGGAGGAGTACATCTACCCCGCCGAAGCCACCTATGCGGCCGAGCTCGCGGCCAACACTGCCGCGGGCAAGCGCTGGACGGCGCTGGAAACCGTGGAAAAGCTCAAGCTGCAGGCCTCACCAACCAGGAATACGCGCCGCTGGCCGAAATCATGGGCCGCGTGCCCTGGGCCTCCGAAGCCTTCAACTGCTCGGCGCCCGATACCGGCAACATGGAAACCATCGCCCGCTATGGCGACGAGGCCAACAAGCAGCGCTGGCTCAAGCCGCTGCTCGAAGGCAAGATCCGCTCGGCCTTCGCGATGACCGAGCCCGATGTCGCGTCCAGCGATGCGACCAACATCGCCACGCGCATCGAACGCCAGGGCGACGAATACGTGATCAACGGCCACAAATGGTGGATTTCGGGCGCGGCCGACCCGCGCTGCGCAGTCTTCATCACCATGGGCAAGACCGACCCCGAAGCCGCCAGGCATTCGCAGCAGAGCATGGTGCTGGTGCCCGCGGACACGCCCGGCATACGCATCGTGCGCCCGCTCAACGTGCTGGGCTACGACGACGCGCCCCACGGCCATGTCGAGATGCATTTCGAGAACGTGCGCGTGCCGGTCTCGAACATCCTGCTGGGCGAAGGCCGGGGCTTCGAGATCGCCCAGGGGCGCCTGGGCCCGGGGCGCATCCACCACTGCATGCGCCTGATCGGCCTGGCCGAGCGTGCGCTCGAGCTGATGTGCAAGCGCGCGTCGTCGCGCACCGCGTTCGGCAAGAGCGTGGCCCAGCAGTCCGTGACCCAGGAACGCATCGCCGAGGCGCGCTGCAAGATCGACATGGCGCGCCTGCTCACGCTCAAGGCCGCCTGGCTGATGGACACCGCAGGCAACAAGGTCGCGCGCACCGAGATCGCGATGATCAAGGTGGTCGCGCCGAGCATGGCCTGCCAGGTCATCGACAGGGCGATACAGGTGCATGGCGGCGGCGGCGGCTTCACCGTCGTGCGCCAGCAGGGCGGCGACGAGGGCTTCGTGCTCGATGTGCGAATGCTGCAGGCGGTTCTCCGTCGTGAAGAAGCCTTGCGAGCGGAACGGCGCGAGACGCTGGCGCAGGCTGAGCGCCAGGTCCTGCAGCGTCTTGTTGCGGGCGCCGGCGTAGATCAGGGCGTGGAATTCCTCGTTCAGCGCGGCGTAGGCCTTGGCGTCGCCCTCGGCGGCGGCGCGGGCCGCCTGCTGGTGGACGAACTCGATGCGCTTGCGTTCCGACGGCGCGGCGCGCAGCGCGCACAGCTTGGCGCACAGGGCCTCGAGTTCGCCGGAGGCTTCGAAGAGGCCGTCGAGGTCGGCGGGCGCCATCGTCGCCACCGAGAACCCGCGGCGCGGCAGGTGCTCGATCAGCCGGGTCGAGGCCAGCTGGCGCAGCGCGTCGCGCACCGGGCTGCGCGAGACGCCGAAGCGCGTCGCGATCGTCTGTTCGTCCAGGCGCTCGCCGGGCTGGAAGCGGCGCAGCACGATTTCTTCGGCCAGGCGGTCCGAGATGGTCTGGGACAGCGTTTTTCCAGGCTCGTTTTCCATGGTTTGCTTCTTCGGGGGCGTGTCGTCCGCGCGGTGCGTGGCGACATATTGTCGACAAAATTTGATTGTCGCATGCAATTCCGCGACCGAAACTGCCCTGGGCGGGCGGGCGTCAGACCCCCAGCGGCAAGCGCGCGCTGCTCTTCACTTCTTCCATCACAGCGTAGGTGCGCGTCTCACGCACGCCCGGCAACTGCCACAGCACGGTGCCGGCGAACTCGCGGTAGGCGGCCATGTCGGCCATGCGGGTCTTGAGGAGGTAGTCGAAGCCGCCGGCGACCATGTGGCATTCCATGATCTCGTCGCGCACCTGCACGGCGGCCTTGAACTGGTCGAACACGTTGGCGGTGGTGCGGTCGAGCAGCACCTCGACGAAGACGGTGAAGCCCCGGCCCAGCTTGTAGGGGTCGAGGCGGGCTTCGTAGCCCAGGATGAAGCCGTCGCGCGTGAGGCGCTGCACGCGCGCCAGCACCGCCGTGGGCGACAGTGCGACCGCCTCGGCCAGCTTGAGGTTGGTGATGCGGCCGTCTTCCTGAAGGATCTTCAGCAGGCGCAGATCGATGCGGTCCAGATCAAGCATTCGAGAATTATCCGGCGCACACACCGATCGACTGCAAGAAATGCGGCCTATCTGCCACGGCCATAGGAGATAGGACCAAGGAAATGCCTCTGGACTACCCTTTCGTAGTGATTTGGACTACCGGAAGCCGTGGCTCCCGGCGTGTCCCGCGCGTTCAGCGCACCGTGGTCGTGCCGGGCGCGGCGGCCTGGCGGCCCGAGAGCTGGTCGACCAGCGCGCCGTAGGCCGGGCCCTCGCGCAGCTTGGTGTAGGCGGCCTGGGCTTCGCGGTAGCCGGGGCGCGACGTGTCGGCGCCGGCTTCGCCAGCCTGCTGGGCGGCCAGGCCCGAGCGGATCCACAGCTGGGTGTCGGCGGCCACGGCGGCGCGGCTGTTGGCAGAGACCACGACCGGTGCCTGGCCCATGGTCTCGTTGTAGCCCTGGGTGGGCGCGGTCTTCAGCCACTGCTGGGCGTCGGCCGTCACGGCGGCGCGCGTCGTCGACGACGAGAACTGCGCGGGACGCGGATCGCCTTCGGCGTAGTTGCCGGCGAAGCTCGGCGCGGCGGCCAGGCCGAGCAGGGCGGCGACGGCGGCGGTGTTCAGCAGGCGGGTGGTGGAAGACAGCTTCATGTTCGTTCACTCCTTGAGGTGGTTGGGTTGGTGAGAACGACTGTACGAAGCGCATCTGCGCGACCGATAACGTCTTGATGACGGTTTTGTCATGTACGTATCTGCCTGCATCGGGCCGCGCCATGACGTGCCGCGAGTGGCGGCGGGGCGCCTTCCAGCTTCTCTTGCATAACCGCCATCGCGGCATGCATAAGCCATGGCGCGCGCCGCGCACAAGGCATATCGTTCGCCCATCCATTCCAACCAAGGGATCTTCCATGAGCGAGAAACTCTCCTTCGTCAATCCGACGGCCAACAGCCCCTGGGGCACCTACCTGTCGCAGGTCGATCGCGTCGTGCCGTACCTCGGCCCGCTGGCCCGCTGGGTCGAAACCCTCAAGCGCCCCAAGCGCGCGCTGATCGTCGACGTGCCGATCGAGATGGACGACGGCACCATCGCCCACTTCGAGGGCTACCGCGTGCAGCACAACATGAGCCGCGGCCCGGGCAAGGGCGGCGTGCGCTTCCACCCCGATGTCACGCTCGAAGAAGTGATGGCACTGTCGGCCTGGATGACCATCAAGACCGCCGCGGTCAACCTGCCGTACGGCGGCGCCAAGGGCGGCATCCGCGTCGACCCGAAGAAGCTCTCGCTGCAAGAACTCGAGAAGGTCACGCGCCGCTACACCAGCGAGATCGGCATCATCATCGGCCCGCACACCGACATCCCCGCGCCCGACGTGAACACCAACGCGCAGATCATGGCGTGGATGATGGACACCTACTCGATGAACGTCGGCGGCACCGCCACCGGCGTCGTCACCGGCAAGCCGCTGCACCTGGGCGGATCGCTGGGCCGCGTGAAGGCCACCGGCCGCGGCGTGTTCGTCACCGGCCGTGAAGCCGCCCGCCGCCTGGGCCTGGATCTGCGCGGCGCGCGCATCGCGGTGCAGGGCTTCGGCAACGTGGGTTCGGTCGCGGCCGAACTCTTCGCCGAAGCAGGCGCCAAGATCGTCGCGGTGCAGGACCACACCGGCACCATCGTGAACACCAACGGCCTGGACCTGGCCAAGCTGGTGCCCATCTCGCGCACCGACGGCGTGGTCGGCTTCAAGGCCGGCGGCGACATCGTGCCGAACGAAGACTTCTGGAACACGCCCTGCGACATCCTGATCCCGGCCGCCCTCGAAGGCCAGCTCACGGCGGACCGCGCCAAGAAGACCACTGCCAAGCTGGTGCTCGAAGGCGCCAACGGCCCGACGGTGCCCGAGGCCGACGACATCCTGGCCGAGCGCGGCGTGCTGGTCGTGCCCGACGTGATCTGCAACGCCGGCGGCGTGACGGTCTCGTACTTCGAGTGGGTGCAGGACTTCTCGTCCTTCTTCTGGGACGAGGACGAGATCAACGTGCGCCTCGATCGCATCATGATGAACGCGCTCAACCAGATCTGGGACACGGCCGACAAGCACAAGATCCCGCTGCGCACGGCGACGTACGCAGTGGCCTGCGAGCGCATCCTGATGGCGCGCCAGGAACGCGGTCTCTACCCCTGACGCGATCCCTGGGGTAGCGGCGCTTTCGGGAACCCCCGGCCTGCCGGGGGCTCGAAGCGAAGCCACCGGTTGGTTAGCATCCGGTGTCCTTCCCGCCCCGCCATGCCCCAGAACTCCTTCGCTGATTGCTTCTCTTCGCCGGCCCGTGTGCCGGCGTTTCTGTTCCCGAGCCTGCTGTCGGTGCTCGTGCTGTCCGGTTGCGGGGGCTTCGGCGGCTTCGGCGCACGCCAGGCCTTCGAGCCGGACGCGTTCGACTCCACCACCACCCACACGCGCAACTACGCCGCCAGCGAGGCCCAGACCTGCGAGGCGGCGCGTCGCGCGCTGCTGAGCCAGGGCTACATGGTCACGGCCGCCAACGCCGACCTGGTGACCGCGCGCAAGAGCTTCCAGCCCGGGGTCGAGACGCACGTCGAGGTCGAGTTCCGCGTGGTCTGCGCACGCGAGGGCGGCGTCGGCAGCGCCTCGGCCGGACGCAGCACCGTGGCCTTCGCGACCGCGCTGCAGGACCGCTACGGCCTGAAGAAGGGCAGCAACTCCGCCAGTCTGGGCGTGGGCGCCATCGGTTCGCTGTCGTTGCCTTTCGGCGGCAGCAACGAGGCGATGGTCAAGGTGGCGAGCGAGACGCTCTCCGACGAACGTTTCTACGACCGCTTCTTCACGCTGGTCGAGCGCTTCCTGCAGGGCGGCGGCCCCGACATGCCGGCCGATGCCGAGCCCGCCGAAGAAGCACCGAAGCCATCCGTGCGCCCCGCCGCGACCACCTACCCCGTGTCGCCGTCGCCGAATCGCGGCTAACGGCCGGCGCGCTCAGCGCACCAGCGTCGACTTGCCGAACAGGCTCTCGATCAGCTCCACCGCCACTTCGGCCGTCTGGTTGCGCACGTCGAGCGCCGGGTTGAGTTCCACCACGTCGACCGAGCCGAGCCGGCCGGTGTCGGCGATCATTTCCATGCACAGCTGCATCTCGCGGTAGGTCGGCCCGCCGCGCACGCCCGTGCCCACGCCGGGCGCATCGGCCGGGTCGAGGCAGTCGAGGTCGAAGCTCACGTGCAGGTGGGTGTCCTCGTCCACGTCCTGCAGCGCCTCGGTCATGGTGGTGCGCATGCCGTTCTCGTCGATGTGGCGCATGTCGAACACGTGCAGGCCGAGCGTGCGGATCGCCTTCTTCTCGTCGGCATCGACGCTGCGGATGCCGATGAAGCGGATGGCATCGGGCGCCAGCGCCGCGGGCTCGCCGCTCCAGCCCGTGAGGTCGGCCGGCCCGTGGCCCAGCAGGCACGACACCGGCATGCCGTGCAGGTTGCCGCTGGGGCTCGTGGTCTCCGTGTTGACGTCGGAGTGCGCATCGAGCCACAGCACCCGCAGCTTCTTGCCGCGCTGGCGCGCATGCCAGGCCACCGCGCTGATCGAGCCGATCGCCAGGCAATGGTCGCCGCCCAGCATCACCGGCACATGCTGCGCGCCCAGCGCGGCGTCGACGGCGCTGTAGACCGAGCGGTTCCAGGCGATCACTTCCGGCAGGTGGCGCAGCCCGTTGCTGGGCGGCGCCCACGGCGTGGCCGGGCCCGCGAGGTTGCCGCGGTCGAGCACCGTGAAGCCCTGGCCCGCCAGTGCTTCGGCCAGGCCTGCGACGCGCAAGGCATCGGGCCCCATGCCCGCGCCGCGCACGCTGGCGCCGATGTCGGTCGGCGCGCCGATCAGTTCGAGGGTGGTGGCGGTGATGGTGCTGCTGTTGTCGCTGCTCATGTCGGTCTCCCGATGTGGTGCCAGAGGTAAGCGTAGCCGAGCGCATCCATGAAAGCCGACGCCTTGTTGTCCGCGGCGGCGCTGTGGCCGCCTTCCATGTTCTCGTAGAAGCTGCTGTCGTGCCCCTGCGCGAGCAGCTTCGCGTGCATCTTGCGCGCATGCACGGGCCCCACGCGGTCGTCGCGCGTGGAGGTGGTGAACAGGGCGGGCGGGTAGGTCGCTCCGGCCCGGGCGTTCTCGTAGGGCGAGAAGGTCTGGATGAATTCCCACTCGTCCGGCTGTTCGGGGTCGCCGTACTCTGCGATCCACGAGGCGCCGGCCGACAGCTGCGTGTAGCGCTTCATGTCGAGCAGCGCCACCTCGCTCACGATCGCGCCGTACAGCTGCGGGTACAGCGTGAGCATGTTGCCCATCAGCAGCCCGCCGTTGCTGCCGCCCATGGCGCCCAGGTGCGCGGGCGAGGTGATGCCGCGCGCGATGAGGTCCTGCGACACGGCCGCGAAGTCCTCGCAGGTGCGCAGGCGGTTCTCCTGCAGCGCGGCCTGGTGCCAGCGCGGGCCGTACTCGCCGCCGCCGCGGATGTTCGCCACCACGTACACGCCGCCGCGTTCGAGCCAGGCGCGGCCGATGCCGCCGCTGTAGCTCGGCTCCAGCGAGATCTCGAAGCCGCCGTAGGCGTACTGCAGTGTCGGGTTGGTGCCATCGGCCACGAGGTCCTTGGCGGCGATCTCGAAGTAGGGCACGCGCGTGCCGTCCGCCGAGGTGGCGAAGTGCTGGCTCACGCGAAAGCGTGAGGCGTCGAAGAAGCCAGGGCTGTGCTTCAGCGCTTGCGGCTCGCCTTGGCCGAGGGTGCCGATGTACAGCGTGGTCGGCTGCAGGAAGCCGCTCACGGTCAGGAAGTAGTCGTCGTTCTCGGTCTCGTCGATGCCGCCGGCCGCCACGCACGAGAGCGCGGGCGCGCCGCCCAGGCTTTCGCGGGCCCATTCGCCGGTGCCACCGGTGCCGCCCTCCGGCGGCGTCAGCACCTCGAGCCGGTTCACCACGTCGTGCATCACGTTGAGGATGAGGTGGTGCCGCGTCCACGAGTAGTCGTCGAGCGCGGTGGTGTCGTCGGGCTCGAACAGCAGCGTGAGTTCGCGCGCGCCGGCCATGTAGTCGTCGAAGCGCGCGGCCAGCAGCGAGCCGGCGATGTAGGTGCGGCCGGCCACGCTCCAGTCCTCGCGCGGCTCGATCAAGAGCCACTCGCGCGTGACGCCGGTGTTGGCGTCGTCGGGTACATCGAGCTTGGCGAGCGTGCCGTCGGGCGCGCGCAGCCAGGTCTCGCTGTCGTAGAAGTCGATCTGGCGCGAGACGAAGTCGCGCTCGAAGCCGGGCGTGTGGTCGCTCCAGGCGCTCACCGACATGTCCTCGTGCGCGCCCTCGTACACCGTGACCGCCTCGGCCAGCGGCGTGCCGCGCCGCCATTGCTTCACCAGGCGCGGGTAGCTCGAGCTGGTCATGGAGCCAGGGCCGAAATCGGTGCCCACGTACAGGTGGTCGATGTCTTTCCAGGTGACGTGGTTCTTCGCCTCGGGCAGTTCGAAGCCGCCTTCGACGAAGGTCATGCTGACCAGGTCGAACTCGCGCACCACGTCGGCATCGGCGCCGCCGCGCGACAGTGAGATCAGGCAGCGTTCGTTCGCAGGCTCCAGGCAGTCGGCGCCGTGCCAGACCCAGTTCTCGCCATCGGCCGCGGCCAGCGCGTCGAGGTCGAGCACGGTCTCCCATTCGGGTTCGGGCGTGCGGTACTGGGCGAGCGTGGTGCGGCGCCACAGGCCCTTGGGATGCGCCTTGTCGCGCCAGAAGTTGTAGTACAGCGGACCGATCTTGCTGACCATCGGAATGCGCGCGTCCGAGTCGAGCACTTCGAGGATGCCTTGCTCGATTGCCTGGAAGTCAGAGGACTGCGCGTAAGTGTGCACGGTGCGTGCGTTCTGCTGGCGAGCCCAGTCCAGAGCGGCTTCGCCGTCGATGTCTTCGAGCCAGAGGTGAGGGTCTTCTTGGTGCGCAGAGGTCATGCGGCACAGTGTACGAAGCCCCCGTGACCGCGCCGCCTGTGAGCAGTTGTTGCGGCCCGCAAGGCGCGTCGATTTTTTCATTACATGTGGACGCGCACCCCACTCAGCCTTGGGGCAAACCCCTGTCCCGCGCGTGCCTTCCCCGGTGGAAACACTGAAGGCGCGAGGGCCCACGAAACACCATGCCCACGGTATCCTGCCGGACGGCGCATGCCCCAACGAGGAGACAACACATGAAACACCTGAGCGGTCTTGATGCCACCTTCCTGCACATGGAAACCCCCGAGATGCCCATGCACGTGGGCTCTCTGAACGTGCTGGACCTGCCCGATGGCTACAAGGGCGACTTCTACGAAGACGCCAAGGCCTTCATGGCCAGCCGCATCCACCTGGCCGACGTGTTCACGCGCAAGCTCGCGCTGATGCCCTTCGACATGACCAATCCGGTGTGGGTCGAGGACGACGACGTCGACATCGACTACCACGTGCGCCACATCACGCTGCCCAAGCCCGGCAGCAACCGCCAGTTGCAGCAGTACGTGGCGCGGCTGCACTCCTCGCTCATCGACCGCAGCCGCCCGATGTGGGAGTTCTACATCATCGACGGCCTGCGCAGCGGCCAGGTGGCGCTGTACACCAAGGTTCACCATGCGGGCATCGACGGACAGGCCGGCGTGGAAGTGGGCAAGGCCATCTTCGACCTGGAGGCCAAGGGCCGCGTGGTGAAGCCGCCGCGCGCGCGTCCGCGCAGCAACGGCTACCAGCTCGGCATGGCCGAGCTCGCCACGGCCGCGCTGCGCAACACGGCGCAGCAGTACGTCAAGCTCTTCAAGATGGCGCCGGCCATCGCGCGCGCCATCGGCGGCCTGGCCCAGCCCGACGAGAAGGCGGCCGACAAGGCCGTGGCCGCCGCGCCGAAGAAGTTCAATCTGTTCGCGCCGCGCACGTCGCTGAACGTGTCGATCACCAACCAGCGCACCTTCGCCGGGCGCACCATCTCGCTGGCCGAGACCAAGTACATCGCCAAGCACTTCGGCGTGTCGCTCAACGACGTGGTCATGGCCACGGTGGCCGGCGCGCTGCGCCACTACCTGGCCGACAACAACGAGCTGCCGGCCAAGCCGCTGGTGGCCGGCGTGCCCGTGAGCCTGCGCGAGGCCGGCGACGACACGGCCAACAACCAGGCCAGCATGATCCTCGTGAGCCTGGCCACCGACATCACCGACCCGCTGCAGCGGATGAAGGCGATCAACGCCTCGTCGACCAGCTCCAAGTCGACGATGAACCGCTTCAAGGCCGTGATCCTCGACGACTTCCCGACCTTCGCCGCCCCGTGGCTGATGTCGGGCATCGCCTCGATGGTCGGGCGCTCGGGCCTCGTGAATCTGCTGCCGCCCGCGGCCAACGTCGCGATCTCCAACGTGGCCGGCGCGCCGTTCCCGATGTACTTCGCGGGCGCGCTCGTCACCTGCTACTACCCGGTGTCGATCGCCAGCCATGGCACCGCGCTCAACGTCACCGTGCAGAGCTACAACGGCCGCATGGACTACGGCCTGATCGCCTGCCGCCGCGCCGTGCCCGACATCACCGAGATCGGCGACTACCTGCTCGCCGAGCACAAGCTGCTGATGGACCTGGCCAAGAAGCACCCCGCCGTGGCCGGTGCACCGGCGGAGCCGCCGCAATCCATCGCCGCCGGGACGCTCGACGAGGAGAAAGCCCCGCCGTCGCCACCCGCGGCAGCCGCGCGCAAGCCGGCCGCCCGGAAGAAGGCCCCGGTCAAGGCCGTTGCGGCGAAGAAGGCGCCGGCGAAGACAGCCGTGAAGGCCGCGGCCAAGAAGGCTCCGGTGAAGAAGGCGCCTGCGAAAAAGGTGCCCGCCAAGAAGGCCGCGCCAGCCCGCAAGGCCGCCGTGCCCCGTGCCGCCGCGGCATGATCGGCGGGCAGGTTCCGGGCCTGGAAAGAAAATTGGGGCAGTTGGACTAGTTTTCCGACGGTTCTAGTTTTTCAGGCCTAGGCCCTGCGGAAGAAGATTGGCCCATCGCGATTCCCGCGAGCCACTCAACTTCAAGGAAATCTCACCATGTCCACGCAAACCAACATCGCTTCCGCCGCCATCCACGTCGTCGGCCAGTACAACGACGCCGGCAAGACCCTGGTCGGTGCCTACCGCACCGGCGTGCAGCGCCTGCTGGGCGGTGCCGCTTCGCGCTACAGCGAGTTCCTGGGCAACCGCCAGATCCCGCTGGTGAGCGAGCAGATCAAGGCCAACCTGATCGGCGCGCAAGAAAAGGTGCACGGCTTCCTGGCCAACCGCCTGGACATCGACACCAGCCGCCTCGTGAACGTGATGGACCGCGTCGCTGCCGGCACCACCAGCGGCATCGAAACCGTCGCCAACCGCGTGGCCCAGATCGAATCGCCCGCGGCCACCTCGGTGCTGAACGCCCTGTCGGCCGTGAACCAGCCCTTCGCCACCGTGTCGGTGCAAATTGCTGACCGCATCGTCGCCGGCACCAAGCAGATCGAAGCCCGTGTGAGCGGCACCGAAGAAGCCGCCCCCGTGCGCACCGTGAAGGCCAAGGTCGCCGCGGCCAAGAAGCCGGTTCGCCGCGCTGCCCGCAAGGCGGCCTGATCCCGGGGCGCTGACTGCGCCCTTTTCATTTTTCATGCCCCTGGAGCACCACCGCATGGCGACCCGTCCCGATGACACTGCAAAGTTGAAGAAGAGGGCGGCGCCTGCGAAGAAGGCTCCGGCAGCGAAGAAGAAGGCCGCGCCCCGCAAGGCGGCGCCGGCCGCGAAGGCACCGCCGGCAGACAACGCTGGCACCAACAAGGCCGAAGCCCTGCTGCGTGCCGGCCTCAAGGCGCTGGACAACGTGCGCAACGACGTCGCCAAGCGCCAGGCCAACGTGATCGAAGGCCTGCTCGGCATCGGGCAGGGCAAGGTCGATCCGGCAGGTGCCAAGGCGGCGCTGACGCGCGGCTTCCCCAGCCTGGACACCTTCGGCATCCGCAAGTTCGAGGACGTGTTCGACCAGCGTGTTGCCACCGCCCTGCAGCGACTGGGCATGCCAAGCGCCGACGAGGTGCAGGCCCTGCGCGACGAGGTGGCGCAGTTGCGCGAACGCCTCGCGAAACTCGAGAAACCGTCCGGCCCCCGCGCCAGTTCCAGCGGCGCCGGCGGCAAGCGCTGAGCGGCACACAACGCACGCACCACGCCGCTTGTGGCCAGCTCCAACACCACGCGCGATCGCATCCTGCAGGCCAGCCTTGCGCTGTTCAATGCACAAGGCCTTCCGGCCGTCTCCACGCACAAGATCGCGGCAGAGCTGGGCATCAGCCCGGGCAACCTGCACTACCACTTCAAGACGAAGCAGCTGATCGTCGAATGGCTGTTCCGGCGCTTCGAGCAGCGGCTTGAGGTGCTCAACGGCTCCTCGGCTTCCATTGCCGCCATCGACGACCTC
The DNA here is from genome assembly GCF_003581445.1 of Acidovorax cavernicola. Classification (NCBI taxonomy): domain Bacteria; kingdom Pseudomonadati; phylum Pseudomonadota; class Betaproteobacteria; order Burkholderiales; family Comamonadaceae; genus Acidovorax; species Acidovorax cavernicola. The sequence goes on along the minus strand of NZ_QXMN01000052.1, from coordinate 28,877 downwards.
TGGCTGGCGCTGCACCTGCGCTTCGAGGCCATCGACGAATACCGCTTCATCTACCGCGACATGGCCTTCCTGGCCAGCGAGTACCCGGCCCTCGGACAGCGCGCCCAGGCCATGACCGCGCAGAACCTGCTGGCCGCCCAGACGCTGTGCGAAGGGCTGGTGGCCTCGGGCGTGATCGAGACCAGCGCCGAGCAGGCGCGCATCCTCGCGCTGCAGATGGTCTTCACCACCACCTGCTGGCTCTCGTTCGAGCGGCTGGTGCCGGGGCGCGACGCGTTGGCGCAAGCCGATCCCGGTTTGGCGGCTTTCTACACACTCACGCTGGTTTCTCCGTATGTTTCCAGCGAATCGAGGGCTTATCTTGATTACCTGAGGGGCAAATACCTCGGATAAATGAAGTCGCCGTCCGACGGGGGATGCAACTTCGGTCCCCCATCTTCGTCCTACAGAAGAAAGAACAGAAAGGAAGCCGCCATCATGACCACCGCCACCCACGAACCCATCGCCCCGCCGTCGCGCCTGCTCCTGCTGGCCGAAGCGCGCGCCCTCTGGGAAACAGGCGCCGGCCTCGCCATGTGGCCCTTGCTGCAGCTCGCACCGCGCGGCGACGGGCACCCTGTGCTCGTGCTGCCGGGCCTGGTGGCCAGCGACATGTCCACGCTGCTGCTGCGCCGCTACCTCTCCAGCCGCGGCTACGACGCGCACGGCTGGGGCCAGGGCCGCAACTTCGGACCGCGCGCCGGCGTGGAAGACCGCATGGTCGACCAGCTCAAGACCCTGGCCGACAAGAGCGGCCAGAAGGTCAGCGTGATCGGCTGGAGCCTGGGCGGCGTGTACGCGCGTCTGCTGGCCTCGGCGCAGAAGGACCTCATCCGCAACGTGATCACGCTCGGCAGCCCGTTCTCGGGCAGCCCGCGCGCCACCAACGCCTGGCGCGTGTACGAAGGCGTGAGCGGCCAGAGCTCGCACGACCCGCGCCGCATGAAGTTCGTCGAACCCACGCCGCCCGTGCCCACGACCTCGATCTTCAGCCGCACCGACGGCGTCGTGGCGTGGCGCTGCAGTCTCGAGAAGACCGGCCCGCAGTCGGAGAACATCGAAGTCATAGCGAGCCACCTGGGGCTCGGCGCGCACCCGGCGGTGCTCTATGCGGTGGCCGACCGGCTGGCGCAGCCCGAAGGCCAGTGGAAGCCGTTCAATCGCGGGTTGATGGGGCCGCTGGTGTACCCGGACCCTGATCGAAACGCCTGACCTGCGGCGATTGCTCTCCATGAAAAAAAGACCGGCGAATGCCGGTCTTCTTCTTTGGGGCTCCAGACTGGGCTTCTCAGGCCCCGGCCCACACGTCGAGCACGTAACGCTGCTCGGCAATCATCTGGTCCATCCACGCCGCGCTGTCCTGCCCGTGCTCGCGCGCGAGGTCGCTGAGCGTGCGGCGCACGTCGGGCTCCATGCGCGAGCCGTCGCCGCACACGTAGACCACGGCGCCGGCTTCGAGCAGCTTCCACACGGCCGCGCCTTGCTCGCGGATCAGGTCCTGCACATAGACCTTGCGGTCGCCGGCGCGCGAGAAGGCCGTGTGCAGCTTCATCAGGCCGCGGTGCGACCAGGCTTGCAGCTCCTCGGCGTAGATGAAGTCCTGCTCGGGGTGGCGGCAGCCGAAGAACAGCATCGCCTCGCCCAGCGCCTCGCCGCGCTCGACCTGCGCCGCGCGTGCCTGCAGGAAGCCGCGGAACGGCGCCAGGCCGGTGCCCGGCCCGATCATGATGAGCGGCCGGTTCGCATCTTCCGGCAGCCGGAAGCCCTCGGCCGTGGTCTCGCGGATCACGCCGTGCACGGTGTCGCCGGCCTCGGCGCGCGCCAGGAAGTTGGAGCACACGCCCTCGAAGGTGCCGTTGCCCGACAGCGCGGGTGCACTCACCACGCCCACCGTCACGCTGCAGCGCCCCGGCGTCATCGTCGGCGACGAGGAGATCGAGTAGTAGCGCGGCGAGAGCGGCGACAGCATTTCGAGGAACACCGCGAACGGCACCTGGCAGGCGCGGTGCTCTTCCAGCAGATCGAGCAGCGACTTGCGCTTGTGCAGCACCTCGGCCTTGTACGCGGCCTGCGAGGCCTCGTCGCTGCCTGACAGCGCGACAAGCTTCGGCCTGGTGAACGGGCACTCGGTGTGCGCCGCGAGTGTGGCGATCTGCTTGCGCGTGGCCACGTCCTGCAGCTCGACGTAGTCGCCGAGCAGGCGATCAACTGCGATGACCTGATCTACCGGTAGCGCCGCCTTGCGCCCCGGCACGGCCTGCAGCCGCACATGGACCGAGCGGTCGAAACCGAAGCGCGCCATCGCACGCTCGACCTGCGCGGGGCTGTTGCGCGGCACCACGCTCAGGTGATCGCCGGGCACGTAGTTCACGCCCTCGGGCAGCGTCAGCTCGACGTGGCGCGTGGAGCGGCCGGGCTCGCCGTTGGCGCCGGCGCTTTGCAGCTCGCGGTTCTCGATCACGCGCAGCGCCACGGCGCCCAGTGCATCGACCAGCGCGTTCTTCTGCGGCGGCGGGAGTTCTTCGAGCGTGTACAGGGGCTCGGCCTCGGTGGGCGTGTCGGCGCCGTTCTTGATGTCGAAGGTCTTCACCAGCGCGGGCCAGAGCGCGTCGCTCCAGTCCTGGAAAGCGCCGTCCATGTCCTCGCGCGCATCGCCTTCGCCGCGTTCGTGCACGCGGTCGGCGCCCAGCGCCTCCAGCCGTTCGTCGATGCGGCGCGGCACGGCCTGGTAGGTGGCGGCCCAGTCGGTGTTGCCGCAGCCGAACACGCTGAAGCGCACGCCGTTGAGCGAGTCGTCGGCCTTGTCGAGCCAGCGATGGAACTCGGCCGCGTTGTCGGGCGCGACGCCGTTGTACGAGGCGCAGACGATCGCCACCGCGCCGTTGGCCGGCAGCCGCTCGGCGTAGTCGTCGAGCGAGGCCAGTTGCGTCGAGAAGCCACGCAGCTCGCCGGCCTCGGCCAGCTGGCGCGCCAAGTCTTCGGCCGTGCCGAGGTTGGAGCCCTGCAGCACCAGCAGCGAGGTGCCGTGGCGCGCCGTCTGCGGCTTGCGCGCGGCGGGCTTGGCCTGCGTGGCGGGCGTGGCCGCGGCCTCCGCATTGCCGCGCGGGCGCGAGGCCGGGTCGCGCAGCAACGCCTTGATCCTGAAGTTCTCGGGCTTGATCGTCAGCGCTTCCTTGATCTTGAGCTTGTAGCCCGTGTGATCGACGAGGTTGAAGCGCTGCAGGATCATGCCCAGCGTGAGCACCGCCTCCTGCAGGGCGAACTGGCGGCCGATGCAGGCGCGCTGTCCGTTGCCGAAGGGCTTGAAGGCGTTCACGGGTCGTTCGCGTTCCGCTTCGCGGCTGAAGTTGTCGGGGTTGAACTGGTCGGCGTTCTCGCCCCAGATGCCCTTGTCACGGTGCAGCGCGAGCGCATGCATGATGACCATGTTGTTCTTCTTGATCGTGTACTGGCCGCCGATCTTGGTGTCTTCCTTCGCGCGCATCGAGATCGCGGGCGCGGTCGGGTACAGGCGCAGCGATTCCTTCAGCACCTGCATCACATACTGCAGCCGGTTGACCTGCGCGTAGGTGGGCTTTTGCGTGGTGTCGCCGCCGAACACGCTGTCGACCTCGGCCTGCGCCTTGGCCAGCGCCTCGGGGTTGTTCAGCAGGAAGTAGATGGCGAACGACAGCAGGCCGCTGGTGGTCTCGTGCCCCGCGATGAGGAATTCGATGCACTCGTCGCGGATCATCTTGTCGGTGAGCTTCTCGCCGCTCTTCTTGTCCACGCCCGCGATCATGTAGCTCAGCAGGTCGGGCTTGGTGGCGATGTCGGCACCGCTGGCGCGTCGTTCCTCGATGATTTCTTCCACCATCTTGTGCATGTAGCGGATGTCCTTGCGCTGCTGTGCCAGTTCCTTCTTGAGCATCAGCTCCTCGAGCGGCAGGCCGCGCCGGTTCTGCACCGTCTCCAGCGTGCGCACCATCGCATCGACGAAGGGATGGAAGCCGTCGCGGTAGAACGAGTTGAAGCGGTAGCCGAAGCCGCACAGGCCGATGGTGTCGAGCGTGAGCGCGGTCATGTCGCGCACCACGTCCACCTCTTCATCGAAGTTCAGGCGCTCCCACTTGGTGACCAGCTGCCCTGCGATGTCCAGCATCATCGGGTGGTAGGCCTGCATGGCGCGCTGGCTGAAGTTGGCCAGCAGGATGTTGTGCGGCTTCGACCACGTCTCCTCGTGCGTGTCTGAAGTGAAGAGACCGTGCGACGCGGCGCGCAACCGGCGCAGCGAGCCGCGCGTGCTCTTGTCGAAGCGCTTTTCTTCGCAGAGCTCGTCGACCAGCGCGGGCGACGACACCACGATCACCGGCATGCCCGGCATGTCGAGCCAGTAGATGCCGCCGAGGTCCTGCGCGATCTTCCACATGTCGAGCACCGGCGAATCGGAGCCGATGGACAGCAGATTGCCGACGAAGGGTTTCTTCGCCGGATGGGGGATCGGATGGAGCGAGTTCTTTCCTGCCATGGTGTACCTTGTTGTGCCTTCGGTAATGACCCGCTTCGGATGTCCGGGATGCGAATCCGGAGTATCCCGATGGCACAGGGGGTGGGCAGGACGGGGTTTCCCTAGGGGCGTTCAGGGGGTGCTCAGCAGGCGATCACGCGGCGAGCGTGATCGTCATTCACAGTGGCCCGGGCACGTCCCCCGAAAGAACTCACCCCGCAGTGGGCCCCGGGGCTCAGGGCCGGACCATCTTGCACTCGGTGCCTTGCGCCAGCTCGTTCCCGGTATAGACCGCATCGGTGCGGAAGCCGTAGTTGGTGCCTTCCCAGCCCGTCTTCACCGCCTTGCCGTCCACCGGCGCGATGGTGTTCACCACCTGCGGCAGCAGCAGCTGGTGGTCTTCGCCGCGCATGCGTACCGGGCCCACCACCGAGTCGAAGCTCAGGTCTTCGAGCGCGCGCGCCACCTTCACCGTGTCGGCGCTGCCGGCCTTGGCGATGGCGGCGGCCAGCAGGCGCGGCGTCATGTCGATGCGCGGCGCGAGGAAGTCCTTGCCGGTCTTGGCCTTGTAGGCCTTGGCGAGTGCATCGACCTTCGGCGTGTCGGCCTGGCCCGGGTGCCATTCGGCCACCCAGGTGAGCTGACCCGTCTTGGCCTGCGACACGGCGGTGACGGTGCCGGGCACCGAGCCCGCGCTGTGGTTGAAGTAGCGCAGGTTGTAGCCCGCGTCGCCCGCGGCCTTCTGCAGCAGCGTCATGTCCTGGCCCCAGTTGCCGGTGATGACCGAGTCGGCGCCGCTTTGCTTGATGTTGGCGATGTAGGGTGCGAAGTCCTTCACGCGGCCGATGGGGTGCAGCGTCTCGCCGACGAACTGGATGTCGGGGCGCGCCAGGCCCACCAGCTGGCGGCCGTAGCTGGCCCACTGCTTGCCGTGTGCGTAGTCCTGGTTGAGCAGGTAGACCTTCCTCACGTCCGGCGTCTTCTTGATGTAGTTGGCCAGCGCCTTCATCTTCATCGCCGTGTTGGCCTCGGTCTGGAAGTGCCAGAAGCTGCAGCCCTTGCCGGTCATCTCGGGGTCGATCGAGGAGTGGTTCAGCACGATCAGTTCCTTGCCCGGGTTGCGCTGGTTCCAGCGCGCCACGGCCAGCACCAGCGCCGTCACCACCGACGAGCCCGAGCCGCCGGTGACGATGGCCTTCGCGCCCTGGTCGATGGCCGCCTGCAGCGCGCTCTGGCTTTCCTGCGCCGAGAGCTTGCTGTCGAACTGCAGCAGCTGCAGCTTCATGCCGCCGAGCACGCCGCCCTTGGCGTTGATGTCCTCGATGGCGTACTGCGTGTGCATCAGCATCAGCTCGCCCACGTTGGCAAAGGGGCCCGACAGCGGATCGATGTAGGCGATCTTGTAGGTCGGCTGCTGCGCCTGCGCCGCACCGGCAGTGGCAAACAGGCAGGCAAGGGCGATCCGCGCCAAGGGCGCATGCGTGAGCTTCATGGGTGTCTCCGGAGGGTGTGTAAAGGGATCAGTTCTTCGCGCGCAGCCCGATCACGCGGCTGGCCAGCTTCGTGAGCTGGGCCACCACCTCGTCGGGCGAGAGGCGCCCGCCCGGGCGGTACCAGCTGTAGAGAAAGCCCGGCAGGCTGCAGGCGGCGAGCGCGGTGATCTTGGTCTCGTCGAAGTCGAGGTCGCCGTCGCGCCGGGCTTCCTCGAGCAGCGGGCACAGCAGATCGTAGAAGTGGTGCGCGAGCTTCTTCTGCGCCTCGAGGTATTCGGGCCGGTACACCTGCGGCTCGCGGTACGCGAAGAAGGCCACGGGGTGGTGCGCGATGGTGGCGCGGATCAGCCCCTCGATGCCTTCCATCACCTTCTCGCTCGCGCGGCGCGGGTCGGTGGCGGCGAAGTCGAGCGCGGTGAAGCAGTCGACCGCGGGGCGCCACGACAGCGTCTCGAAGATCTCCTGCTTGTCGCGGAAGTAGTAGTACACGAAGGGCTTGGTCACGCCCAGCTCGCGCACGATCTGCGCCATGGTCGTGTTGGCGTAGCCCTGCGCCGCGAACAGCTGCGCGGCCGCCTGCAGGATGCGCTCGCGCTGCAGGTCGGTGCCCTGCGTGGCCGCGCGCTGGCGGCCCGTGCCCTGCGGCAGGTGCGGCTGCGCCGCCAGTCCTGCATGCGTGGCAGAGGGTTTGTTCGGTGTCGCGGAAGTTATACCCATGGGTAGGATTGTTCGTGCACGATGCCGCATTGGCAAGCGCCTGCCACCCGCAGGCGGCTATCGATAACCCTGAGAAAGTGACGCCATGGAGACAACGCCCGCCACCCCGGCATCTGCGCCGACACGTCTGAGCGAACTGCCCGCGCGGCCGCAGCAACCCCTGCACGAATACCTGCGCGGCCACGCGCGCGAACGCGGCGACAGCCCCGCCTGCATCTGGTACGGACAGACCCTGAGCTGGGCCGAACTCGACCGCGCGAGCGACGCCTTCGCCGCGCGCCTGCAGGCCCTGGGCGTGGCCAAGGGCGAGCCGGTGGTGCTCTTCCTCAACAACTGCCCGCAGTACCTCGTGGCGCACTTCGGCATCCAGAAGATCGGCGCCATCGTCTGCCCGAGCGGGCCGCTCAACAAGGAGCACGAGCTGGCCTACCAGGTCAACGACCTGAAGGCGCGCGTGATCGTCGCGGCTGCGCCGCTGGTGCCGGTGGTGCGCAAGGTGCAGGCGGAGAGCGCACTGGCGCACGTGTTCGTGGTGCACTACGCCGACCTGCTGCCCGCCGGGCCCACGATCGACCTGCCGGCCGAACTCGCTGCAGAGCGCACAGCCGAACGCACCGTGCCCGAAGGCTGCGAGGACTTCCTCGCCGTGATGAAGGCCGGTGCGAAGCCGCAGCCCGTGGCCATCGACATGGACGACGTCGCGCTCATGACCTACACCTCGGGCACCACCGGCCTGCCCAAGGGCGCGATGCTCAGCTACGGCAACGCGCTCTTCAAGACGCGCGCCGCGGCCGACTGCAACGGCGTGGGGCCAGATGACGTGCTGCTGTCGATCGCGCCGCTGTATCACATCGCCGGCATGCTCATGGGCGTGAACGTGCCCGTGCTCTCGGGTGCCGCCTCGGTGCTGATGCACCGCTTCGACCCGCGCGCCGTGCTGCAGGCCGTGGCCACCTACAAGGTCAGCTGGTGGTACAGCATCGCGCCGATGAACGTGGCCTGCATGCAGGTGCCCGACATCGCCGGCTTCGACCTGTCGAGCCTGAAGATGAACCCGGTGACCAGCTTCGGCATCGCCTTCACCGAGCCGCTGGCCGCGCAGTGGCGCTCGCATGCGAAAAACTGCAGCTCGTTCGAGGCCGCCTACGGCCTGAGCGAAACCCACACCTGCGACACCTACACGCCGCACGAGGCGCCGCGCTGGGGCACGCAGGGCGTGCCGGTGCCGGGCGTGACGATCCGCATCATCGACACCGAGACCCAGGCCGACATGCCCACGGGCGAGGTCGGCGAGATCGTGCTCACCAGCGCCGGCTCGTTCAAGGGCTACTGGAACAAGCCCGAAGCCACGGCCGCCACCCTGCGCAACGGCTGGGTGCACACGGGCGACATGGGCAAGCTCGACGCCGACGGCTACCTCACCTTCATCGGCCGCTTCAAGGAGATGATCAAGGTCTCGGGCTACAGCGTGTTCCCCGAGGAGGTCGAGACCATCCTCATCAAGCATCCGGCGGTGGCGCAGGCGGCGGTCATCGCGCAGCCCGATCCCGAGAAGGGCGAGGTCGTGAAGGCCTTCATCGTGCGCAAGCCCGGCGCCGCGCTGGAGGCCGACGCGCTCGTCGCCTGGGCGCGCGAGAACATGGCGAGCTACAAGGCGCCGCGCGCCGTGAGCTTCATCGATGCATTGCCCACCACGGGCGCGGGCAAGGTGCTGCGGCGTCTGCTCAAGGACAAGACCTGAAAGGCCGACTGCGTGTTTTCCAAAGTTCTGATTGCCAACCGCGGCGAGATCGCCGTGCGCCTGGTGCGCGCGCTGCGCGACCTGGGCATCGCGAGCGTCGCGGTGCATGCGCGCGACGACGCGACCGCGCTCCATGCGCAGCTGGCCGACGTGGCGGTGGCGCTCGATGCGACCGGCCCCTCGGCCTACCTCGACATCGCCGCGCTGATCGCGGTGGCCAAGTCGCAAGGCTGCGATGCGGTGCATCCCGGCTACGGCTTCCTCAGCGAGCGCGCCGACTTCGCGCAGGCCTGCGCCGATGCGGGTCTGGTCTTCATCGGCCCCACGCCCGAACAGCTCGGCCTGTTCGGCGACAAGGCTCGCGCACGCGCGCTGGCCGGGCAATGCGATGTGCCCGTGATGCCCGGCAGCACGGGCGCGGTGACGCTCGCGCAGGCGCAGGCCTTCTTCGCCGAGCAGCATGCGCAGGGCGCGGGCGTGATGGTCAAGGCCATCGGCGGTGGCGGCGGGCGCGGCATGCGCGCCGTGCTCACGGCCGACGAGCTGCCCGAGGCGCATGCGCGCTGCATGTCCGAGGCCAAGGCGGCCTTCGGCATCGACGGCGTGTACGTCGAGCGTCTGATGCGCAACGCGCGGCACATCGAGGTGCAGGTGCTGGGCGACGGCAGCGCCGTGGCCAGCCTCGGCGAGCGCGAGTGCACGCTGCAGCGCCGCTTCCAGAAGCTGGTGGAGATCGCGCCCAGCCCGTCGCTGCCCGAGCCGCTGCGCGCGCAGGTCACGCAGGCCGCGCTGCGCATGGCCAAGGCTGTGGGCTATCGCGGCCTCGGCACCTTCGAGTTCCTGGTCGATGCCGCATCGACCACCTTGCCTTTCGTCTTCATCGAGGCGAACCCGCGCCTGCAGGTCGAGCACACGGTGACCGAAGCGGTGACGGGGCTGGACCTCGTGCAGCTGCAGATCGAAGTCGCTGCCGGCCAAACGCTGGCGGCACTCGGCGTGGAAGCCGACCGCACGGCGGCGCAGCGCGGCTTCGCGGTGCAGTGGCGCATCAACGCCGAGACGCTCGATGCGCAGGGCAACGCGCGCCCCGCGGGCGGCACGCTCGCGCGCTTCGACCTGCCGGCCGGCCCCGGCGTGCGTGTCGACACGCACGGCTACGCAGGCCTTGCGCCTTCGCCGCACTACGACACGCTGCTGGCCAAGCTCATCGTGCATTCGCCGTCGCCGCGTTTCGCCGACGCGCTGCGCCGCTCGCTGCGCGCGCTCGACGAATGCCACATCGAAGGCATCGCCACCAACCTGCCGCTGCTGTGCGCCATTGCCGCACGGCCCGAGTTCGCCACGCAGGCGGTGCACACGCGCTTCGTCGAGGCGCACCTGGGCGATCTGCTCGCCGATGCGAAGGCCTTTGAAAAGCACACGAAGAAGGTGACCGCGCCCGTGGCTTCCGGCGCGCAGGCAGCGCAGGAAGAGGGCGACGACGACGGCCTCACCGTCAAGGCGCCGATGCCCGCGAAGCTGGTGCAGTTCGAAGTCGCGGTGGGCGATGTGCTGCCCGCCGGCGCGCAGCTCGGCGTGCTCGAAGCCATGAAGATGGAGCACCTGCTGCACGCGCCCGTGGCCGGCCGCGTGCTCGCGCTGCTGGCCGCGCCCGGCGACTACCTCGTCGAAGGCCAGTCGCTGGTGCGGCTGGAGGCCGTCGATGCGCAGGGCGTCGAGGCGCAGGCGCGTGTCGCGCACGACCTCGACACGATCCGCCCCGACCTGCAGAAGGTCATCGACCGTCACGCATTCACGCTCGACGCCAACCGCAAGGCGGCGGTCGACAAGCGCCACGCGCAGGGCGGTCGTACCGCGCGCGAGAACATCGCCGATCTGTGCGACATGGCAGGCGATCCCGGCAACTTCATCGAGTACGGCGCGCTCGCCATTGCCGCGCAGACGCGCCGCCGCTCGCTCGAAGACCTCATCGCCAACACGCCGGCCGACGGCATGGTCACAGGGCTGGGCAGCGTCAACGCGAAGCAGTTCGGCCCCGAGAAATCGCGCTGCGCGGTGCTGGCCTACGACTACACCGTGCTGGCCGGCACGCAGGGCATGCGCAACCACCACAAGACCGACCGCCTGCTCGCGGTGGCGCACCAGCTCAAGCTGCCGGTGGTGCTGTTCGCCGAAGGCGGCGGCGGCCGGCCGGGCGACACCGACATGCCGATCGTCGCGGGCCTGAACAACCACACCTTCAGCCAGTTCGCCGCGCTCTCGGGCAAGGTGCCCGTCGTCGGCATCGTGCATGGCCGCTGCTTCGCGGGCAACGCGGCGCTGCTGGGTTGCACCGACGTGATCATCGCCACCAAGGGCAGCAACATCGGCATGAGCGGCCCCGCGATGATCGAAGGCGGCGGCCTGGGCACCTTCGCGCCCGAGCAGATCGGGCCGAGCAGCGTGCAGTCGCGCAACGGCGTGATCGACATCCTCGTGGACGATGAAGCCGCCGCGGTGGCTGCCGCGAAGCAGTACCTCTCGTACTTCCAGGGCCCGGTGAGCGACTGGCAGTGCGCCGACCCGCGCACGCTGCGCCACGTGGTGCCCGAGAACCGGCTGCGCGTGTACGACGTGCGCGCCGCGATGCGCGGCGTGGCCGACACGGGCTCGGTGCTCGAGCTGCGTGCCGGCTTCGGCGCGGGCATCGTCACGGCACTGGCGCGCATCGAGGGCAGGCCGGTCGGCCTGATGGCGAACAACCCGCACCACCTGGGCGGCGCGATCGACGTGGAGGCGGCCGACAAGTCCGCGCGCTTCATGCAGCTGTGCAATGCGCACGGGCTGCCGATCGTGTCCTTGTGTGACACGCCCGGCTTCATGGTCGGCCCCGAGGTCGAGGCGCAGGCGCAGGTGCGTCACGTGTGCCGCATGTTCATGGTGGCCTCGCACCTGCGCGTGCCCTTCTTCGCGGTGGTGCTGCGCAAGGGCTACGGCCTGGGCGCGCAGGCCATGACGGCCGGCGGCTTCGACGCGCCCGTGTTCACCGTGGCCTGGCCCACCGGCGAGTTCGGCGCGATGGGCCTGGAAGGCGCGGTGCGACTGGGCTATCGCAAGGAGCTGGAAGCCGCGGCCGAAGGCGCCGAGCGTGATGCGCTGTTCAAGCAACTGGTGGCGCAGCAGTACACGAACGGCGAAGGCATCCACATGGCGCAGACGCTCGAGATCGACGCCGTGATCGACCCGGCCGAGACGCGCACCTGGCTGGTGCGCGGCCTGGCGTCGGCGACGCGGCCTGTCGAGGCGGCCTCTGCCTACGTCGACACTTGGTAACCCCGGGTTAGACCTCGTCACCTTCGCGGGCAAGGCGGCTCCGTACACTGGGCCGCTTTGCACGCATGAACCTCTTTGCCCGCTGGCGCGCCGTTCTGCGCGACGCCGCTTCCTCCCCTGCACACTGGTTGGCCGTTCTCGGCCTCGCGGTGCTGCTCGTGGGTGTGCAGGCGGTGTGGGCCGAGAAGGCGGAGCAGCCGGCGCGCCAGCCGGTCGAGGCCCGCTGGGTCGCGAGCTGGGCCGTGGCACCGCTCGACTTCGCCGAGCTGGACGCGAACCCCGCCACGAACGCCATCGGCGGGCCGGGCGACCATGTGTTCCGCAACCAGACCCTGCGCCAGATGATGCGGCCGACGCTCGACGGCGATCGCATCCGCGTGCGCGTGTCCAACCGCTTCGGCAAGGCGCCGCTGCGCATCGCCGCCGCCACCGCGGCCTTGGGCACGGGCGGCGATGCCGTCTCGCCGGCTTCGCTGCGCACGCTGCGTTTCGGCGGGCGCGCCAGCGTCACCGTGGCGCCCGGCGCGGAGGCCTGGAGCGACGGCGTGGCGCTGACGGTCGCGGCGGGCCAGGCCGTGGCCGTGAGCCTCTTTCTCGATCGCGCGACGCCGTTCGCCACGATGTACCTGCTGTCTTCCGACACGGGCTGGCTCGCGCATGGCAACGCCGTCTCGGCGCCCCGGCTGACGAAGGCGCAGGCGCTGCCGATGAGCCACATCGTGACCGGCCTCGACGTGCTCACCACGAAGCCCGTGCGCACCGTCGTGGCCTTCGGCGATTCGATCACCGCGGGCGGCGGCGAGTCGGGCGAGGGCGCGTATCCCGACATGCTCGCCACGCGGCTGCGCGACAGTCCGCAGGCCGCGCATGCGGTGTCGGTGATCAACGCCGGCATCGGCGGCAACCGGCTGCTCGTGGACGGCATCGGCCCCGACGGCCTGTCGCGCTTCGCGCGCGATGCGCTGGGCCAGAGCGGCGTGACGCACGTCGTCGTGCTGCTAGGCACCAATGACATCGGCCGCGCCATCTTCGCGGGCATCCCGGGCCTGAAGGTGCCGTCGCACGAAGTGCCCACGGCAGAGCGCATCACCGAGGGCCTGGGGCAGCTCGTCAAGCAGGCGCGCGCCAAAGGCGTGAAGGTGTTGCTGGGCACGGTGCCGCCCTTCGGCAACACGCTCTACGGCACCGACGCCAACGAGGCCATGCGCGAGGCTGTGAACCGCTGGGTACGCAGCCGCCAGGACGTGGACGGCGTGGTCGACTTCGACGCCGTGCTGCGCGACCCCGCCGCGCCGCGTCAGCTGAATCCCACATTCGACAGCGGCGACCACCTGCATCCCAACCGGGCCGGCCACGCGGCGATGGCCGCGGCCATCGATCTGCGCGAATTGCAGGAGTAAAGCGTCCGCACGGGGGCGAAACAGCTCTACACAAGATTTCGCGCGGCGCTTACAGGCGCTTCACACGGTCCCGTCAGCATGAAGGCTCCTCCAACAACATGAGGGCTTTCTCATGAAAACACTCGCAGTCGCTCTTTCCATCGGTGCCGCCTCGCTGCTGTCGGTGGGCGCCCTGACCGTCCCCACGGCCGCGCAGGCGCAGGCGGTGATCACCATCCAGGGGCCGCCGCCCGCGCCGCGCTACGAGCGCGTGCCGCCGCCGCGTCGCGGCTACGTGTGGTCGCCGGGTCACTACGAGTGGCGTGGCGGTCGCCATGTGTGGGTGCGCGGCGTCTATGTGCGCGCACGCCCGGGCTATGCCTACCGCGCGCCGGAATGGCGCGAGAACAATGGCCGCTGGGAATACAACCGCGGCCGTTGGGACCGTGACGGCGACGGCGTGCCCAACCGCCACGACCGGCGCCCGAACAACCCCAATCGCTATTGATCGATGAATCGATAGCGCGCGCGGCGCGATGCCAGGCTAGCGGATGTTCACCAGCTCGAGCACTTCGCTGACCTGGAACGCGCCGCCCCCGGCGCCGCCGCGTGTCTGCACCTCGAAGCGGACCACGCGGCCCAGTTCCGGCGAAAACCACACGCTGGCGCGGTAGGTCCCGGACAGGATGCCGCTCGCGGCGCCCGCGTTCGCGGAGCGCTGGGTGTAGCCCCGGTAGTCGATCTTCATCACCTTCATCTCGCGGCCGTTGACGGGCAGCATGACGGCGTCGTCCACCACGTTGGCGCGCAGGTCCATGTTGATGCGCGTGCCGCCCGTGGTGGCGTCGTACTTCGTGGCCCAGGAGGCGCCGGATTCCGGGCCCGGCCGGGCCCAGCCGCCCGGCGGCATGACGCCGTCGAACTCGCCGGCCACGGCCGCCGTGACACCGATCACCTCGCCACCCGGCTTCTCGACCCAGCCGCCGTTGTTGAAGCTGAGGCGATCGTCGCTCGTGGTGGCGGCGTCCGCGCGGTAGACCACCTTGCGGTGCAAGTTGGTGAGGCGGTCGTGCAGCTGGTACTCCACGAGGCTCGGGCGCAAGAGGTTGGGCGGCGCGGGCTGCGTGGCGAGGCGCTCGATGGCGCGTTGGCCGCGCGTCGGCAGCTCCGCGATCCACGCGGCCGGCATGGCGAGGTTCACCGGGGCCGAGCCTCCGACCAGTCCCACCAGACGTCCCTGCGCATCGAACAGTCCGGCACCGGCCAGGCCCGCCTCGGTCGGCGTGGCCAGCTGCAGCGACTCGAGCGCGCCCGCCGCATTGCGGCGCACGCCGCCCAGCATCGAAACACCGAGCGTCAGTTCGCGCCCACTGGGCGATCCGATGACGTACAGCGGCATCCCGACCTGCAGCGCCCCCGTGGGCACGATGCCCAGGGCCGGCGACGCGAGGTTCGCGATGCGCAACTGGCACAGGTCGCGTTCGACGTCGGGGTGCTCCAGCACGGCGCCATAGCTCACGTTCTCGCGACGCAGCACCACGGCGCTCGCCTTGGCCAGCAGCTTGCAGCTGGTGACGGCCGCGCCCGGGCCGGTCGCGACCGCACTGCCGGTGGCCAGGAGCTTGCCCTGGGCGTCGCTGGCCTGCACCACCCAGACACTGGGCGAGACGCGCGCGAACAGCGCGTCGGGCGCCAGCGGGGCGCCGCCGGCGCGTGCGTCCTGGGCGAAGCTGAGGGGCGCTGCCAGTGCGGCAGCAAGAGCGAAAAGCGGAAGCTGCAGGCGCATCTGGGAGCGGCGAGAGAGTTGCTAGCTGGTCAGCGGAACACGACCGTGCGGTGGCCGTTGAGCAGCACGCGGTGCTCGCTGTGCCATTTCACGGCGCGGGCCAGCACCTGACTTTCGGTGTCGCGGCCGCGGGCCGTGAGGTCTTCCACCGTGTCGGTGTGGTCGGCGCGGGCCACGTCCTGTTCGATGATCGGGCCTTCGTCGAGGTCGGCCGTCACGTAGTGGGCGGTGGCACCGATCAGCTTCACGCCGCGGTCGTGTGCCTGGTAGTAGGGCTTGGCGCCCTTGAAGCTGGGCAGGAACGAGTGGTGGATGTTGATCGCGCGACCGGCCAGGCTCTTGCACAGGTCGTTGCTCAAAATCTGCATGTAGCGCGCGAGCACCACGAGTTCGGCGCCTTCGGCCTCGATGATCTCCAGCTGCTTCGCCTCGGCCTGCGCCTTGGTCGCGGCCGTCACCGGGATGTGGTGGAAAGGCACGTTGTAGCTGGCGGCCAGTTGGTAGAAGTCGCGGTGGTTCGAGATGATGGCGCGCACGTCGATCGACAGCAGGCCGCTCTTCCAGCGGAACAGCAGGTCGTTCAGGCAGTGGCCTTCCTTGCTGACCAGGATCACGGTCTTCATCGGCTCGGCGGCGGCGTGCAGCTGCAGGCTCATGCCGAAGCCGGTGGCGAAGGCCTTGAGCTCTTCGCGCAGCACGGCTTCGCTGTGGTCGCCGCAGGCGAAGCGCACGCGCATGAAGAACAGGCCGGTGCCGTGGTCGTTGTACTGGGCGGCCTCTTCGATGTTGGCGCCGCGCTCGAGCAGGAAGCCCGACACGGCGTGCACGATGCCTGTCCGGTCGGGACAGGAGAGGTTCAGGATGTAGGCAGGCGAGGTGGGCGTAGTGGTCGTCATCAGGGGCAGGATTGTCGCAGGGGTGCCAGAATCGCGATTCTCCCCCCACACAAACCCGCAGGAGCGAGACATGGCCTTCCAGGACTTCAACATGGACAACCAGTGGTTGCCCTTCACGCCCAACCGCCATTTCAGGAAAGACCCGCGGGTCTTCGTGGCGGCCGACGGCATGACCTTCACCACGCACGACGGCAAGCAGGTGATCGACGGCATCTCGTCGCTGTGGTGCGTGGGCGCGGGCCACAACCGCAAGCCGATCAACGAGGCGATCAAGAAGCAGCTGGACACGCTCGACTACGCCACCGCCTTCCAGGTCAGCAACGACAAGGCCTTCAAGGCGGCCGAGATGATCGCCGCGCTGGCCCCGGGCGACCTGAACAAGGTGCTGTTCTGCAATTCGGGTTCCGAGGCCGCAGACACCTCGATGAAGGTGGCGCTGGCCTACCACCGCGCGCGCGGCGAGGGGCACCGCAACGTCTTCATCGGCCGCGAGAAGGGCTACCACGGCGTGGGCTTCGGCGGCATGTCGGTGGGCGGCATTCCGGGTAACCGCAAGGTGTTCGGCTCGGCCTTCCTGCCGCGCGTGGACCACATGCGCTTCATCCATGACCCGGTGAACCATGCCTACATCCACAACCAGGAGCCGGTGTGGGCCGAAGACCCGCTGGTCGAGCTCGAAACGCGCATCCTGCCGCTGCATGACCCGAGCAACGTGGCGGCGATCATCGTGGAGCCGGTGGCCGGCTCGGCCGGCTGGTACCTGGGGCCCCAGGGTTACCTGAAGCGCCTGCGCGAGATCTGCGACAAGCACGGCATCCTGCTGATCTTCGACGAGGTCATCACCGGCTTCGGCCGCATGGGCACCAACTTCGCGTCCGACTTCTTCGGCGTGGTGCCCGACATGCTGAACTTCGCCAAGTGCGTGACCAACGGCGTGATCCCGCTGGGCGGCGTGATCTGCCGTGACAAGCTCTACGACGCCATGATGAAGACCGACGCGCCCGAGCACGTGGTCGAGTTCTTCCACGGTTACACCTACTCGGGTCACCCGGTGGCCTGTGCGGCAGCGGTGGCCACGCTCGATCTCTACAAGGAAGAAAACCTCTTCGCGCGCGCCGGCGAAATGGGCAAGGTGCTGGGCGATGCCTTCCACAGCACCCTCAAGGGCCTGCCGAACGTGATCGGCATCCGCAGCCTGGGCCTGGCCTCGGCGGTGGAACTGGCGCCTATTGCAGGCTCACCGGGCAAGCGTGCCTATGACGTCTTCCTCGACTGCTTCCACAAGGGCGCGCTGGTGCGGGCCGCGGGCGACGTGCTGGTGATCGCGCCGCCCTACATCGTCGAGAAGCAGCACATCGACACGCTGGTCAACACGCTGGCGGATTCGATCAAGAAGCACGCCTGAGCGGCGGCGAGGACCTGTTCACCTTATCGCGGTGCGGTGTGCAGCGCGATGCAGTTGCCTTCCAGGTCCTCGAACTCCGCCACACGACCGAAGCTTCCCGCTTCGGTTTCCGGAAAGAGGACGGCGCCGCCTGCCGCGACGGCCCGGCCCAGCGTGGCCTGGATGTCGGTCACGCTGAAGTAAAGGCGTGCGCCGGATTTCCCCGGCAGGTAGCTGTCGCCTTTCGCCAGCGCGCCGCTCGCACCGGGGGCGCCCTCGGCATGGGGAAAGAACGCCATGTCGTTGCCATGGACGGTCGCGCGTTCGAAGGCGCAGTCGAAGACCGCGCCGTAGAAGCGCAGGGCCCGCTCCATGTCCCGGACCGGGATCTCGAAGTAGGAGACAGGGTTCATCTCAAGGCCGTTTGGTGGCAGGCTGGGTCGGCTGCCTGAGCTCGGCGCAGTAGTCCTTCTCGGGCATCGCCGGCGTGCGCCAGGTGGCGTCGTAGGCGGCGGTGTCGTCCTCGGCCGGGCCGCCGGCCTGCAGGCGGACGGTCTTCACCGACACGTCGGTCGGCAGGTGTTGCGGCACGCCCAGCACCTTGGTGACGTGGCCGGCGCCCGCGATCAGCAGCACCGTCTTGCCCGGTTGCCGGGCCTTCACCACCGCTTGCGCCATGGCGCGGTCGCGCGCGACCTGGATGCGCGTCATCGGGCCGATCTGCGATTCGGGCAGCAGCTTGCAGTGGCCTTCGCGCACGGCCTCCTGCTGCATGGTGTAGGCCTCGCCGTTGAGCTGCACGTCGAGCGAGACGTCGGCCATCGCGTCCTTCATGCGCGCGCGCGGCAGGTTGGCGCCGACCACCGGCACGCCGGCGCGCACGGCCGCCATCACGCTGGGGCCGTAGCGCGTCCAGGGCCAGGCCTTGTCGCTCCAGCCGAGGGCGGTCTGCACCTGTGCGTCGGTCGCGTCGGCGGGCAGGCGGGCGCTGCTGCGGCCTTCCTCGGCCATCTCCAGCGCCAGCGCGGCGAACTGGCCGCGTCCGGCCAGGGCCTGCACGGTCTCGCGTTCGAGGGCGTGGTGTTCAGGCGCGTCGTGCTGCTCGCCGAGCAGCAACACGTCGGTCGGCAGCAGGGCGGCGACGCGGCGCGCCACAGGCACGTCGGGCCCGTGCGCACCGGCGGAGAAGGCCGCGCAGCCGGCGAGCAGGGCTGCGGCGAGGAGGGGCGCGACGAGCCGGGAAGCGTACAGAGGGCGAAGAGGGCGAAAACGCATCCCGCCATACTATGCCCCGCACCCCGCCCCGGGATGTCGTCCTTTTCCGCTGCTTTCCCTGCCCGTGTCGTTCCGTTTTCCCCTCCGCGTGCTGGCCACGCTGCTGCTGGCCCTGGCCGCCGCGCTCGCCTGTGTCGCGCTGCACACCCCGCTGCCCTGGATGATCGGCCCGCTGTTCGCGGTGTCGCTGGCCTCGATCGCCGGCCTGCCGACCGCGAGCCACACGCCGCTGCGCAACATGGGGCAATGGGTCATCGGCACGGCGCTGGGCCTGTATTTCACGCCGCAGGTGGTGACGCTGGTGGCCGGCGTGTGGTGGGCGATCCTGCTCGCCATCGGCTGGGCGCTGCTGCTGGGCTGGGCCTTCGGCCGCTGGCTGCACCGGGTGCATGCGGCGCGCATGCCGCATGTGCCGGCGAAATCCATGAGAGCCACGACTTACTTCGCGGGCGCCATCGGCGGCGCCTCGGAGATGACGCTGCTGGCCGAATCGGCCGGCGCACGCACCGACCTCGTGGCCGCCGCGCACAGCCTGCGGCTGATGGTGGTGACGGTGACGATCCCGTTCGCGATGCAGTGGAGCGGGCTGCATGGCTTGGAGATCAACCCGCCCGGCGTGCGCGAGGTGAACCCGGCCGGGTTGACCCTGCTGGCGCTGGCCACCGGCGTGGGCGGGCTGGCGATGCGGGCGCTGGGCCGCACGAATCCGTGGTTCATGGGGCCGCTGCTGGTGGCGATGGGCTTCACGGTGGCGGGGCAGTCGCTGTCGGCCGTGCCGACCTGGCTGTCGAACACCGCGCAGCTCGTGATCGCCGTGAGCCTGGGCGTGCGCTTCAGCCGCGAGTTCCTGCACACGGCGCCGCGATGGCTCGGCTCGGTGGCGCTGGGCACGGTCGGCATGCTGGTGCTGTGCGCCGGCGCGGCCTGGCTGCTGGCGGGGGCGACGGGGCTGCACCCGGCCACGATGATCCTGGGCACCTCGCCCGGCGGCATTGCCGAGATGTCGATCACGGCCAAGGTGCTGCAGCTGGGCGTGCCGGTGGTCACGGCGTTCCAGGTGTGCCGGCTGGTGGCGGTGCTGCTGATCGTGGGGCCGATGTACCGGTGGACTGAGCGCTGAAGGCGCACCGGTAAAGAAAAAGCGCCCCGCGGGGCGCTTTTTTTATTCAGGCGAGGCCGTTTGCCTGCTCAGTGCACCAGCACCGGGGTGTGCGCCAGTTCGGCGTAGCCCTCGAGCGTGTCCTCGACCTCTTCCTGCGTGGGCGTGTTGAGCTGCCAGGCGGCGATCTGCTGCTGGAACAGCTCGGCCCAAGAACCGTCGAGGTAGACCTCCTTGCCCGATCGCTTGTCGACGATCTCGAAGCCGTGACGCTCCAGCACGGGGCCGTTGGGCTTCGTGCTGGGCTCGTCGCCGTCATTCGGCTGCACGTGCACGACGACGAAGGACTCGGAGTCGTAAAGCATGTTCATGGCGGGCCCTGTGAGGATGTCGATGGCGTTCATGGGGGTTAGATAGCAATCAACGCGCCAGTTTCAAGAACAGTTGTCGTCAGGCCGTTGATATGTGAGCCTTTTTGCCTCAATTCGCGGGCGTTTCGGGTAGGGGTTTGCGCAATTGGGCGTCAGCAAAGTCGCCGTTTGCCTCGGTTTGTTTGATGCGCACGGGCAAATAGCCGTATCTGGGTGCCAGCCAGAGCTCCAGCTTCCGGTCGAATTCCTTGCGGGGCGTGCGGGTGAGCTTGCGCGCGGTGTATTCGCCGGCCGGCAGCGTCAGCTGCTCCTCGTCGCCGACCACGAAGACCCAGACGTCGCCGTCGCGCACGCCCACGGTCTGGACCGAGATCCGGGTGCCGGCTGGGTACCGCGCCGGGCTGGCCGCCAGCAGGCCGCCCAGCTGCATCATGACGCTCATGCGGTCCTGCGCGCCGGGCTGCAGCGGCACCGGGGGCGCGTTGTTGCTGAAGATGATCTTCCCCTGGTCACGCACGAAATGCGAGGCGACCTCGGCCTTGCGGCTTTCCGAATACCGCTCGGGTTCCAGGCCCGACGGGCCGATCTTGCCGGTGCTGTGCCAGTTCAGCAGGGTGAAGAACACCGCCTTGAGCGTCAGTCGGCCGTCGTAGCGGCTGCCGTCCTGCAGCCAGACCAGCTCGCCGAACACGCCGCGCTGCGGCGAGGCGCCGGTCTGGCCCGTGGCTTCGAAATCGAGCGTGACCGAGCCCGGAATCCGCAGCGCCTGGGTGCCGGCGATGGTGCCCGAGGCCTCGCTGCCGGCGGCTGCCGTGCCGCCCGGCGTTCCGCCGGCCGTGTTGCCCGCAGCGGCGGCGGCCGGGGCGCTGGCGGGTGTCTCGGGGGGCGTTGCTCCTGAATCTGTAGCGGTTTGGGCTGTCAGGTCGGGCGTCTCGGCGGGTGTCTCAGGGGGCGTCTGTGCTGGCGCGTCCGGTACAGGCTTGGGCGTCGGCTTGGCCCGGGGCACCGACGCTTCGCGCGGACGCCGGGGCTTGGGCGGTGGGGGCGGCTTGGCCTCGACCGGTGCGGCGGCCGGTGCCGCGGGCGCCTGCGACGCGGGCGGCGCGATCACGATCGTGCGCGTGATGAACTTGCTGGCCAGCGGCGAAGGCTCCGGCCCCATGGCCATCGGCGCCAGCCCGAGCAACAGCAGGTGCGCCAGCGCCACCCCCAGCGTCAGTCCCGCGAGCGCGCGCCAGGACGGACGTCCGGGCAGGCCGAGGGACAGCGGTGAAGGCGCGGCGTGCGTCGACGACATGGGTGTGTGGAGTGGACGCCGGCGCCGAGGTTCACGAAGATCGCCTCGGTACACTGCCGCCCGTTCAACCAGTTTAGTGGGCGCGGCGCCGCGCCCTGTTCCTGTCTTACGCCCGCATCATGAAACTCGCCACCCTGAAGGACGGCTCGCGCGACGGCCAGTTGGTCGTCGTCTCGCGCGACCTCACGCTCGCCCACTACGCCACCGGCATCGCCCACCGGCTGCAGCAGGTGCTGGACGACTGGGGCTTCATGAGCCCGCAGCTGCAGGACCTGTACGACGCGCTCAACCACGGCCGCGCGCGCCACGCCTTTCCGTTCGACCCGGCCCAGTGCATGGCGCCGCTGCCGCGCGCCTACCAGTGGGCCGACGGCTCGGCCTACCTGAACCACGTCGAGCTGGTGCGCCAGGCGCGCAACGCCGAAGTGCCGGAGAGCTTCTACACCGACCCGCTCATGTACCAGGGCGGCAGCGACGACTTCCTGGGCCCGGTCGACGACGTCGTCGTGCCCAGCGAGGCCATGGGCATCGACTTCGAGGCCGAGATCGCCGTCATCACCGGCGACGTGAAGATGGGCGCCACGCCCGACCAGGCGCTGGACGGCATCCGCCTCGTGATGCTGGCCAACGACGTGAGCCTGCGCAATCTCATTCCGGCCGAGTTGGCCAAGGGCTTCGGCTTCTTCCAGAGCAAGCCCGCCACCGCCTTCAGCCCCGTGGCCGTCACGCTCGACGAGATCGGCGCCGCCTGGCAGGACGGCCGCGTGCACCTGGCGTTGCAAAGCAGCTGGAACGGCCGCAAGGTCGGCCTGTGCGACGCCGGCCCCGAGATGACCTTCCACTTCGGCCAGCTCATCGCCCACATCGCCAAGACGCGCAACGTGCGCGCCGGCAGCATCGTGGGCAGCGGCACCGTGAGCAACAAGGGCGTCGAGAAGAACGGCCGCATGGAATGGCCCAAGGGCTACTCGTGCATCGCCGAGAAGCGCTGCATCGAGACCATCCAGGACGGCGCGCCGGCCACCGATTTCATGAAGTTCGGCGACACCATCCGCATCGAGATGAAGGGCCTGGACGGGCGCTCGCTGTTCGGCGCGATCGACCAGGAGATCGTGTCGACCGCCGGCCGGCCGGTGGAGGCGCCGGTGTCGCTGACCCGGCCGCAGCTCGAGATCGACACCGGCCCCGATAACGCAGCGGAACCCGCCGCCGAAGGCTGACCGGGGCCCGTCGGGGTTTCTCCCCGTTCGGCGGGCCGGAAGCCCCCGTTCCACAAAACCCAACCCTGCGCAGCGGGTGCTGCCTAGGATGGAGCGATCCGACCGAAGGAGCCTCGATCCATGAAAGTCCGTGCCGCCGTCCTTCAGCGCCTCGGCGCGCCCATGCCCTATGCCCAGAGCCGACCGCTCGAGATCGAGGAGGTCGATCTGGCGCCGCCCGGCCCCGGCGAGGTGCTGGTGCGCATCGCGGCGGCGGGGCTGTGCCATTCCGACCTGTCGATCCTCAACGGCGACCGGCCGCGCCGCACGCCCATCGTGCTGGGCCACGAGGCGGCCGGCGTGGTCGAGGCGCTGGGCGAGGGCGTGACCGACCTGGCGCCGGGCGACCACGTGATCCTGGTATTCGTGCCCAGCTGCGGCCACTGCGCGCCGTGCGCCGAGGGGCGCCCCGCGCTGTGCGAGCCCGGCGGTGCGGCCAACGTGGCGGGCACGCTGCTGGGCGGCGCGCGGCGGCTGTCGCTGCGCGGCGAGCCGATGGACCATTTCGTGGGCGTGTCGGCCTTCGCCGAGTACGCGACGGTGTCGCGCCGCTCGCTGCACAAGATCGATCGCGAGCTGCCGCTGGAGATCGCCGCCATGTTCGGCTGCGCGGTGGTGACGGGCGTCGGCGCCGTGGTCAACACCTCGCAGGTGCGGCCCGGCCAGACCGTGGCTGTGGTGGGGCTCGGTGGCGTCGGGCTGGCCGCGCTCATGGGCGCGCTGGCCGCGGGCGCCGCGCGCGTGATCGCGGTCGACCTGGCACAGGACAAGCTCGACTTCGCGCTCGCGCTGGGCGCCACCGACAGCGTCGACGCCAGCGACCCCGACGCGGCCAAGCGGCTGCGTGACATGACCGAAGGCGGCGTCGACCACGCGCTGGAGATGGTGGGCTCGGCCAAGGCGCTGGAGTTCGCCTACAAGGTCACGCGCCGCGGCGGCACCACCGTGACCGTCGGCCTGCCCGCGGCCATCCAGACGCTGAACACGCCGGTCTGGCACCTCGTGGCCGAGGAGCGCACGCTGAAGGGCAGCTACCTCGGCAGCTGCGTGCCGCGGCGCGACCTGGGGCGCTTCATTGCGCTGTACCGCCAGGGCAAGCTGCCGGTGGACCGGCTGCTGACCGGGCGCCTGAAGCTCGACGAGATCAACGAGGGCTTCGACCGCCTGCAGCGCGGCGAGGCCATCCGGCAGATCGTCACGATGCCGTGACGGCCGCCCCGCGCAGCAGCTCCTTCTGCGTGCGGATGCCCAGCCGCCGGAACGCGCGGTACTGGTGGGTGCGCACCGTGCTCAGTTCGACTCCCAGCGCGCGCGCCGTGTCCTTCGCGGTGCGCCCGGCCATCAGGTGGCCGATCACCTCGCGCTCGCGCAGGCTCAGCGTGAGCAGGCGCGAGGCGAGGGTGGGCGCGGCCGCCTCGTGCACGGCCGTCGCGCTGCGGCTGTGGGCGCTGGCGGCGTCGGCCAGCAGCGTGGCATGGGCCGCGATGACGGCGAAGTCGGTCTCGCCGAACTCGGGCTGCGCCAGGCTGCGGTAGAAGCTCACGGCCACGCGCTGGCCGCTGGGGCGCAGCAGCAGCACCGAGCTGCGCTCGCGGATGCCCACGTCGCCGTAGCAGGCCGCGCGATAGGCGGGGTCGGCCACCTCGTCGCCGTGCTGGTGGCCCATCCACAGCTGCGCGCGCTTCGGCAGCTTGCGCGCGGCCAGCCATGCCATGTTGGGGTCGAGCAGGTCGAAGCGCTGCGCCACGTAGCGCTCGGCGGTGCGCTCGGCCGTGTTGCCGTAGCTGCTGGCAGCCGACACCGTCTCGATGCGGCCGGTGGCGTCGACGCCGAACACGGTGCAGAAGGTGACGGGCATCACGCGGTGCATCGCCGTGAGGCAGCTGGCCGCCAGGTGCGGCGTGCCGATGCCGGCCAGCACGTCGCCGACGACGACCGCCGAGAGCTGTGCGTCGGCGGCAGGGTGGAGGCGCCAGCGTTTCATGGGGTTTCGAAGGAGGAATAGGGTAAATACCTCCTACGAAGTTATGACATTGGCGCGGGCGCTGCATCGGGACAATCCCGTTCCATGACCACCACCCGTACCGCCGACGCCGCCACCGGCCCCGTGCCGCCGCAGATGTCCGCGACCGAGCTGCCGCCCTCGGTCGGCGCCTTCCACTACACACGCTTCGCGCCCCGGCTGCCCGCGCTCGACGCCGGCGGCATGGAGCCCGGCAGCCACCCCGTCGTGATCGCGGGCGGCGGCCCCGTGGGCATGGCGCTGGCGCTGGGGCTGGCCAACCACGGCGTGCGCAGCGTGGTGCTCGAGGCCGACGACACGGTCTGCGTGGGCAGCCGCGCAGCCTGCATCTCGCGCCGCAGCCTGGAGATCGTCGAGCGCCTGGGCGCGCTACAGGCCTTCCTGGGCAAGGGCCTGCCGTGGAGCGTGGGCCGCAGCTTTTACAAGACGGCCGAGGTGTTCCGCTTCGAGATGCCGCAGGACGCGCAGCAGAAGCTGCCGCCCATGATCAACCTGGAGCAGTACTACATCGAGCAGTACCTGCTGGACGAGATCGAGCGTCGCAACGCGGCGACGCCGGGGCTCGTCGACATCCGCTGGGGCACCGAACTCACGGCGCTCGCGCAGGACGAGGGCGGTGTGACGCTCGACGTGCGCAACGCCCTGGGCGCCTACCGCCTGCGCGGCCAGTGGCTCGCGGCCTGCGACGGCGGCCAGAGCTTCGTGCGCAAGTCGCTCGGCCTGGCGCTCGAAGGCACGGGCTACGAAGGCCGCTACGTGATCATCGACATCGAACTCCAGAGCAGCCAGCCGACCGAGCGCCGCGCGTGGTTCGACCCGCCGTGGAACCCCGGCTCCACGGTGCTGATGCACCGCCAGCCCGACGACATCTGGCGCATCGACTACCAGCTGCGCGCCGGCCAGAGTACCGAAGACGCGCTGCAGCCCGCGGCCGTGGCCGAGTTCGTGCAGCGCCACCTCGACGCCATCGGCGAAGGTCACCTGCCGTGGAAGACGGTGTGGACCTCGGTCTACCGTGCGGGCGCGATGACGCTCGACAGCTACCGCCACGGCCGCGTCGTGTTCGCGGGCAATGCGGCGCACGCGATGCCGATCTTCGGCGTGCGTGGGCTCAACTCGGGCTTCGACGACGCCGACAACCTGGCCTGGAAGCTGGCCTTCGTGGCCAAGGGCCTGTCGGGCGCGGCGCTGCTCGATGCGTACTCGCAGGAGCGCATCGCGGCCTTCCACATCAACGCCGAGAGCGCGATGCGCAGCACTGAATTCATGTCGCCGCCCTCGCGCGGCTTCGACCTGCTGCGCGAGGCGGCGCTGTCGCTGTCCGAGGCGCACCGCGGCATCGCGCAACTGATCAACCCACGCCAGACACAGGCCGTGCGCTACGACGACTCGGCACTGTCGAGCGCGGGCGACACGCTGCCCGCCGGGCCGCTGCCGGGCGAGGCGATGCCGGAGCAGCCGCTCGCGCAAGGCCACCTGACGGACTGGATCGGCCCGGTGTTCACGCTGCTGGTGCTGCGGCCGGACGTGGTGCCGCTGCCCGCCGCCGACATCGCGCGGGCTCGGCAAGGCGCCTTGCCTTTCGCGGTGCGCACCATCGCCGGCCCGAACGGCGAGGGCGCCGATGCGCAGGCGTCCGACGCCGTGCTTGCCGCGCTCGGCGCCAGCGACGGCGCCGTCTACCTGCTGCGCCCCGACGGCCACGTGGCCGCGCGCTGGCATCGCCTGCCGGCCGGGGCACTGCCCGCCGCGCTGGCCCGCGCTGCTGTCGCCGTGGTCGCCACCTCACAGGAGATTTCCGCATGACGACTGTCGTCCCCTCGCTCCACCCCGACGCTCGCGACCGCCTGTACGCCGAGTGCGCGCGTGCCGTCACCGAGGCCGGTGCCGAACGCGAATCGCTGTTTCTCGCACGGCTCGCGCTGCTGCTGTTCGAGCAGGTCGGCGACGAGTCGCGCTGCCGCGCCGCACTGGCTGACGCGTTGCACGCGCTGCCCGTACCATCGCTGTCCGCTTCCGAACAACAAACAGGAGATTGATCTCATGGATCGCCGCACCCTTCTCGCCACGCTCGCCTCCGGCGCCGCCGTGGCCGCAGCCCCCTTCGCCCATGCACAGGACTACCCCGCGCAGCTCATCAAGTGGGTCGTGCCGTACCCCGCGGGCGGCGGCACCGACGTGATCGCGCGCGTGCTGGCCGAGGCCATGCGCCAGACGCTGGGCCAGCAGATCGTGGTCGACAACCGCCCCGGCGCGTCGACCAACATCGGCGCCGACCTGGTCGCCAAGAGCAAGCCCGACGGCTACACCATCCTCTCGGCCGACAACGCCGTGCTGGCCTTCAACGAGCACCTGTTCGGCAAGCTGCCCTTCAGCCCCGAGAAGGACTTCAGCTACATCGGCGCCATCGGCAAGTTCCCGCTCGCGCTGGTGGTGCACCCCGACTTTCCGGCCAAGACCTTCAAGGAGTTCCTGGCCTACGTGAAGGCCAACCCCGGCAAGGTCAACTACGCCTCGCCGGGCAACGGCTCGCCGCACCACCTGGCGATGGAAATGTTCAAGGCGCGCACCGGCACCTTCATCACCCACATCCCGTACCGCGGCGCGGCGCCGGCCATGGCCGACGTGATGGGCGGCCAGGTGCCGTGCATGTTCCTGGACCTGGCCTCGGGCTTGCCGATCATGCAGGGCAACAAGGTGCGCGTGCTGGCCATCGGCTCGGGCGCGCGCAGCAAGCGCCTGCCCGACGTGCCGACGCTGGCTGAAGTGGGCGTGCCCAACACCGAGGTGTTCGCGTTCCAGGGCATCCTCGGCCCGGCCGGCCTGCCCGCGGCCGTGGTGAACAAGCTCAACAGCGACCTGAACAAGGCCTTCAGCACGCCGGCCGTGCAAAAGCGCTTCGACGACTTCGGCATGGAAGCCATGCCCGGCACGCCGGCGCAGTTCGCGGCGCTGTCGCGCGCGGAGTCGAAGCGCTGGGGGCCGATCATCAAGCAAGCGGGAATCAAGCTCGACTAGAAAAAAGCTCGCCCCCAGGCTTCGCGCACTTCGTGTCGCTTCGCCAACCCCCTACCGGGGGCGACACCTGCAGCCCGGCAAAGCCGGTTCTGCGGTGTCTCGCGAATGGAGCGCGTCAGCGGGTGAAGGCTTTGCGCGAGCCGTCCTCGAAGACTTCATCGTCGCGCTGCAGCTCGCCGTTCTCGTCCCAGCTGCGCTCGCGCGTCACGCGGCCCTTGTCGTCGAAGACCGACTCGGCCAGCGGCTCGCCCTTTTCATTGAAGCGCTGGTGCGTGCCCACGGGCACCTGCCGGCTGCGCCCCGGCGCGAGGTAGCGGCCCTGCGCGGCGCGCTGGCCGCTGTCGTAGAACTCGGTCACGTCGACCGTGCGCTCGCTGCCCGAACCGCTGTACACGGCCTTGCTGCGCGGCTGGCCGTTCAGGTGGTAGCTGTCGTCGCTCACGGGCTCGCCCGACGCGTTCCAGCGCTGGTCGCGCACCAGCGTTCCCCGGTCCGAAAACTCCTGCTCGCGCTGGCGGATCGACGAGCGACCGACCAGCAGCCACACGGTTTCGCGCCGCTTCACGCCCTCTGACGAAAAGCTGCGCTCCAGGCGCTGGCTGCCGCTGATTTCGTCGAGCGCCGAGGGCTTGCCGTTGTCGTAGAACTCCTGCGTGCGCACGCGCTTGCCCGCCAGGTACGACAGCCGCGAGCGCAGGGTGCCGCGCGCGTCGAACAGGTCGACGCTCGACGCCCCGCCCACAAAGCCGCACAGCTTCGCGTCGTCGGCGACCGGCGCCAGCACGGGGGCCTCGCCGCAGCGCAGCATCGACATCTGGCCGCGCTCGGTGAACTCGACCATGGCGCGCTCGGTGCCGCGGTCAGGGTAGAAGGTGGCGCGCCGCAACTGGCCGCCGGGGTAGAAGCTGCGCACCAGGCCGCGCTCCTGGCCGTCGTCGTACATGGCGTCGCGCAGCACCTGGCCGCCGGGCGCGAACTCGCGCGCGCGGCCGTGCATGTTGCCCTTGGCGTTGAGGGTGTGCTCGCGCGCGAGCTTGCCCTTCTCGTAGAAGCGCACCAGGCCCATGAACACGCCGTTCTGCACCTGCTGCTCGCGCTGGAGTTCGCCGCTGCGGCGGTCCTTGCAGCGCATCAGGCCGGTCTTGCCGGCGGTGGTGCTGCCATTGGCCGGGCTCACGTGCTGGCCGTTGAGTTCGCACTCCTGTTGCGCGTGGACCGCCGGGGCGCCCAGAAGAATCGTCAGCGTGATCGCGGCCAGGCCGAGGAGGGACGCGGCCGCCCGGGGCGCCCGAGGGGCGGGAG
>NZ_QXMN01000146.1:0-2399 GCF_003581445.1 Acidovorax cavernicola | reverse complement strand
CGCCCGCCGTGATGCCGCTGCCTATGCCGCAGACGGCCTGCGCGCCGCGCAGCACCACTGTGCGTATCGGCACGTTGAAGGTCGCATGCATGCCGCCGTCGCCGGCCGGCCGCACCACGCCCAGCGCGCCGCAGTAGACGCCGCGCGCCCGGGGTTCGAGCGCATGGATCATCTGCATCGCCGCGACCTTGGGCGCGCCCGTGATCGAGCCGCAGGGAAACAGCGCGGCGAACACATCCGCCAGGCGCGTGTCCGGCCGCGTCACGGCCTGCACGTCGGACGTCATCTGCCAGACGCTGGGCAGGGCCTGCGTGTGGAACAGCCGCGGCACCTTGACGCTGAACGGCCGGGCAATGCGCGACAGGTCGTTGCGCAGCAGGTCGACGACCATCACGTTCTCGGCGCGCTCCTTGGGCGCGCTGCGCAGACCTTCGGCCAGCGCCGCATCCTGCGCGGGCGTGGCGCCGCGCGGCGCCGTGCCTTTCATCGGCCGCGCGAGAATGCGCTCGCCGTCCCAGTCGAAGAACAGCTCGGGCGACACCGACAGCACCTGCTCTTCACCGGTATCGAGGCAGGCCGCATAGCCGCCGGGCTGGGCGCGCAGCAGCGCGTCGAACAGGGCTTGGGGCGAGCCCTGCAGCAGTTCGCCCTGCAGCGGCGCCGTGTAGTTCACTTGATAGAACGCGCCGTTCGCAATGGCTTCATGGATCTGCGCCATCGCCGTGTCGAAATCCGCGCGCGTGAGCGTGCTGTGCCAGTCGACACGCGCCGCTTCGCCGGCCGGCGGCGGCGCTTCGTCGCCTTCATCCCAGGGCAAGGCCTCCGCATAGGCCGCAAACCAGGCCAGCGGGCCGTCGGCCGCATGGGTCACGAGCGCCGGGTCGAACGCCGCCGCGGCCTCGTAGCGCAAGAAGCCCACGCACCAGGCGCCGGCGCGCGCGGCGTCCTCGACCGCGTCGAGCACGGCGCGCACTTCGTGCGGCGCGCTGGCCACCCAGACCTGGTGCGGCCGGCCGAAACGCCGCCGCAGGCGTGCTTCAGGGGCGTCGGGCGCGCCCTGCGGCAAGGTGAAATCAATCCGAGTGTCCATGGTCCAAAACGCTTACCGCGCCTGTAAAACCGGCGCGATCCGCCATCAAGCCGGCATTATCCAACCCCCGCTCGCACCGTCAACAAGTCCATGCCACTGGGGTGCCCCAGGTCAGGGACACCGAGCAAGGGCCGCCCCGCAGCGATGGTGTCGTCCCCCTCCACCGAAGGTTGAGAGGGGGAAGCGGCGTTAGCCGCTCAGGGGGTGCTTCGTATCAGGCTGCGCCGAGATGCGGCACCAAGCCCGCAATGGGCGCGCCGCTCTTGAGCGCCGCGGTGAACGCCAGCATGCGGTCTATGGGCTGGCGCGCGCGCGGGATCAGCGCCGGATCGACATGGATCGCATTGCGCCCGGTCTCGAGGATGTCGACCACCCCGGCCAGGCCGTTCATCGCCATCCAGGGGCAGTGGGCGCAGCTCTTGCAGGTCGCGCTGTTGCCGGCCGTCGGCGCTTCGATGAAGCGCTTGTGCGGAAACAGCGTGCGCAGCTTGTGCAGCATGCCGTTGTCGGTGGCGACGATGAATTCGTTCGCATCCATGTCGCGCGCGGCGTTCAGGATGCCCGAAGTCGAGCCCACGGCATCGGCCAGCGCGACCACATCGGCCGGGCTTTCGGGGTGCACCAGCACCTTGGCATGCGGATGCTCGCGCTTGAGCGCTTCGAGCTCGAAGGCCTTGAATTCGTCGTGCACGATGCAGGCGCCGTTCCACATCACCATGTCGGCGCCGGTCTCGCGCTGGATATAGCCGCCCAGGTGGCGGTCGGGTGCCCAGAGGATCTTCTGGCCGTCGGCCTTGAGCGCGCGCACGATGTCGAGCGCGCAGCTCGAAGTCACGACCCAGTCGGCGCGCGCCTTCACGGCGGCGCTGGTGTTCGCATAGACCACGACCGTGCGGTCGGGATGCTGGTCGCAGAACGCGCTGAATGCGTCCACGGGGCAGCCCAGGTCCAGCGAGCAGGTCGCGTCCAGATCGGGCATCAGCACGGTCTTCTCGGGCGACAGCATCTTGGAGGTTTCGCCCATGAACTTCACGCCCGACACCACCAGCGTCTGCGCCGCGTGGTCGCGGCCGAAGCGCGCCATTTCGAGCGAATCGCTGACCAGGCCGCCGGTTTCCTCGGCCAGGTCCTGCAGGTCGGGGTGCACGTAGAAGTGCGACACCATGACCGCGTTCTTTTCCTTGAGCAGTGCGCGAATGCGGTCCTTGAGCGCCGCGCGTTCGGCGGGCGCGGGCTCGGCCGGCACGCGCGCCCAGGCATGGCGCGTGGCGCAAACCCCGCCAACACTGAGCGGCTGCTCGTATTCCAC
>NZ_QXMN01000145.1:0-2399 GCF_003581445.1 Acidovorax cavernicola | reverse complement strand
GGCCGCGGTTGCGCTTGGCAATCACGACGCCTTCGTAGGCCTGCACACGCTTGCGCGCGCCTTCAACCACGTTCACGCTCACGATGACGGTGTCACCGGGGGAGAACACGGGGATGGTCTTGTTCAAGCGGGCGATTTCTTCCTGCTCAAGAGTCTGGATCAGATTCATGGTTACATCCAACGATCTTGTCCGCGCCACAATTGGCAAGCACCGGGATTGGCACTGTATGGCTGCATTACTTGCCCAATGCTATGAGCTCGGGCTCCTCGAATGCAGCGGCCGGCAGAGGATCGACAGCCCTAGATTATAGCCCGTCCGCTATTTTTGCCAAAACCGCCTCGTCTTTACGGGTCAGATGACCGCTGTCGCGCGCCTGGGCGAGCAGATCGGGGCGGTGGCGGGCGGTGATTTCCAGGCTCTGGTCGCGGCGCCAGCGCTCGATCTGCGCGTGGTGGCCCGACATCAGCACCGGCGGCACTTCCTGGCCCTGCCAGACTTCGGGGCGCGTGTAATGCGGGCAGTCGAGCAGGCCGTTGAGGCTGGGATTGAAGCTGTCGAGCTGGTGGCTGCCTTCGTCGTTGAGCACGCCGGGCTGCAGCCGCGTGACCGCATCGAGCAGCGCCATGGCCGCGATTTCGCCGCCCGACAGCACGAAGTCGCCGAGGCTGATCTGCGCGTTCACATGGGTGTCGATGAAACGCTGGTCAATGCCTTCGTAGCGGCCGCACAGCAGGATCGCGCCCGGGCTTTGCGCCCAGCGCTCCACGGCCGGATGGTCGAGCTTGCGGCCAATCGGCGAGAACAGCACCAGCGGCACCTGTTCGGCCGGGTCTTCGGCGCGGTCGGCACGGATCGCATCCAGGCAGGCCTGGAGCGGCTCGATCATCATCACCATACCCGGGCCGCCGCCAAAAGGCCGGTCGTCGACGCGGCGGTAATTGCCCTGGGCATAGTCGCGCGGATTCCACAACCGCACCGCGACCTGGTCCGATGAATAGGCGCGGCGCGTGACGCCGCTGGCGAGGAACGGCGCGAACAGTTCCGGGAACAGGGTAATGATGTCAAACCGCATGGCGTGGACCCTTCCTGCGCGGCATGGGCCGCGGCAACGAAATACAGGCCATCAATAATCCGTCTGCCAGTCGACCGTGATGCGGCGCTCCTGCAACTCGACCTTGTCCACATAGGCCGACACAAACGGGATCATGCGCTCCAGCGTTTTCCCATCTTCCTCGTAGGCGATCACCAGCACGGTCTGCGGCCCGGTGGACATCAGGTCCTTGACCTGGCCCAGCACCAGGCCTTCGCGGTTGATCACGTCCAGGCCCAGCAGGTCGACCCAGTAGTACTCGTCCTCGGCCGCCTTGGGGAAATCGGCACGCGAGACAAAGATGCGCGCGCCCTTGAGCGACTCGGCCGCCGTGCGGTCGGCGATGGCCTCGGCCGTGGCCACGATGGAGCCCGAATGCTCGCGCGACTGCTTGACCGGCAGCAGCACGGTGCCGGTGAACGTGCGCGCGCCGCGCTCGGACGGCTGCAGGAACCATTGCTTGGCAGACAGCAGCACTTCGGCGTCGGCACTGAAAGGCAGCACCTTGAACCAGCCCTTGACACCCCAGGCGTCCGCGATGCGGCCGACCTCAACGGCGTCGGCAGGCAGTTGAGCGGGTTCGAATACAGGAAGAAGGGCCATGGTGCAAGCAGAATGAGAAATGAAAAAAACGCCCCCACGCTGGCTCGCTACGCGTAGCTGCGCTGCCCCCCAAGGGGGCTTTTTTGCCTTGGGGCGGCCCGGCGGCAAAAAAAAGCGGGCTCCGTCAGCATACGCCACGGAACCCGCCTTCAGGGGAGCGTCAGATTAAGCAGCTGCCTTGGAGGCTTGCTTGATCAGGCGGTCCACTGTGGGCGACGATTGCGCGCCCACGATCTTCCAGTACGTCAGACGGTCTTGCGCAATGCGCAGACCTTCTTCGCCGCCACGAGCGGTAGGGTTGTAGAAACCCAGACGCTCGATGAAGGCGCCATCACGGCGAGTGCGCTTGTCAGCCACAACGATGTTGTAGAAAGGACGGGCCTTGGAGCCGCCGCGAGAAAGTCGAATGACGACCATAATTTATCCTTTGGGTGGTTTGCAGCAATTGCTGCAATGTTTTCTGCCACGTTGAGACACGCGACTTGGCCACCCGGCCAGCGACACGCAGCAAAGCTCACGATTATATCGATTTCTTTCCTTTATGCCTAATATCCGCGCCAGCACCGAGTCCGACATCCCCGCCATCACCGCTATTTACTGCCACCACGTGCTGCACGGCACCGGAACTTTCGAGATTGACCCGCCCAGCGAGCAGGACATGGCCGGGCGCCGCGCCGACGTGCTGTCCCGCGGCCTGCCCTACCT
>NZ_QXMN01000051.1:0-44516 GCF_003581445.1 Acidovorax cavernicola | reverse complement strand
CACCCAACCCACCCGAAGGCGATGGCATGGGCACAAGCGTGGCACCTGCCGCGGGCTGATCGAACCGAAGGTCCAAGGCCAAGCGCGTCAGGTGCTGGCCGTCGAATTCCACAGCCGACTCCCAGCCGGGCATGAGGTGCAGGCGCCCGTTCGTTAGACCCTGCACCACCAAGCCCAGCAGCTCGACCAATCGCTGCCTCTGTTCTTTCTCTCTATTCATTTCTCTTTTCCTTTCAAAGGGTTGATCTGTTCGGAGCGCGCGCGCGTGTTACGTGCCCCGTTACGCGCGCAGGCCCCGTGGTTACGTGAGTTACGCCGTTACGCGCCATCACGACGTGTGCATGCGCACGCCTGCACGCACATGCCCGCATGCACATACAGGAGCGATGTGGCGTAACAGGCGAAACACGAGTAACGACGGGGCTTTGCAGGCGAAACACGTCACGCATCTGGCGTAACAGGGGCGTCGTCCCTGGCCTCGCGGTTGGCGTAGAAAAAGCGGTTCAGGGACTTCTCGAAAGACTCGACACAGCCCGCTGCCCACTCGCCCTCGGTCACGCCGTCGCGCGGCCCTGTGCCCCTCGGCAACCAGCAGCGCGCAGCCGTCCGCCCGTTGGTCTTCAAGGTGTCCTTGAGCTGCACCACCTTGTAGGTAAGGCGGGGCGCCAGGCGCTCGCCCTGCGCGTTGCGCTCGACCCGCTCAAGAATCCACCGCTCCGCGTTTTTGGTGAACGTCGCACGCGCTGGCGGGTAGCGCTCGCCGGCCTGGTCGCACCATCGCCGGAACGCCCGGTACAGCTGTTCCGCCGAGCACACCTGCATAGGGAGAGGGAGCATCCCCTGCAACCACTCCGACATAAACCGCTCGGCGGGCCGCATGCCCAACTCGATGAGGTCAGCCTTGGCGGCCGTCATCAGCGGCTTCGTGTGCTCGCCGAAGTCGCCCACGTCGTAGTGCTGGAGGAAGTACAAGAACTTCGCCGCGCCGTCGTCGGCAAGGAAGGCCGCCACGCGCTTGTAGAGGTCGCCGTCCTCGGCCGAGGGGGTGTAGACCACCAGGTAGCGGCGGTCGTTGTCTTCGAGCACCAGCGGCTGGCTCTCATTCGATAGGAACACGACGTTCGCGTGGTTGCTTTCCCACCGGGTCACCTGTTGCATGGGCCGGATCGGGATGAGCTCTTCGGTGATGACCCACTTCAAGATGTTCTTGTTGTGGTACAGCTCCTGCCGCGTGACCACTTCGTTGCCGATCACCATCAGCTTCGCCGACAGCCAGTCGTTGAACTTGTCCTCGAGCTGGGTCTGGCCGACCATCACCCCGTACTTGCCGTAGATGGCCCGGATGGCATCAAAGAAAAGGTTCTTGCCGGTGCCCTGCGGCCCGTGAAAGACCAACGCGGATCGCGGCTTCGCGCCAGGCTGCTGCAAGGGCAACGCGATCCAGCACAGCACCCAATGCATCACCGCGTCGATCGTCTGATCGCCCGTGGCGCAGTTGCCGCACAGATGGCGCAGCAGCTCCAGCATCACGTCGACCTCGGCCGGCGACGCCTTGACCGGCTCCATCGCGAACCCGTCGTAGAGGTTGATGCAGCGCTCGGGGTCGCATGTGTTGGTCGGATCAAAGACGACGTCCGAAGGCATGACCGTTCGGCGCTTCTCCGACGCCTTCCACATGCGCACCATGTCCGAGCCATGGGCGTGCGCCATGTTGGAAATTTTCATGATCAAGCGCTTGCTGCCATCCCACACCGTGTCGGTGCCATAGATGAGCGCGAACTTCTCGATCAGCGTGTTGTACTGGCCCCAGTCGATCGGACGCGGGGGCGGCTTGTCATCGCCCTTTGACCGCTTGCCCCCCTGCCCCGCAGAAGGCGCGCTCGCGTCGCCTGCTGGGGGTCGGGGTGGCTTCTTCGCTGCGCCCTTCGCCTTGGCCTCGCCGAACTTCGCCTGCACCACGTTGTCAGGGGGCGGCGCTTCGTCCGGTGGTGGCGCGTCTACGTGGTCAGCCATGCACGCGCTCCATCATGCGAACAGCGCCCTGCAGCTGCCGCGCCGCCGCTTCGATCCCCTGCCGCAGGCGGAGGTCGTCGAAGTCGGTGTCGCCGCGCTGGCGCGTGCTGTCGAAGACCGGGTAGACGATATCGACGCACGGCACCCGCTTGGCGATCGCTTTCGCGGCCGTGCGCCCCGGGTTGTTTAGCTTCTTCGTGATCGGGTCGCGCGTGAGCCAGTCGTCGTCGGCGCAGATGAGCAGCCGAACATCGGGGTGCAGCTCGCGCAGCATCGGCACGACGTGGTGCAGGTTGCCGGCGTCGAAGGCCACGTAGACCGGGATCTGGTGATCGAGGGCGGTGCGAACCGTGAGGCCCGTGGCGTAGCCCTCCACCACGGCGATCAGCTGGGTCGAGTCGTCGACCGTGCCCAACCGAAGCGAGCAGCCAGGCTTCGAGAAGCCGGCCGAGTACATCTTTTCGCCGTTGGGCATGATGCGCTGCGCAGCCTGCACCGCCTGCTCGCGCGGGAGGTCGTAGCGCAACATCAGGATCACCAGGGTGCCGTCCGGCAGATAGCGGCACGCCTCGCCCTGCAGGCCCTTGCGCTCTAGGTAAGGCGATCGGCCTTCCCGCGACGCGAAGTGCCACAGCTCGCCGGCGCGCATGGCTGCGATGCGCCTCGCCTCTTCGCGCTCCGCCGCGGCACGGGCCGACGCCTCCGCGCGGTCGCGCGCCTGGCGCTCACGCTCAGCCGCCGACAAGGGCGCCCAGTCCTGCTCGACCTTTTCCCACGAGCCACCGCCGCGGTATGTCCCGAACGAGCCGGTGATGTACACGCCGCCCTTGTCAGGCCGGAACAGATAGAACTTGAACCAGGACTTGCCGCCCTTGCCAATCGTGGTGCGCTTGCCCTCCTTCATGTCCTGGATGCGTTGCACGTCATCCGGGCCAGGCGCGCGTCGCAACTCGATCCCAAAATCTTGCATTTGGTGGAGAACCGCGTTCAGGTTGTCCATCAGGCGTGCGGTGCCCCGCTGTTCAATCTGTCGATCTTGTCCGCCATGCGTGCCATCGAGCGCGCTGCCTCGATGTACTGACGCTGCAAGTCGGCAATCTCATCCCGCGGCTCGACCGGCACCGGCGTGCCGTAGCCCAGCTCGCCGGCGATGTAGTTCATGCCGCCGTGGTGGCCGCGTTGGCGCGCCAAGCGCAGCACGAGCAGCAGCTGTTCGGGCGACAGCTTCTCGGCGCGGTCGTCGTTCAAGCAACTGAGCAGGAGCCGCTGGGCGGCGTCCGGCGTTTTCTCGGGCCAGAGCTTCGCGCCGACCTGTTTACTACCGCCGCACACCCTGACGCACTCGGTCAAAGCTTCGCTGAGTGATTCCAAAATTCCTCCCTCGACGAACGTTGACGAACCGTTCGTCCAAGTTCGTACAGACATGAAAAGGCAAAAAAAAGAGACTGGCTGCCATGACGAACCACAGCAACCAGTCGCACACAAGGAAGGCACCCAACGCCGCCGGCACGTGCTGCTGCAACACGGCCAACGAAAGGGACACCCATGAATTTCAGGAACGACGCCGAGGCGATGAATGCGGTCATCAACGGGCTCGGCGCGTTGGTTTTTGCACTCGTGCACGAGCTGCCCACAGAACGCAGGGCAGGCTTCGCAGCGACGCTGGCGCACTTGGCGAACGCTGCGCGGCGCGAGGGCGCAAGCACGACCGAAGCGGTGCTGACCGATCTGCACCGAGCGGCGGTAGCGGCGGCCTAGTGGCATCGACCAGCACGTCAGAGCGCCCCGGCCTGCGTGACCGGCTCGGGCTCACCCAGCTCCGGCCAGATCGTTTGCCACTCATCCGGCCACATGTCCTTGCGGGTGTATTTGCCACCGCAGGCCGACTCCAGCTCGGCGCCGTGTTTTTCCGGGAAAAGCCGCTCGCCATCCCGCCAGAAGCACGCCGCTTGGACCGACACCTTGAGCCGACGGGCAACTACGGACGGACCACCAGCGGCCTCGATGGCGCTTGTGACGATAGGTTTGGATGCACTCATGCGCCAAATTCTACAACTGTAGAAGCGCGAAGGTCTACAAGTGTATTTGCCTGTTTTTCAACACTTGTTTAGCTTCGACTGCTATGGCACTGGGCAAACAGGTAAAAAAATATCGGGAGAAGCTGAATCTGACGCTAGAGGCGTTGTCAGATCGTTCGGGCGTCGATATAGGCACGATCAGCGCCCTCGAAAACCGAGATAGCAAGCGGTCGGAGAAAGGCTCTGCGCTGGCGCGCGGCCTTGGCCTGACGCTCGACCAGTTGCTTGACGAAACGCGAGACTGGATCGAAAACCCAACAGACGGCGACGGTCCGTCGGCGCCAGGCGCTGCACATATAGAGGCCCCTCCTCCCGCCGCGTGGCCGTTCGACCGGGTGAGCTCAATGGATTGGGCTTCCCTGGGCGAGAAAGAGCGTGGCTTGGTCGAGGGCTTTGTAATGGGTCTGCTCGAAGCCAAGGGTGCCAACCGAAAAAGCCGGAAGACGGGCACGCACGGTTAGAAGAATTGCGGGCAACGTCTACCTCTTCCCCGCTCGCCCTTAGCGCGCTTTGCGCTGGCCTCGCGCTGTTCGCACCAGCAGCGCAGGCCCAGAATCGCTGCGTCGTTGATGGCCGGGTTCAATTCCAGGAAGTGCCGTGCCAAGACGGATCGTCGGCCATCCCTCGGCCGCGCCCGGCGCCCGGGGACGTGTACAAGCCGGCTTTGAAACCGCGCCCACCAATGGGCGACCCAGCCTATGAGCGCGAGCGCGAAGCCCAACGCGCTCGGGAGATCGACGCCTACGCCAAGCGCGAAGGCGCCCGCCTTGCCGAGCAACACGGCGCTGAGCGCAGGGAGTGCGGCGAACGAAGTGACAAGGAACCATACATCGGCGCCGCCGCCGACTGGGTTCGCTCTTGCAGCACGTGGGGCGCGCCCGACCGGGTCTTCACAACGGAGAACGCGGGCGGCGTGAGGCGCCAGTGGCTCTACAAAAACCGGGGGACGCTCTTCTTCGACAGCTCGGGGCGCCTCGACTTCATTTCCCGCTGATCTTTTTTCTACAACTGTTGACACTTAGTTTTCTACGTTTGTAGAATCTCGTCCATCCCAACACGGAGATGGACAATGCCAGCAACCCTTCTGCGCTCCCGCATCGGGCGGCAACAGCCAGCCGAGGACAAGCCGAGCCTTCGCCTTTGCACGGCAAGCGGCTCTCGGCCAATCAGCCGACAAGCAGCCGCCGGCATGGTGCGCGCGGCGCGCGTCCTGCGCGAACGCCGCATCGGCTACGACGTGGCCTATAGCCGACACACGGGCATCGTGCGCGGTGAGGGCCCGCACGGCGACTGGCAACTGGAACATTCGCGGGGCTTCGCATGAATGCCCTGCTGCTGTCGCTCGACACGCAGCTGTTTCTCGAAGACTGCGAGGTGAAGATCCTCGAAGGCGATGAGGCGCAGCAAGCCGTGGCCGACGCGCTCGCCGGCGAAGGGCTTGCGCTGGAGGAAGCGTCGTGAGCACGCCGGAGTACTCGCCCAGCGGAGGCATCAGCCATCGCAGCTGCGCGATTTACGTTGCGCGTTGGGGCGGCGGCGCCCATCCCGGCAAGTACCACATCTGGTGCTCCACCATCGACCTGCGCGCGGGCGTGTTCGTATCGGCGCAATGCGTGGTCGACGACTTCGGCAACTTGGTCGAGGTTCCGCGGTGAACGCGCAGCACACACCCGCCACGTCGCGGATCCAGCGCCGGCTCGAGCGGTGGGAGCTGGAACACCTGCGCCAGCACGCGGCGGAACTCGCTGAAAGACTCGAAGAGGCAGAGCGCCGCCGCGATGCCGCCGAAGAAGCGGCCGAGTTTTGGCGCGAGTCCCATCACCGGCTCGAAGAGCACCTCGACGACGGCACTGCGGATGCGCGCTGCATTGGGCTGACGCAGAAGGGCGAGCTGTTGGTCGTCTCCACCGGGGCTTCGCAGTGAGTGCCGAACGTGCCGCACTTGTCGAGCTGCTGTACCTGCGCGAGCTGCAGGCGAGCTACTTGCGCCGCAAACAACGCCGCAGCTGCGCGATTCGGCGCGAGCCTGAAGCGGTTGCCGAGGTGGCCGCGATGAAGGCCGAGATGGACAGGCGCACTCCAGCCGCATGGGCTGCTGCCCGCGCCGCCATCGTCAAGACCACAGGGAGCCGCACATGAACCTCGCCGCCCTCCCCCGCTGGGCCATTGGCCTGCTGATCCTCTTTCTTTTCGTTGTAGTCCCCGCCGTCTCGCACCTGCTCGACGCGCGCCCTGAAACAGAGGCCGCGCAAGCGGTCGCCGACGACAAGGCCGACGCGATCGCGCAGGCCCAACGCGTCGCTCGCCTTGGAGACGCACCATGAACGCATCCGGCCTGTTCTTTCTCACGACCCGGCCCAGCCTTGTCCACCTGCAATCGCCCGAGGGCGGGGCCGAGCGCCTCGCCTGGCAATTCAGCACGCTTGAGCGCACCAAGCGCGGCGTGCAGGAGGTGCACGTGTTTTGGGAAGGCCCCGAGGGCGCGGCATTCGTGCAGGCCAACGCGAAGAGGCTCATCAAGGGCTGCGCGCTGAACCTCTGCCTTGAGCGCGTGCGCCCCCTCGAAAAGCGCGATGGCCTTCGCGGCTTCATCACCAGCTGCTCGCTCGCGCCGGAGCGCTGGCCCAGCTACCACGCCGAGCCGCGGCTCGATTCCCCCCAGCAACCGCGGCCGATGGCTGCTTGAACCATTCCATGAAGCAATACACCCTCGGCCTTACAGGCCTCGCCAGCGTCGGCAAAGACACCGTCGCGGATCTGCTTGTCACCCATTGGGAATTCAGGAAGCTCGCCTTCGCTGATGCCCTGCGTGGCGAGGTGGCCACCGCGTTCGGCATCGACGTCCGGCTGCTGTCCGACCCCGCGACCAAGAACGACCCAAGCGAGGCCCTGGCGCTTCGCAAGGGCTCCGACAACGCCTTCACCGATGCGGTCATCGTGGCCCACATCACGCGCGACGATACCCCCCGGGGAGCGACGCAGTGGGCGGCGTTCCTCGATCAACCACGCTCGCCGCGGCAGATCATGCAGTGGTGGGGCACCGAGTACCGCCGGCGCCAGTCGCCGCGCTACTGGACCATGCAGCTCGCCGCGCGCATCACCGCGTACCGCCGCGACGGCGGCACGCGGTTCGTGATCACCGACTGCCGCTTCGACAACGAGGTCGACACGCTGCGCGCGCTGGGCGGCACGATCTGGCAAGTAACCCGGCCAGGCGTTGACAGCACCACCACGCCCGAGGGGCAGCACGTCAGCGTGACGGACGGCACCGCATTCAAGCCCGACGCCGTGATCGCGAACACGCACGATATCCGGCACCTGCAGCAGCTCGTGCACAGCGAGTTCGTCACGCTGGTGACGGGCATCCCCTCGGCGAAGGTCACGGTGGCGGAATGGACCGCCGCCCAATGACCACCCCGCTGCAGCAAGCCTTCGAGGCGGCGCAGGCCGAGCCCGAAGCATCGGCGCCGATCGTGTGCACCGTGGCAGGCCCACGCACGCCCTACTCGGCGCAGCTCTACACCGGCGAAGAGCTGCGCCCCACGTCGGCGCGGCCAGGTGCCTACGACGCACTGACGTTGCCGAGCGTTTTCATGGGCCGGAGAGTCGCCGCGCCTGCCGCTTCGACGCTCAACTTCGTCCACACGTCGGGACGCCGAGACTTCCTCGGCACGAAAGCCGAAGGCCAGCGCTTCACCGCGATCGCGCCGGCGGCGCAAGGCGATCAAGGGAACTACCTGCCCAAGCCGGGCAGCGTGCCCTCGCTGGTGCTGGCCCACCTGCAAGAGCACGGCGGCCACCTGACGTATTCGGAAATCACGCAGCGTTTCGGCATCCCGCAAAGCAGCACGACGGCGGTGTTCAAGAAGGCGCTGGACAGCGGCGCGCTGGTGCGCCTGCTGCACAACGAACGCGTCGTCATCGCGCTGCCCGGCTACACGCCGCCGCCCGACACGCCCAAGCCGTCCAAAGACCTCATCGCGCTCCAGGCCCGCATCGAGAAGCGCCGCCAGGAAGTAGCCGCGATGGAGCGCGAGCTGGCGCAACTTCAATCCCGCGCGCTGCGCGAGCTGATCACGAAATAAGGCCCATCGAATGACCACCATCACCGAGAAGACATGCCCGGGCTGCAAGACGTGCAAGCCCGCCGACCAGTTCAACGCGAACAAGTCGCGCACGGATGGCCTGCAGCGCTTTTGCCGCGCCTGCCAGAAAGACCTCAAGGCCGACTGGCAGGCGCGCAACCTGGACAAGACGCGCCAGTACGACCGCGATCGCAAGGCGCCGGGAAAGAAAGCCACGGCACTGTATACAGCCGCCCCGAACCCCGCGCGGGCTTCGCCACTCTCAGGGGAGGGGGGAGAGGGAGAAGAGACGACGAACGTCGTAGAGACGGAGACAGCGCCGCCCGCGGCGCAACAGCCCGCTGCTGCCGCAGCGAAAGACAATCCACCCGCCTTCGGCGGCGAGCAAGAAGACAACGAGCGCCTGACGGCGCAGCCCGCTACCCCGACAGTCGCCAAGACCACGAACACGACCGGGTTCGCCGATTTGCCGCACGCGGCAATCGTGCGAAGCAAGACGAACCCCCGCACGCACTTCGACGCGGAGTTCATCGCAAGCCTCGCCTCCAGCATCAGAACGAAGGGGGTGCTGCAAGCCATCCTTGTTCGACCGCTGCCAGGATCGAGGCTTCAAGAGACGCTCGAAGATTTGCTGCCAGGCCAACCGCGGCCGACGCATGAGGTGGTCGCGGGCGAGCAACGCTGGCGCGCCGCCGGCATCGCGGGCCTGCGCACGATCCCCGCCATGATCCGCGAGCTGACGGACGACCAGGTGCTGGAGATTCAGCTGGTCGAAAACCTCAAGCGGCGCGATCTGCACCCGATGGAAGAAGCCGAGGGCTTCGAGCGCCTGCGCGAGACGGCTGGCTTGTCGGCCGAGGACATTGCCGATCGCATCGACAAGGGCCGGTCGTATGTCTACAAGACGATGAACCTGCTCAAGCTGGTGCCGGACGCTCGCAAAGCGTTCTACGAACGCAAGCTGACGCGATCGACCGCCGAGCTGGTCGCC
The DNA here is from genome assembly GCF_003581445.1 of Acidovorax cavernicola. Lineage (NCBI taxonomy): Bacteria > Pseudomonadati > Pseudomonadota > Betaproteobacteria > Burkholderiales > Comamonadaceae > Acidovorax > Acidovorax cavernicola. The sequence goes on along the minus strand of NZ_QXMN01000051.1, from coordinate 35,349 downwards.
ATGCGCCCCGCTGGCCTGCAGCTGCAAGTGCTCAAGGACATCGCCGCCACCGACTTCCACGGCGAGCCGATGAGCTACCGCAAGGCGAAGGATCACATCGACAGCAACTACATGCTGAAGCTGGGCAGCGCGGTCTTCAAGATCACGGACGAATCGCTGGTGCCGGCCGCGGGCAGCTGCCGCACCTGCCCGAAGCGAGCGGGCGCGAACCCCCAGCTGTTCGATGACGTGGCGCACGCCGACACCTGCACCGACCCGACATGCTTCAACGTGAAGAAGCAGGCGCATTACGACCGCATCAAGGCCGAGGCGGAGGAACGCGGCCAGACCGTCATCACCGGCAAGGAAGCCAAAGAGATCATGCCGAGCAGCAACACGCTGCGGGGCTACACCAAGGTCGACGACCACCAGGCGCTTGGCGGAAAGATGCGGACGTTGCGCAAGGTGCTTGGCGACAACATGCCGATGCCAACGCTCATCGAAGACCCGACGACGCATGAGATGGTCGCCGTGCTGCCGACCGCCGCGGTGTCGAAGCTGCTCAAGGACAACCAGATCACCGACGCCGGCGTGCACAAGGAAGCCGACGTCGACGCGATCGTGGCAAAGCGCAAGCTGACCGAGGCCTACGAGCTGGCGTGGCGCACGAAGGCGATCAGGGCCGTCAGCGAGGCGGGCGACGCCGACGTGGCGCTCGGCACGAACCCTATGCGCGAGATCGCCCTGCTGCTTTTCGCGGGCTTGCGCGGCACGTCGCAAGCCCTGATCGGCGAGCTGGCGAACGTCGGCAAGGTCGGGGTGCGTGAGGGTGTCGAGCAGCACCTGAAAACGGTGCCCGCCGACGCCCTGGTGCAGTGGCTCTACGTGCTAATGATGGCCCACGACCTGCACCAGTTCGATGAGCACGCGGTGCGCATCAGCGTCGGCGCCGCCAACTTCGGCATCGACACGAAGGCGCTGGCGGCATCGGTGAAGAGCGAGATGAAGGCCGAGGCCAGCGCAAAGCGCGTCGACGAAGCCGCCAAGACCATCACCGCCGAGCGCAAGCCGGCCCCCGCTCGCAAACCCAAGGTCGGCAAGGAAGAAGCCGCGGCGCTCATCGCCAAGCAGCTGCAGGCGATTGACAACCCGAACCGCTTCGAGGCCGACCAGCGCGTGCGGCTCAAGTCCGACGTCCACAAGGACGGCAACACGTTCAACACCCGCGGCGTCTCCGCCACGGTGGTGCAAGCCGCCGGCGATCGCGCGTGGGAGGTATCGCCGGACAACCTGAATTTCCCGATCACTGTTGACTACACCGAAATGGAGGCGCTCTAGCCATGGCCGCAAACAACACACCAGGCGCGATCACTGACGCGCAACTCGACGCGGGCATTGCCGCATGGTTCGGCGTCACCAAGGTCAGCCCCGAGCGGCTAATCCTGCGCGAGCGCATGCATGCGGCGATGGTGGCCGTGCAGGCGAAAGCAGCACCCGGGGACAACCAAGGGCAGGACCGGCCGGTGGAGAGAGCTTTCGATGCGTTCCTGTGTCGCGCGTGGGGAGAAACCGACCTCGCCAGCGCCGAACTGGTCACGGACTGGGAGGGCGTTCGCCGCTTCATGGTCCGGGAATGGCTTGGCGAGGAAGATGCGACGGACTACGACGGCGAGGTAACGCTGGACCGCCTCAAGAAAGACTTCGATACGCACGAGGAAGAGCACAACGGACGCGGCGGCGCCTACGAGGTTGAATTCGAGATCGGCGGCGTGAGCGTCGAACGGGTCTGCGGTTTCGCACCTGGTGCCGCTATCGGGAGCGATGCAGCACACGACGTGCTGGCCGAACGCCAGCGGCAGATCAGCGCGGAGGGCTGGACGCCCGAGCACGACGACGGGCACGTGAACGATGAGATCGCCGCCATGGCGTGCTTCTACGCGATGCCGCCTGGCGCGCGCGAGTGGAGCGCCGAGGACACCGGCTACGGCGACACATTCGGCGAGGCCATCATTCCCGAGGGCTGGGCCGCCAAGGAAGGCGATCGCCGACGCGAACTGGTTAAGGCCGGCGCACTGATCCTCGCGGAAATTGAACGTATCGACCGCAGCGATGCCCGCGCTACCAGCGACACGCCCGCCGAGGGCACCGCATGCTGACGCCTCAGTTCGTTCTCGCGCTGTCGGCGAAACTGGTCATCGACCTTTTCGCCGGCGGCGGTGGAGCCAGCACCGGCATCGAGGCGGCGATCGGCCGGCATGTTGACATTGCCGTCAACCACGACGCCGACGCGATCGGCATGCACGAGATCAACCACCCGCAGACGCGCCACTTTCAGGCCGACGTGTGGGAAGTGGACCCGCTTCAAGTGACCGAGGGCCGCGCCGTTGGCTTGCTCCACGCGTCGCCGGACTGCACCGATCACAGCCAGGCCAAGGGCGGCCAGCCGCGCTCGAAGGCGATCCGCTCGCTGGCATGGGTGGTCCACCGTTGGGGCGGCAAGGTTCGCCCGGACGTGATCACCCTGGAAAACGTCGAGCAGATGCTCCAGTGGTCGCCTCTCATCGCCAAGCGCGATCCCGCGACCGGCCGCGTGGTGACGCTGGATGAGCTGATCGACCCGGTGACCAAGCGGAAGACCTTCCGCGTCGCCGATCCGGGCGAGTACATCCCGCGGCATCGCCAGTTCCTAGTGCCCGACAAGAAGCACCTTGGGCGCAATTGGAAGCACTTCGTCGAAGGGCTCCGCGCCATGGGTTACGTGGTGCAGTGGAAGGTGATCGTGAACGCCGACCTCGGCGCGCACAGCACCCGCCAGCGGCTCTACATGATCGCGCGCTGCGATGGCCTGCCGATCGTTTGGCCGGAATACACGAACGCGAAGAAGCCGCACGGCAAGCGGAAAGCCTGGCGGCCGGCGGCCGACTGCATCGACTGGAGCATCGAGGGCCGGAGCATCTTCGGACGCAAGAAGCCGCTCGCGGAGGCCACAGAGCGGCGCATCGCCCACGGCATGCGGAAGTTCGTGCTGGAGAGTCCCGATCCCTTCATCGTGCCCGCGACGCACACGGACTCCAGCAACCGCACCCGCCCGCTCAGCAGCCCGCTGCCGACCGTCACAGCCGCCAACCGCGGCGAGCTGATGCTGTTGGCGCCGAGCCTGGTGCCGGTGACGCACACCCGCGACACCTCCTACGACGTGCAGCAGCCGATGCGCACCATCACGACCGCCAAGGGCGGCGAGACGGCCCTTGCCGCGGCGGTGCTGGTGCAGATGGGCTACGGGGAGCGGGATGGGCAGGCGCCGCGCGTGCTCGACCTGGCGAAGCCGTTGGGCACCGTCACTGCTGGCGGGAAGAAGCATGGCCTCGCGACCGCCTGTCTGGTGCAAGCCGGCCACGGCGAGGGCAAGGAAGGCGGCAAGCGTTGGAGCCACGGCGCGAACGACATTCGCGGGCCGCTGGGCACCGTGACTGCAAGCGGTGGCGGGCAGAGCCTCAGCACCGCTTTCATGGTGCAAGCCAACGGCGGCTTCAACACCACGCCGGCGCGAGACGTGCGCCAGCCCATGTCGGCCATCACCACGTCCGGTAGCCAGCAGCAACTCATCACCGCGCACCTCACCACGTTGAGGCGCAACAGCGAGGGGCGCGACGCGCGCGAACCGCTGACGACCGTTTCCGCCGGCGGCGAACACCACGGCCTCGTGCAGTACCGCTTGAGCCAGGAACACGAGGAAGGCGCGCTGCGCTGCGCCGCGTTCCTGATGCGCTACCACGGCAGCGGTGGCCAATGGTCCGATCTTCGCGATCCGATGACGACGGTCACGACCCATGATCGGCTGGCGTTGGTGACGGTCTGGCTCAAGGGCGAACCTTGGGTGATCGTGGATATCTGCCTGCGCATGCTGACGCCGCGCGAGCTGTACAACGCCCAAGACTTTCCGAGCACCTACGTGATCGACCGGACGGCCGCGGGCAAGGTGCTGACCAAGACGGCGCAGGTGCGCATGTGCGGCAACTCTGTCAGCCCGCTGCCGATGGAACGCATCGTTGCTGCCAACTACAACGACTTCCAAACCCAGCAACTGCGGAGGGCCGCATGAGCGCCAACAGCAAAATCGAATGGACCGATCACACCTTCAACCCGTGGGTCGGTTGCCTCGCTATCAGCCCTGGCTGCAAGCACTGCTATGCGGCGGACTGGGCAAAGCGATACGGCCGCGACTTCGCAGCTCGCACGCGCACAAGCGCAGCGAACTGGAAGATGCCGCTGCGATGGAATGCCCAAGCTGACGCCTTCATGGCGCAGCACGGGCGCCGGCAGCGGGTGTTCTGCGCATCGCTGGCCGACGTGTTCGACAACGCGGTGGAGCGCGAATGGCGAGACGACCTCGCAACGCTGATCCTGAACACGCCAAACCTCGATTGGTTGCTGCTCACCAAACGCATCGGCAACGCCGGCGACATGCTGGGCGAAATGTTCCTGGATGGTCCGCCCGATCACGTTTGGCTGGGCGCCACCATCGTCGACCAGGCCGAGGCCGATCGCGACATTCCGAAGCTGCTGGGCGTGCCGGCCGCGAAGCGCTTTCTCAGCATGGAGCCGCTGCTAGGGCCAGTGCGGCTCGACGTGCTCGCCCTTGATCCTGACCGCGTGATCCTGAATGCTTTGAACGGTCAATGCGGGGTGGGTTTCGCGCATACGCAGGGCGACTTTCCAAGCGGCGTCGATTGGGTAATCGTCGGCGGCGAGAGCGGGGCCGGCGCACGGCCGATGCATCCCGATTGGGTGCGCAGTCTGCGCGACCAGTGCGGACCGGCCGGCGTGCCCTTCCTGTTCAAGCAATGGGGCGAGTGGTTCCCAGTCAGCCAACAGGACGAAGAGTTCACACACCGGCTGTATCGATCGAACCGAAAGGCCCGCCAGCATGAAGACCAAGGCGCGCTCGATGACTGCTACGGCCGTACATGCCTGGTCGAGCAGGCCGTGATCCACGAGGACAGCTCAGTGCACGCGCCGCTGGCACCGATGGCCTTCCTGCAGGGCACCGGTGCCATGCTCACGTTCAAGGCCGGCAAGAAGGCCGCAGGGCGCGCACTCGACGGCCGCGAATGGGATGAGGCACCTGCGTCATGACTTTCGACCTTTTCGGAGACGTTGCGCCGGTGGCACCGCCGCCGCCAGCCGCCGCGCCCTCCTACGTCATGGAGCCCACGGGCAGGGCCAACGAATGGCGGTACCGCGGCGTGCTGGTCGGCTGCGACATGGCGCGCGCCGGATTCATTGACCACTGGTTCACGCTCGAGCGAATTGACGGCGAGCTGCTGCGCAGCGATCGGCGCGTGGCTCTGTGCCGGCTCATCGACGCGGCGGCCAACAAAGCGGGCATTCCATGACCGGCCACTACACGCCCACGTGCCCGGCGTGCCGCACAAGCGACGCCCGGACCTTCTATATCAGCTGCGCGGGATGTCAAGCGCGGAAGACGCACATCGAGGCAGAGCGGCGCCAGGCGCAGCTGCCCACAACGCAACAGGCGAGGAAGACATGAAAGAGCACGGCACCCTCTTCAAGGCCGACATGGTGCGCGCCTTGTACCGCGAAGTGGATCCGAAGACGCAGACGCGCCGGCTTTTCACCAGGCACAACAGTCTGGTCGACGGCCGGCGTGCCACGCCGGCGCTGTGGGCGGATCTGGACTTCGACGCCGCATGGGTCGACGCAGGCCCATCTCCAGCGGGCAACGCCGGCCCGTACCTCAAAGTGCCTCGGCGTAGCGAAGGCACCGTGCACCGCGTGTACGCGACCATTTCGATAGGCGACCGCCTCTGGGTGCGCGAGACATGGGCGCCGGAACAGTACGACGCGCACGCCGCAACCGTTGCCGCGGTCGAGGCAAGCGTGCGTAAGCCAGCCTATCGCGCAGACTTCGAGGGCGAGCCCGCCTACAAATGGCGCCCGGGCATCCACATGCCGCGCGACGCATGCCGGATCGTGCTGGAGGTCACCGCGCTTCGCATCGAACGCCTGCAGCAGATTGGCGAGACTGACGCAATCGCGGAGGGCATCACGTTCACCGACTACGGCCGCAAGTGCGGCCACAAGGGGGGCTGGACAGAGATTGGCGATTGCCCCGCAGCGGAAAACACCCATCCGCAACTTCCTGGCTGGGGCGTGGAGCCCACCAGCCACATGCAGTGCATGCATTCCGCGCCTGCGGCATACGCATCGCTCTGGAGCCAGATCAACGGCGCCGACAGCTGGGCCGCCAACCCCTTTATCCGGGCCTATGAATTCAGGAGGACCGCATCGTGAGCACCGGCACCGCCCCGAAGAGCTATCGTTGGGTCAAGCTGTCGAAGCACTGCGAAGAGACGGGAGACACCCCCGACGCAGTGCACGCCAGGCGTAGGAAGCGCGTGTGGACCGATGGCGTACAGTGCCGCCTCGGGCCAGATGGCAACCTGTACATCAACCCGGAGGAGTACAACACATGGGTGGAAAGTCAGCCCCAGCAATCGCATGCCCACGCGGCGTAAGCATCCGCACCTTCGCGCATGAAGAGCGGATCCAGATTGCTTTCAGCTACCGCGGCACCGAGTGCCGCGAGCTGCTATCCCCCGGCCCGATCAACAAGAGCGCCCTGAACTACGCGTCGGGCCTTCGCTCTGAGATTCAGCGGAAGATCAAGGACGACACGTTCCGCTACGCCGACTACTTCCCCGACAGCCCGCGCGCGAAGCAGTTCGTCGGCAACGCCGGCCGCATCCTGATCGGCAAGCTGCTGCAGGCCCAGCTCGAAATTTACGAGCGCCAGGTGGAGAACAAGCAGCTGTCGCCCAGCACACTCGACGGCTACAGGAAGGCGATCAACAGCGAGCGCATGAAGCATTGGGAGGACAAGCCGCTCAGCGCCGCCACGCCAAGCGCCCTTCGCACGTGGATCGGCGAAATGGAGGTAACGGCCAAGTTTGCCCGCAACCTGCTGACGCCTCTGCGAAGCGTGTTCGAAGACGCGCTCAACGATGACCTGATCACGTTCAACCCGTTCGACCGGATCGCCCTTTCCAAGCTGCTCAAGCAGACCTCGAAGTCGAGCGAGTACGAGATCGACCCCTTCACCGCCGAAGAGCGCGCCACGCTGATCAAGCACGCGCGCGCGGACGAATGGCCTACGGTGCAGTTCTGGTTCAACACAGGGCTTCGGCCTGGCGAGTTGCAGGCGCAGCGCTGGGCGAAGATCGACTTCAAGGCGGCCCAGGCCCGCATCGACGTGAACCAGGTGGCGCGCACCGAGAAAGCCCCGAAGACCGAGGCCGGGATCCGAGACGTCGACCTGAATGCTGACGCGATCGCCGCCCTCGAAGCGCAAAAGGCGGCCAGCCTGCTCGCTGGCGAGCACGTGTGGCTCAACCCGCGCACCGGCAAGGCATGGACGACCGACGCGCAGCTGCGGAAGACGCTTTGGCAACCGCTGTGCACCCGCGCCGGCGTGCGCTACCGCAACCCGTACCAGGTCCGGCACACCTACGCGAGCGCGCTCTTGACGGCGGGCACCAATCCTTGGTATGTCGCCCAGCAGCTCGGGCACACCGACGTGACCATGGTGTTCCAGATTTACGGGAAGTTCATTTCCGAGGACTACCAGAAGCCCAAGGCGCCCAAGCTGCGCGTCGTCGGGCAAGATTGATCATCAGAAAGTTAGGAACCACTATGTTTGTTCTTTTTGTCGGCGGCCTGGCACACGGCGAAACGCACCACGTCGACGACAAGCTGACGGCCGTCGACATGGACGACCCTATCCGGCTCAAGGCCGGCCGACAGCGGTATGAGATCCGCCGCTGGCAGTGGGTAGATGCGGCCCACGGGTATGACGCCGTGGCCGTCAACAGCTTCGTCCTACCGTCGGAGCTGGAGGCGAAGGTCCGCGACGCGCTCGACGAGGCCCGGAAGCGGGCCTGACCCCGCCCAGACAAGCAAGGCCCCTCGCGGGCCTTTTTTTGCGCATGGCGGAACCTGGAGCCGGGGGCGCACGTGCGAATTTACGTGCGAAACACGTGCGAACCCAACGCCAATAAGGGACGGTTCAGGACGGTTTGGGAGGTCCGCCCCCAATGGTCTTTCATTGGCGGCGGTTGTTTGTGATGGTGGAGCTGGGGGGATTTGAACCCCCGTCCGCAAGCCTTTATCGCGCAGTTCTACATGTGTAGTGATCTGATTTGAGTCTCGCTTCCGGAGTCGCGCAGTCACACGCTAAACCGGACGCCAGCACCCTATTTTCTCGCCCCGACCCAAGGTACCCGGATCGGAGCCAGCCCATGTAATTATCCTTGCAGCCGGGAGGTCAGGATTGCTCCAGACCCCCTTGCCCAGCCCATCGGCCAACTGTTGCAAGGCTCACTGGCAATTAAGCAGCGAGTGCGAAACGTTCGTCGTTTGCAGTTAGTTTGTTTGAATCTGTTTTACGAGCGCATTCAGCTCGACATGCCCCGCTGCGACTCCGAACCCACGTCGAAACCAGTGCAGCCCCAAGCGATCCATTTTAGGCGCTATTGAGTAACTTCAAGAGCTCAAGGGGTGAAGAGATTGAAGCGTCGGCCTGCCACAGCGCCGCGTCGGCCTGCGAGCCCATGTAGCCGTACGTCGCCGCCACGGTTCCCATGCCCGCAGCCCGCCCCGCGATGATGTCGCGCTCGTCGTCCCCCACGTAGATGCAGGCGTCGGACGCCACGCCGAGGCGGCGTGCCGCTTCGTACAGCGGTTCGGGGTGCGGCTTGGCGAACGGCGTGGTGTCGCCACTCACGATCGCGCCCGCGCTTGCGAAGAGCGGCATTGCCCCGGTCAGCGGCTCGGTGAAGCGGGCCGACTTGTTGGTGACCACGCCCCAGCGCAAGCCACGCTCACGGATCGCCTCGATCAGCGGTGCCACGCCCTCGAACACGAGGGTGTTGAGCAGCATGCGGCGCTCGTAGGCCACGTAGAACTCCTCGCGCAGTGCATCGAACTCGGGCGCATCGGGCGTGATGCCGAAAGCGATGCCGAGCATGCCGCGCGCACCGGCACCCGCCATCGGGCGGTAGCGCTCCAGCGGATAGGGCTCCAGGCCGCGGTCGGTGCGCATCTTGTCGGCGGCTGCGCCGAGGTCAGGTGCGCTGTCGATCAGCGTGCCGTCGAGGTCGAACAGGATGGCCTTCGTCGTGGTGCTCCCGATCGTCATCCTTGCGCCTCTGGCAGCGCCGGTTTCTGGGTCGCGAAGAGGTAGTTGACGCTGGTGTCGGCGCTGAGCCAGTAGCGCCGGGTCAGCGGGTTGTGCTCCATGCCTCGCGTGTGGCGCAGGTCCAGGTTGGCGGCGCGGCAATAGCTGGCCAGTTCGCTGGGACGAATCAGCTTGGGGTACTCGTGCGTGCCGCGCGGCAGCATGCCCAGGACGTATTCGGCGCCCACGATCGCCAGCATGAAGGCCTTCAGGTTGCGGTTGATGGTCGAGAAGAACACCCAGCCCCCCGGTTTCACCAACGTGGCGCAGGCCTGGATCACCGACGCCGGGTCCGGCACGTGCTCGAGCATCTCCATGCAGGTGACGACATCGAAGCTGGCGGGTTGCTCGGCCGCCAGTGCCTCGGCGCTGACTTCACGGTACTTGACGCCGCGCGTTCCCGCTTCGAGGGCGTGCAGCTGGGCCACCTTGAGCGCCTTGCTCGCCAGGTCGATGCCTAGCACGTCCGCGCCCTTGCGCGCCATCGAGTCGGCCAGGATGCCGCCGCCACAGCCGATATCGACCACGCGCTGGCCCGAAATAGGCGCAATACCGTCAATCCATTCCAGTCGCAATGGATTGATTTCGTGCAGCGGGCGGAATTCGCTCTCCAAATCCCACCACCGATGTGCGAGCTCTGAAAACTTGGCCAGTTCGGCCGGGTCTGCATTCACGTTTTCTGTCATGGGGCAATTATGAAGCGCGCAAAGCCCGACTCGAAAGCAATGGGGCTGTATCAGCACCGCCGTCAATTCGGCAGGCATAAAAAAACCCCGCCGAGGCGGGGTTTTCATTCGTCGATGGAATCGATCGATCAGTTGGCGCGGGTGCCAACCACTTCGATTTCCACGCGACGGTTCTTGGCGCGGCCTTCCTTGGTGCGGTTGTCAGCCACAGGCTGCTTCTCGCCCTTGCCTTCGGTGTAGACGCGGTTGCGTTCGATGCCCTTCGAGACCAGGAAGGCCTTGACGGCTTCGGCGCGACGCACCGACAGACGCTGGTTGTAAGCGTCGGTACCGATGGAGTCGGTGTGACCCACAGCGATGATGACTTCCAGGTTCACGCCACGGATCTTCTCGACCAGGTCGGTCAGCTTGGCGCGACCTTCGGGCTTCAGCACCGACTTGTCGAAGTCGAAGAAGGCGTCAGCAGCGAAGGTGACCTTCGAAGCAGCGACTTGAGCGGGCGGCGGAGCAACCGGAGCGCCAGGCGTGGGAGCCACAGCAGCGGGGGCAGCCGGAATCAGAGCACCGTCGCAACCAGCAGCAGCCGTTGCGGGCGTCCAGTTGGCATCGCGCCAGCACAGTTCGTTCGTGCCGTTCTTCCAGACGAGTTCGCCGGTGCCGTTTTGCCAGTTGTCGATCGTAGGACCGCCGTTCGCAGCGGTGACACGGGTCTGCGCGCCGGCGGCAGTGGCGAGCGCAGCGACTGCAAACATCATCGCCACTTTATTCAGTTTCTTCATGGTTCTCCTCTTGGGGAAAAAGCCGCAGCCGCGCTGCGAATCAAGGACGCTTTAAGTGACCACCACCCAAAACGTTGAGACGATTGTGCCATAGGGTCTTTGGCAAACAGGCCGCTGGACGCCCCCGAAGCGTAGGACGGAGGCGGAATAGAGCCCTTGTGTTGCGGCGGTGCGACACCCCTCACAGCGTAAAATTTCGCCTTCCTGCCGCCAGCCTCCTGCTCATGACCTCTTTCGCCAAAGAAACCCTGCCCATCAGTCTCGAAGAGGAAATGCGCAGCAGCTACCTCGATTACGCCATGAGCGTGATCGTCGGCCGGGCGCTTCCCGACGCCCGCGACGGCCTCAAGCCGGTGCACCGGCGCGTGCTCTACGCGATGCACGAGCTGAACAACGACTGGAACCGACCCTACAAGAAATCGGCCCGTATCGTCGGTGACGTGATCGGTAAGTACCACCCGCACGGCGACCAGTCGGTCTACGACACCATCGTCCGGCTGGCCCAGGACTTCTCGATGCGCCACATGCTGGTCGACGGTCAGGGCAACTTCGGGTCGGTCGACGGCGACAACGCGGCCGCAATGCGTTATACGGAAATCCGGCTGGCCAAAATTGCGCATGAAATGCTGGCCGATATCGACAAGGAAACTGTCGACTTTCAGGACAATTACGACGGTTCCGAAAAAGAACCAAAGGTTTTACCCAGCCAGTTGCCGAATTTGCTGGTCAATGGCTCCGGCGGTATTGCGGTCGGCATGGCCACGAATATCCCGCCGCACAACCTGAATGAAGTGGTGGATGGCTGCCTGCACCTGCTGCGCAACCCGCAGGCGACCATCGACGAACTGATGGAAATCGTGCCGGCGCCCGACTTCCCCACCGCCGGCATCATCTACGGCATCAACGGCGTGAAGGATGGCTACCGCACCGGCCGCGGCAAGGTCGTGATGCGCGCCAAGTGCCACTTCGAGGACATCGACCGCGGCCAGCGCCAGGCGATCATCGTCGACGAGCTCCCCTACCAGGTCAACAAGAAGACGCTGCAGGAGCGCATGGCCGAGCTCGTGCACGAGAAGAAGATCGAAGGCATCAGCCACATCCAGGACGAGTCCGACAAGTCGGGCATGCGCCTTGTGATCGAGCTCAAGCGCGGCGAAGTGCCCGAGGTGGTGCTCAACAACCTCTACAAGCAGACGCAGCTGCAGGACACCTTCGGCATCAACATGGTGGCGCTGGTCGACGGCCAGCCCAAGCTGTGCAACCTGAAGGACCTGATCGAGGTCTTCCTGCAGCATCGCCGCGAAGTGGTCACGCGCCGCACGGTCTTCAACCTGCGCAAGGCCCGCGACCGCGGCCACGTGCTGGAAGGCCTGGCGGTGGCACTCGCGAACATCGACGAGTTCATCCGCATCATCCGCGAATCGCCCACCCCGCCGGTCGCCAAGGCCGAGCTGATGACCCGCAGCTGGGACAGCAAGCTGGTGCGCGAAATGCTCACCCGCACGCGCGCCGACGGCGGCGTGGTCAACGCCGACGACTACCGCCCCGAAGGGCTGGAGCGCGAGTTCGGCATGGGCGGCGACGGCCTCTATCGCCTGTCGGAAACGCAAGCCCAGGAAATCCTGCAGATGCGTCTGCAGCGCCTGACCGGCCTCGAGCAAGACAAGATCGTTGCCGAGTACAAGGAAGTCATGGCCGAGATCGACGACCTGCTCGACATCCTGGCCAAGCCCGAACGCGTCTCGACCATCATTGGCGACGAACTCGGCGAGATCAAGCAGGAGTTCGGCCAGTCGAAGGTCGGCGCCCGCCGCAGCCTGGTCGAGCACAGCGCCTACGACCTCTCGACCGAAGACCTGATCACACCGACCGACATGGTCGTGACACTCTCGCACAGCGGCTACATCAAGAGCCAGCCGCTGGGCGAGTACCGCGCACAAAAACGCGGCGGCCGCGGCAAGCAGGCCACGGCGACGAAGGAAGACGACTGGATCGACCAGCTGTTCATCGCCAACACGCACGACTACATCCTGTGCTTCTCCAACCGCGGCCGGCTGTACTGGCTCAAGGTGTGGGAAGTGCCAGCAGGTTCGCGCGGCTCGCGCGGACGCCCCATCGTCAACATGTTCCCGCTGCAGGAAGGCGAGAAGATCAACGTCGCCCTCGCCCTCACCGGCGAGAAGCGCAACTTCCCGGCCGACCAGTACGTGTTCATGGCGACCTCGATGGGCACGGTCAAGAAGACGGCGCTCGACGAGTTCAGCAACCCGCGCAAGGGCGGCATCATTGCCGTGAACCTCGATGAAGGCGATTACCTCATCGGCGCGGCGCTCACCGACGGCAAGCACGACGTGATGCTCTTCAGCGACAACGGCAAGGCCGTGCGCTTCGACGAAGAAGACGTCCGCCCGCTGGGTCGCAATGCGCGCGGCGTGCGCGGCATGTCGCTCGAACCGGGCCAGGGCGTGATCGCCATGCTGGTGGCCGAGGACGAGCAACAAAGCGTGCTCACCGCCACCGAAAATGGTTACGGAAAACGCACAAGCATTACCGAATACACGCGTCATGGCCGCGGAACCAAAGGCATGATCGCGATTCAACAGAGTGAGCGCAACGGCAAGGTCGTTGCCGCCACGCTCGTTCATGCGGACGATGAGATCATGCTCATCACCGACAAGGGTGTGCTCGTACGCACCCGTGTGGCCGAGATTCGCGAACTGGGTCGCGCGACGCAAGGCGTCACGCTGATCGGGCTCGACGAAGGCGCCAAACTCAGCGGACTTCAACGCATCGTCGAAAACGACGCGAACGGCGAAGGCGAGCCGGACGCAGACGATACTTCCACATCTTCAACGGAGAATCCTCAGTGAAAAAACAACTCAAGCTCGCACTCCTGACCGCTGCCCTGGCCGGTTCGTCCATGGCCGCGATGGCCCAGGACAAGGCCACGCTGATCAAGCAGTTCATCGAGATCCAGCGCCCCGGCATCGAGTCGCTGGCACGCGGCCTGATCGAGCAGTCGAGCGCCCCCATCGCGCAAGCCGGTTCGCAGTACCTGCAGACCCAGGTGCCCGAAGCCAAGCGCGAATCCGCAGCCAAGGCCGCTGACGCCGAACTGAAGAAGTACTTCGACGAGGCCTACCCGCTCGTGCGCGACAAAGCCGTGCAGATCGCGCCGGGCGCACTCACGCCCATCCTCGAGCAGAACTTCAGCGAAGACGAACTCAAGCAGCTGCTGGCCTGGATCAACTCGCCCCTGAGCAAGAAGTACCAGGAACTGAACCCGAAGATGCAGACCGCTCTGACGGAAAAGCTGGTGACCGAAACCCGCGCCACCATCGAACCGAAGATGCGCGCACTCGACACCAACGTCGCCAAGGCACTCGGTGCTCCGACCGATGCCGCTCCCGCCAAGGCACCCGCTGCCAAGGCTCCCGCCAAGAAGTAAAGCAACGTGATCCAGCAGCAGACGCCGGCCGGCAAGCGCCCCTACAACTTTTCGGCCGGTCCGGCTGCCATGCCGGAGGCGGTGCTGCAACGCGCCGCCTCCGAGATGCTCGACTGGCAGGGCAGTGGCATGAGCGTGATGGAAATGAGCCATCGCGGCAAGGAATTCGGCGCGATCTGCGCGCAGGCCGAAGCCGACATCCGCACGCTGCTGGCCATCCCCTCGCACTTTCACATCCTATTCATGCAGGGTGGCGGCCTCGGCGAGAACGCCATCGTGCCGCTGAACCTGTCGCGCGGCGGCGCTACCGACTTTGTCGTCACCGGCAGCTGGAGCGCCAAATCGCACAAGGAAGCACAGCGCTACTGCACCGCCCGCGTGGCGGCGAGCAACGCCGACAACCAGCACACGAAGCTGCCTGATCCCGCAAGCTGGCAGCTCTCCGACGATGCCTCGTACGTGCATGTGTGCAGCAACGAGACCATCAACGGCATCGAGTTCCAGCAACTGCCCGATCTGGCCGCACTCGGCAGCAAGGCGCCGCTGGTCATCGATTTTTCATCGCATGTGGCCTCGCGCAGCGTCGACTGGAGCCGCGTCGGCCTGGCCTTCGGTGGCGCCCAGAAGAACCTCGGCCCCGCCGGCCTGACCATCGTGGTCGTGCGCGACGACCTGCTGGGCCACGCGCTCGAGATCTGCCCGAGCGCGTTCAACTACAAGACCGTGGCCGACAACCAGTCCATGTACAACACCCCGCCGACCTGGGGCATCTACATGGCGGGGCTCACGTTCCAGTGGCTGCTGCAGCAGACCGAAGGTGCGCTTACCGGCATCGCCGCCATGGAGCAGCGCAACGTCGAAAAGGCCAGGCTGCTGTACGGCTTCATCGACGGCTCCGATTTCTACGCCAACCGGATCGACCCGGCCTGCCGCTCGCGCATGAACGTGCCGTTCTTCCTGGCCGACGAAGGTCGCAACGAAGCCTTCCTGGCCGGTGCGCGCGAAGCCGGGCTGCTGCAGCTCAAGGGCCACAAGTCGGTCGGCGGCATGCGTGCAAGCATCTACAACGCCATGCCGCTGGCAGGGGTGCAGGCCTTGGTGGCCTACATGAGAGAATTCGAGCGATCGCATGCGTAGGCGCATGCCCTGTTGCTCGCACCGATGACCGCCTCTGCCCCCACACCACCCACCACTCCCGACAATTCCGAAAGCCTGGCCGGTCTGCGCGTGCAGATCGACTCCCTCGACCAGCGGCTCCTGAGCCTGCTCAATGAGCGCGCCCATGTGGCCGAGCTGGTCGGTGAGGTCAAGAAGCGCGAAGGCACGCCCTTCTTCCGTCCCGACCGCGTCGCGCAGGTCATCGACAAGATGCAAAAGAGCAATGGCGGTCCGCTGAAGGATCTCCATGTCGCGGCCATCTGGCGCGAGATCATGTCGGCCTGCCTGGCACTCGAATCGCCCCAACGCGTGGCCGTGCTCGGCCCCGAAGGCACCTTCTGCGAACAGGCCGCCATCGAGTATTTCGGCGGCGCCGCCGACCTGATCTATTGCGCCAGCTTCGACGAGGTGTTCCACGCCACGGCGGCAGGCAGCGCTCAGTACGGCGTGGTCGGTGTCGAGAACTCGACCGAAGGCGTGGTCACGCGCTCGCTCGACCTGTTCCTGCACTCGCCCACCCACGTCGTCGGCGAAGTCAGCCTGCTGGTACGCCATCACCTGATGCGCAGCAGCAATTCGCTCGAAGGTGTCGAGGCTGTGCTGGCCCACCCGCAGGCGTTGGCGCAGTGCCAGACCTGGCTGTCCAAGCACCTGCCCAACGCCGAGCGGCGCGCCGTGTCGAGCAACGCCGAGGGCGCGCGTCTGGCCGCCACCAACCCGGCCTGGGCCGCGCTGGCCGGCGAACGCGCCGCCACCCGCTTCGGCCTGCACATCGTGGCGCACGCCATCCAGGACGACTCCTACAACCGCACCCGCTTTTCGGTGATCTGCCTGCCGCAGACGCTGGCCATGCCGCCGGCTTCGGGCAAGGACTGCACGAGCCTGATCGTCTCGGTGCCGAACCGCCCCGGCGCAGTGCACGACCTGCTGGTGCCGCTGAAGGCCAACAACGTGTCGATGACGCGTTTCGAATCGCGCCCCGCGCGCACCGGCCAGTGGGAGTACTACTTCTACATCGACCTCGACGGCCATCCCTCGCAGCCCAACGTGGCTGCGGCGCTGGCCGAACTGCGCGGCCTCTGCGCCTTCTACAAGGTGCTCGGCGCCTACCCGATCAAAGCCTGAGCCGAACGGACCGACCGATGTTCGAGCAACTGGGATTGATCGGCTGCGGCCTGATGGGCGGCTCCTTTGCGCTCGCGCTCAAGCGCGCGAAGCTGGTGAAACGCGTGGTGGGCTACAGCAAGTCGCCCTCCACCACCGAGCGGGCACGCCAGCTGGGCGTGATCGACGTGGCGGCGCCGTCGGCGTTGCTGGCGGTGTCGGGCGCCGACATCGTGCTGCTGGCGGTACCGGTGGCCGCGTCGGAGGCCACCTTCAAGGCCATCCGCCACGGCATCTCGACCGACACGCTGGTGATGGACGTGGGCTCGACCAAGGGCGACGTGATCGAGGCTGCGCGCAACGGTCTGCAAAAGCAGTTCGCGAACTTCGTGCCGGCCCATCCGATCGCCGGCAAGGAAGTCTCCGGCATCGAGCACGCCGAAGCGTCGCTCTTCACCGGCCGTCAGGTCGTACTGACGCCCGTCAAGACCACGCTGCGATCGAACGTGCAACGTGCGTCGCAGGCCTGGAGCGGCATCGGCGCCAACGTCGTCACCATGACGCATGAAGCGCACGACGCAGCCTTCGCCGCCGTGAGCCACCTGCCGCACCTGCTGGCGTTCGCCTACCTCAACGCCCTCACCGACCAGCCGCAAGGCGACCGCTTCCTGAGCCTCGCAGGGCCGGGCTTTCGCGACTTTTCGCGCATCGCCGCCAGCGATCCGGTCATGTGGCGCGACGTGCTGCTCGCCAACCGCGAGCAGGTGCTGCAGCAGTCGCAGGCTTTCCGCAAGGCGCTGGAAGACCTCGAAACACTGATGACCGCCGGCGACCTGCAGGGGCTGGAGCAATCCATCGCCGCCGCCAGCAAGGCACGCGCCGCCTGGAAGCCGAATTCGAGCGCCGACGCTCTGGCCCAGCAGGACAGCTGACATGTTCTCGACCGCCTTCCTCGACCTTCCGCCCCTCGCGGGCGCCGCCGGCACGGTCCGGCTGCCGGGCTCCAAGAGCATCTCCAACCGCGTGCTGCTGCTGGCCGCGCTGGCCAGCGGCACTACCACGATCCACGACCTGCTCGATTCCGACGACACGCGCGTGATGCTCGGCGCCCTGCGCGCGTTGGGCTGCGGCATCGAGCCGGCCGGCAGTTCGCTGCGCATCACGGGCCTCGGCGGCCAGTTGCCGCCATCGCTGGGCACCACGCTGCTGCCGCTGTTCCTGGGCAATGCCGGCACAGCCATGCGTCCACTGACCGCGGCGCTGTCGCTGCTCGGCGGCGAGTTCGAACTCAGCGGCGTGCCCCGCATGCACGAACGCCCGATCGGCGACCTGGTCGACGCGCTCACCCAGCTCGGCTGCCGCATCGACTACCTCGGCAACCCCGGCTACCCGCCGCTGCGCATCCACCCGGTGTCGCACGACGAGCTGGCGCTGGGCGCACCCATCCGCGTGCGCGGCGACGTGTCGAGCCAGTTCCTGACCGCTCTGCTGCTGGCGCTGCCGCTCGCGGCGGCCAACGACATCGTGATCGAGGTGGTCGGCGAGCTGATTTCCAAGCCCTACATCGAGATCACACTGAACCTGCTGGCGCGTTTCGGCATCACGGTGCGGCGCGACGGCTGGGAGCGCTTCACCATCCCCGCCGGCAGCCGCTACAGCTCGCCGGGTGAGATCCACGTCGAGGCGGACGCCTCGTCTGCTAGCTATTTCATAGCACTCGGCGCCATTGCGACAGGCGTTTCGGGCCAGGATGGCATCCGGATCGAAGGCGTCGGCGCGGCCTCGATCCAGGGCGATATCCGCTTCATCGACGCGGCCAAGCAGATGGGCGCGCTGGTCGACAGCGGCCCGAACTGGCTCGAAATCCGTCGCGGCGCCTGGCCCCTCAAGGCCATCGACCTCGACGCCAACCACATCCCCGATGCCGCCATGACGCTGGCCGTCATGGCGCTGTACGCCGACGGTCCGAGCCTGCTGCGCAACATCGCGAGCTGGCGCGTGAAGGAAACCGACCGCATCGACGCCATGGCCAACGAGTTGCAGAAGCTCGGCGCCACGGTCGAGGCCGGCCCGGATTTCATCCGAATCCACCCGCTGCCCGTGGCCGACTGGCTGCCCGCCAGCATCCGTACCTATGACGACCACCGGGTCGCCATGTGCTTCTCGCTCGCGGCCTTCAACCCGGCCGGCGTGCCTGTGCGCATCCTCGAGCCGCACTGCGTCGCCAAGACCTTCCCCGACTACTTCGAAACCCTGTTCTCGGTGGCCGAGGCTTCCGAAGTGCCGGTGATCTGCATCGACGGTCCGACCGCCTCGGGCAAGGGCACGCTGGCGGCCGAGGTGGCACGCCTGCTGGGCTACCACTACCTCGATTCAGGCTCGCTCTACCGCGTGACCGGGCTTGCCGCCCGCCGTGCCGGCCTGGAGGCCAATGCCGCGAACGAAGCGCAGATCGCCGCCCTCGCCGCCGCCCTGCCCCTGCAGTTCACCGAGGGCAAGGTGCTGCTGGCCGGCGAAGACGTGAGCGACGACATCCGCACCGAGGCCGCCGGCATGGACGCCTCCCGCGTCTCTGCCCTGCCCGCCGTGCGCGAGGCGCTGCAAGACCTGCAGCACCGCTTCCGCCGTCTGCCCGGGCTGGTGGCGGACGGGCGCGACATGGGCACCGTGATCTTCCCCGACGCGGCGCTCAAGGTGTTCCTCACGGCCGGCGCCGCACAGCGCGCCGAACGGCGCCATAAGCAGTTGATTTCAAAGGGTATTTCGACTACACTCGACAGTCTTCGCTCCGACTTGGAAGCACGTGACGCCCGGGACTCCTCCCGCAGCGTCGCTCCTTTGAAGCCGGCGCAGGACGCTCGTCACCTCGACAACTCCCAACTGTCCATCGAACACTCGATCGACACGGTGTTGAACTGGTGGCAACAAGTACAGCCTTTCAAGTCCGCTTGAAAGGCTCGCGCCCACCGGGTTTCCGGGTGGCGCCTACCGCTCCAGCAGGCTCCTTCCGCGCGACAGCGCACTGGCCTGCTGGTTGTTCAACCAACCGGGCTCATGCCCACAACCTAACCGCCGTCTACAGACCCACAGCAGCCGCACGCAATTTCGCAAGAGCGCCTGCCAACCCTGCCTGACGGAAGGAACCATAAATGTCTGAATCTTTTGCCGACCTATTCGAAGAGTCCCTGAAGCGTTCCGAAATGCGCAGCGGCGAGGTCATCACCGCCGAAGTCGTGCGTGTCGAACACAACCACGTCGTCGTCAACGCCGGTCTGAAGTCCGAAGCGTATGTGCCGATCGAAGAGTTCAAGAACGACAAGGGCGAACTCGAAGTCCAGGCCGGCGATTTCGTTTCCGTTGCCATCGGCAGCGTTGAAAACGGCTACGGCGACACCATCCTCTCGCGCGACACCGCCAAGCGTCTGGCTTCGTGGCTCGCCCTGGAGAAGGCCCTGGAATCGGGCGACTTCGTCACCGGTACCACCAGCGGCAAGGTCAAGGGCGGCCTGACCGTTCTGGTCAACGGCATCCGTGCATTCCTGCCGGGCTCGCTGATCGACACGCGTCCGATCAAGGACCTGACCCCGTACGAGAACAAGACCCTCGAATTCAAGGTCATCAAGCTCGATCGCAAGCGCAACAACGTCGTGCTGTCGCGCCGTGCCGTGGTCGAAGCCAGCATGGGCGAAGAGCGCGCCAAGCTGATGGAAACGCTGAAGGAAGGCGCAGTCGTGCGCGGTGTGGTCAAGAACATCACCGAATACGGCGCGTTCGTGGACCTCGGCGGCATCGACGGCCTGCTGCACATCACCGACATGGCATGGCGCCGTGTCCGCCACCCGAGCGAAGTCGTTCAGGCCGGCCAGGAAATCACCGCCAAGATCCTCAAGTTCGACACCGAGAAGAACCGTGTCTCGCTGGGTCTGAAGCAAATGGGTGACGACCCGTGGATGGGCGTTTCGCGCCGCTACCCGCAATCGACCCGCCTGTTCGGCAAGGTCACGAACATCGCCGACTACGGCGCGTTCGTCGAGCTCGAACCCGGCATCGAAGGCCTGGTGCACGTCTCCGAAATGGACTGGACCAACAAGAACATCGCTCCGAACAAGATCGTCTCGCTGGGCGACGAAGTCGAAGTCATGGTCCTGGAGATCGACGAAGACAAGCGCCGCATCAGCCTGGGCATGAAGCAGTGCAAGGCCAACCCGTGGCAAGAGTTCGCTCAGAACACGAAGCGTGGCGACCGCGTCAAGGGCCCGATCAAGTCGATCACCGACTTCGGCGTGTTCGTGGGTCTGGCTGCCGGCATCGACGGCCTGGTGCACCTGTCGGACCTCTCGTGGAACGAAGCCGGCGAAACCGCCGTTCGCAACTACAAGAAGGGCCAGGAAGTCGAAGCGCTCGTGCTGGCTGTGGACGTCGACCGCGAACGCATCTCGCTGGGCATCAAGCAGCTCGACAGCGATCCGTTCACCACGTTCACCACCGTGAACGACAAGGGCCAGATCGTGACCGGCAAGGTCAAGACCGTGGACGCCCGCGGCGCTGAAATCGACCTCGGCGAAGACATCATCGGCTACCTGCGTGCTTCGGAAATCTCGCGCGACCG
This sequence comes from Acidovorax cavernicola, assembly GCF_003581445.1. Classification (NCBI taxonomy): domain Bacteria; kingdom Pseudomonadati; phylum Pseudomonadota; class Betaproteobacteria; order Burkholderiales; family Comamonadaceae; genus Acidovorax; species Acidovorax cavernicola. The sequence continues at coordinate 14,330 of NZ_QXMN01000051.1, read as the reverse complement.
CGTCGAAGATGCCCGCAACGTGCTGAAGGAAGGCGACGAAGTCACCGCCATCGTCGTGAATGTGGATCGCAAGACCCGCAACATCCAGCTGTCGATCAAGCAGAAGGACATGGTCGACGAACAAGGCGCCATGGCCAGCCTGAGCCAGCAGTCGGCACGCGAAAACGCGGGCACGACCAGCCTGGGCGCCCTGCTGCGCGCCAAGCTCGACAACAGCGACAACAAGTAAGCTGAGTCCGAAGACAGAGGCAGGCCCCCGGGGCCACTCTGTCTTTTTTTTCGTCCACGTTTTTCGTTTATGTTTGGCCTATGACCCGCTCAGACCTCGTCGAAGAACTCGCAGCCCGTTTCGCGCAGCTCACGCACCGCGATGCCGAATACGCCGTCAAGACCATCCTGGACGCGATGAGCGACGCGCTGGTGCGCGGACACCGCATCGAGATCCGTGGCTTCGGCAGCTTCTCGGTCAACCGCCGTCCGCCGCGCATCGGCCGCAACCCGCGTTCGGGCGAGAGCGTGCAGATTCCCGAGAAACGGGTGCCGCACTTCAAGCCGGGCAAGGCGTTGCGCGAGGCTGTCGACGCCAAGACCGCCGAGCTCGATGCAGGCAAGGAAGCCGCCGGTCGCAAGGCCTGATGGCAGGGCCGTCCCGACGGCTGCAAACGTAGAATCGTCCCGCCAACGGGAACGCGCATGAAATACCTCCTGTGGCTGCTCAAGGCAGCCATTTTTTTTACGCTCTTCGCCTTCGCGCTGAACAACCAGCACGACGCGACCGTCTACTTCTTCTTCGGAACCCACTGGCGCGCGCCGCTGGTGCTCGTCGTGCTCGCGGCCTTTGCCGGCGGGCTCGTGGTGGGCGCGCTGGGCATGCTGCCCGGCTGGTGGAAGCACCGCGCCGCCGCGGCGCAGGTGCCCGCCACCTCCGAAGCCCCCTCGACCGTGCCGCTGGCCGCCGCGACCGCACCCGCGGCAGCACCGTCCATCTCCGCCACCGACCTTCCCGCCGTACGTCAACATGGACTTTGATCCCAGCTGGCTGCTGATCGGCCTGCCCGTCGCATTCGTGCTGGGCTGGCTCGCATCGCGCTTCGACATCCGCCAGCTCAAGCTCGAGAACCGGCAAGCCCCGAAAGCGTACTTCCGAGGCCTGAACTTCCTGCTCAACGAGCAGCAGGACCAGGCCATCGACGCCTTCATCGAGGCCGTGCAGAACGACCCCGACACGCAGGAGCTGCACTTCGCGCTCGGCAACCTGTTCCGCCGCCGCGGCGAGTACCAGCGCGCCGTGCGCGTGCACGAGCACCTGCTGGGCCGCGGCGACCTGAGCCGCGTCGACCGCGAGCGCGCACAGCATGCGCTGGCGCAAGACTTCCTGCGCGCCGGCCTGCTCGACCGCGCTGAAGCGGCGCTGCAGAAGCTCGAAGGCACGCGCTACGAGAACGAGGCCCGGCTTGCGCTGCTGGCCATCTACGAACGCTCGCGCGAATGGGCACAGGCCGCCGACGTGGCGCAGAAGCTCGACGAGTCCGACCAGGCCAGCTACAGCACGCGCCGCGCCCACCACCTGTGCGAGCAGGCCAACGAACGCGTCGCAGCGGGCGACCTTCCCGGCGCCAACGCCCTGCTCACGCAGGCCCGAGCCCTGGCACCGCAGGCGCCGCGTCCGGCCATCGATACCGCCACCTTGCAGTTGCGCAACGGCGAAGCCGCCGCAGCGTTCGACACGCTCGAGGGCCTCAGCGACACGGCGCCGCTGGCACTGCCGCTGTACGCCGCATCGCTGCAGAAGGCCGCGATCGCCGCGCATCGCGAAGGTGAAGCGCTGGCACTGCTGCAGCGGCGCTATGCCGAATCGCCGTCGATCGACGTGCTCGAAGCGCTGATCGCCCTCGGCGGCACACCCGCAGCACCAGAGGCCACCGACGCCCCCGTCGAAGCACCCACACCGCGCGACAGCTACATCGCCCACCTCGCGCACCAGCCCTCGCTGGTCGCCGCCTCGCGTTGGCTGGCCGGCGAGCGTTTCGAGCACGAGCAGTTCCACCCGCAGGTGCAACGCGCACTCGACCAGGCCACCCGGCCGCTCATGCGCTATCGCTGCGCGGCCTGCGGCTTCGAGGCGCACCAGTACTTCTGGCACTGCCCCGGCTGCCAGGCTTGGGACAGCTATCCGCCGCGTCGCGTGGAAGAACTCTGACCACGGTTCAGAACAATCGTCACACGGGGCCCTGGGCCCCGTTTTGACGTCAACTGGCGCACGCGCCCTCTCGTTGAGCCGAAGCCGATATTCCTGTCGGCATAGTCATAGCAACGATTCAAGAGGGAGTTTTCAACATGTTCAAGAAAGTCATCGCCACGCTCGCCATGTGCTTCGCGGCCGCCTCGTTCGCCGCCGTCGATGCCAACAAGGCCACGGCCGCCGACCTCGACGGTCTCAAGGGCGTCGGCCCGTCGCTGTCCCAGCGCATCCTCGATGCCCGCAAGGCAGGCGAGTTCAAGGACTGGCCCGACCTCATGCAGCGCGTGAAGGGTGTGAAGGAAAAGAGCGCGGCCAAGCTGTCGGCCGAGGGCCTGACGGTCAACGGCCAGAGCTTCAACGGCGCTGCGGCGCCTGCCAAGGCAAGCAAGACCGCCAAGGTGGCCGACGCCAAACCGGCCAAGCAGTGACGCCGTCCTGAAACACAAGCCGCCACCCACGAGGTGGCAGTGCGCTCGAAGAAACCGCCTTCACGGCGGTTTTTTTACGCCCGCACCTGGTGCCGCATCGACACCACATGGCAGGGAAATGCCTCAGCGAATGGCCCGGAATTTGCACGTATGCTTTTCTTTCATTTAGCTTTGACTACATTCCGGAGCGCGTTCATGAATCACAAGTTCGGTATGGCCCTCGTGGGACTCACCCTCGGTGCCGCAGCCTTCGCCCAGACCAAGTGGGACCTTCCCACCGCCTACCCGGCGACCAACTACCACACCGAGAACATCACCCAGTTCGCCAAGGACGTGGACGCAGCCACCGGCGGCAAGCTGAAGATCACGGTGCATGCCAATGCCTCGCTGTTCAAGGCCCCCGAGATCAAGCGCGCCGTGCAAAGCGGCCAGGCCCAGGCCGGCGAGATCCTGCTGGCCAACTACGCCAACGAGAACCCGATCTATGCGCTGGACGGCGTACCCTTCCTGGCCACCACCTACCCCGAGGCCCGCAAGCTGTACGACGCCTCCAAGCCGGCCATGGACAAGCTGCTCGCCGCGCAAGGCATCAAGGTGCTGTTCGTGGTGCCGTGGGCGCCGCAGGGCATATACACCAAGAAGGAGATCGGCTCGGTGGCCGACCTGCGTGGCATCAAGTGGCGCGCCTACAGTCCGGCCACGGCCAAGATCGCGGAACTCATCGGCGCGCAGCCGGTGCAGATCCAGCAGGCCGAACTGAGCGCAGCCATGGCCACCGGCGTGATCGAGAGCTACATGAGCTCGGGCTCCACCGGCTACGACACCAAGACCTTCGAGCACATCAAGAACTTCTACGACACGCAGGCCTGGATTCCGAAGAACGCGATCCTGGTGAATGCCAAGGCCTTCGACGCGCTCGATGCCGCCGGCAAGGCTGCTGTCACGAAAGCCGCGGCCGATGCCGAGGCGCGCGGCTGGAAGGTCGCGCAGGAGAAGAACGACGAGTACAAGCGCCTGCTGGCCGAGCGCGGCATGAAGATCCACAAGCCCTCGCCCAAGCTGGACACCGACATGCGCCAGGTCGGCGGCATCATGCAGTCCGACTGGCTCAAGGCTGCGGGTGCGGACGGCGCAGCCATCGTCGACGCCTACAAGAAAAAGTAAGCGATGCGCCGGTTTCTCGATCGCCTGTACGACGGTGCAGGAGCGCTCGGTGCGTTCTGCGTGTTCCTGATCTTCGTGCTGATGATCGTGGCCGGCGTGGGCCGGCAGATGAACTGGCATGTGAGCGGGCTCAATGACGCGGTGGCCTGGCTGTGCGCGGCCGCTGCCTTCTTCGCGATGGCGCATGCCTTCCGCCACGGCGACTTCGTGCGCGTCACGCTGCTGCTGGACGTCGTGCCGCTCAAGGTGCGCCGCGCGCTCGACGTGACCTGCCTGTTGATCGCCGCCGTCTCCGTCGCCTACCTGACCTACTGGGCCACCAGCTTCACCTGGGAGAGCTACGAGTTCAAGGAGATGGCCACGGGCCTGCTCGTGATCCCGATCTGGATTCCGCAATCGAGCTTCGTCATCGGCTGCTGGTTGCTGCTGATCGCCATGGTCGACGAACTGGTCGGCGTGGTGCGCGGCGAGAAGCCCAGCTACCAGCGCGCTGTCGAAGAACGCCACGCGGCGGGCGACTTCTCTTCCGACGTCTGAACCCAGACCCTACGAACGACAACAACAACCAAGACACCCGATGCTCGAAACCCTTTTGATGGGCGCGCTGCTGCTCGGCATCATGCTGTTGCTGCTGGCCGGCGGCGTGTGGATCGCCATGACCCTGGCCATCGTCGGCTGGGTCGGCCAGGCCTTCTTCACCAACACGCTGCCAGGCAAGAACCTGTTCTCGGCCTTCTGGGAAAGCAACGCCAGCTGGGAGCTGGCGGCGCTGCCCCTGTTCATCTGGATGGGTGAAATCCTGTTCCGAACCAAGCTCAGCGAAGAAATGTTCGAGGGCTTGAGGCCGTGGCTCAACCGCGTGCCTGGTCGGCTCATGCACACCACCATCCTGGGCTGCGGCGTGTTCGGCTCGGTGTCGGGCTCCTCGGCCGCCACCTGCGCCACCATCGCCAAGGTGGCGCTGCCCGAACTCAAGCGCCGCGGCTACAACGAGAAGCTGGCCATCGGCTCGCTGGCCACGGCCGGCACGCTGGGCATCCTGATTCCGCCGTCGATCACGATGGTGGTGTACGCGGTGGCCGCCGACGCTTCCATCATCCGCATCTTCCTGGCCGGCTTCCTGCCGGGCTTCCTGCTGATGCTGCTGTTCTCGGGCTACATCGGCTGGTGGAGCCTGCGCCACCCCGACCAGGTGCCGCCGGCCGACCCGCCCACCACCTTCATGCAGAAGATCCGCCTGTCGGGCAACCTGATTCCCTGCGCGCTGCTGATCGTGTTCATCGTCTGGGTGCTGGTGGCCGGCTGGGCCACGGCCACCGAGTGCGCGGCCTTCGGCGTGCTGGGCTCGCTGGCCATCGCGGCCTGGGGCCGCAGCCTTACGTGGAAGAACTTCAAGGACGGGATCATGGGTGCCACGCGCACCAGCTGCATGATCATGTTCATCCTGGCGGGCGCGGCCTTCCTGACGAAGACCATGGCCTTCACCGGCATTCCGCGCGAGCTGGCCGAATGGGTCGACAGCATGCACCTGTCGCCCTACGCGCTGATCGGCGCGCTGGTGCTGGTCTACCTGGTGCTGGGCACGGCGCTGGATGGCATCTCGATGATCGTGCTGACCAGCGCGGTGGTGCTGCCGATGATCCAGAAGGCGGGCTTCGACCTGGTCTGGTTCGGCATCTTCATCGTGCTGCTGGTGGAGATCGCCGAGGTCACGCCGCCGGTGGGCTTCAACCTGTTCGTGCTGCAGAACATGACCGGCAAGGACAGCAACGTGATCGCCAAGGCGGCCATTCCGTTCTTCTTCTGCCTCGTGCTGTGCATCGTGCTCATCACGCTGTTCCCGGGTATCGTCACGAGCCTGCCCGACCTGGTGATGGGCTCCGAAAAATGACAGTGCGACGACAAGGGAACGGATGCCGCCTCTATTGCCGGTTCTAGCGATCTGCGTGGGCGCCTCGTGCGGCGCCCTCGCCCGATGGGGCCTGGGCCTCTGGCTCAACACCGGCGGCCCCGTGCCCTACGGCACGCTGGCCGCCAACCTGGTCGGCGGTTACCTCGTGGGCGTGGCGGTGGCCGTCTTCCAGGCGATGCCGCAGCTCGATCCGGTGTGGCGGCTGCTGCTCATCACCGGCTTCCTCGGCGGGCTCACGACCTTCTCGAGCTTCTCGGCCGAAGTGGTCGCGCTGCTGCTCGACGGGCGGCCATTGCTGGCGCTGGGCACCGGCCTGCTGCATCTGTGCGGCTCGCTGGTGCTGACCTGGCTGGGCATTCGCACCGTCCAGTTCGCGCTCGCCTCCTGACACTGCAAAAACTGCCCGCGCTCCTGCGGTTATAGACAGAAGCTTCCCAGAGGGTCGGTCGATAGAATCGACCCCAATGCCCCTCGCCCTTCTCGTCGCACTCCCCTTTCTTGCCAGCGTGCTGGCCGCGTTGATGCCGTCCAACGCGCGCAACCGGGAGTCGACCCTCGCGGGCCTCGTCGCATTGGGCTGCGCCATCCAGGTCGCATGGCTCTTTCCGCAGATCGCGCATGGCAACGTGCTGCGCCAGGAAATCGAATGGCTGCCGGCCCTCGGCCTGAACCTCGTGTTCCGCCTCGACGGCTTCGCGTGGCTGTTCTGCATGCTGGTGCTGGGCATCGGAGCGCTGGTGGTGCTCTATGCGCGCTACTACATGTCGGCCTCCGACCCGGTGCCGCGTTTCTTCTCGTTCTTCCTCGCGTTCATGGGCGCGATGATGGGCGTGGTGCTCTCGGGCAACCTGATCCAGATGGTGCTGTTCTGGGAACTCACCAGCCTCTTCTCCTTCCTGCTGATCGGCTACTGGCACCACCGGCGCGACGCGCGACGCGGCGCGCGCATGGCGCTCACCGTCACCGGCGCGGGTGGGCTGTGCCTGCTGGCCGGCGTGCTCGTGCTGGGCCGCATCGCGGGCAGCTACGAACTCGACGTGGTGCTGGCCTCGGGCGACATCATCCGCGCGCACGCGCTGTACCCGGTGGCGCTGGTGCTGGTGCTGCTGGGTGCGTTCACCAAGAGCGCCCAGTTCCCGTTCCACTTCTGGCTGCCACGCGCCATGGCGGCGCCGACGCCGGTGTCGGCCTACCTGCACTCGGCCACGATGGTGAAGCTGGGCGTGTTCCTGATGGCGCGGCTGTGGCCCGTGCTCTCGGGCACCGAGCAATGGTTCTGGATGGTGGGCGGCGCGGGCGCGATCACGCTGCTGCTGGGCGGCTTCGCGGCCATGTTCCAGCGCGATCTGAAGGCGCTGCTGGCCTACTCGACCATCTCGCACCTGGGCCTCATCACGCTGCTGCTGGGCCTGAACAGCCCGCTCGCGGCGGTGGCGGCTGTGTTCCACGTGATGAACCACGCGACCTTCAAGGCGTCGCTGTTCATGGCGGCCGGCATCATCGACCACGAGACCGGCACGCGCGACATCCGCAAGCTCAGCGGCCTGATGCGCCTGATGCCGATCACCGGCACGCTGGCCATCATCGCCAGCGCCTCGATGGCCGGCGTGCCGCTGCTCAACGGCTTTCTCTCGAAGGAAATGTTCTTCGCCGAGACCGTCTTCATCCAGGCCACGCCCTGGATCGACCTGAGCCTGCCTGTCATCGCCACCATCGCGGGCATCTTCAGCGTGGCGTACTCCGCGCGCTTCGTGTTCGACGTGTTCTTCGGCCCGCCCTGCGGCCCCGACGTGCCCAAGCCTCCGCACGAACCTCCGCACTGGATGCGCGTGCCGGTCGAGCTGCTGGTGCTGGTGTGCCTGGTGGTGGGCGTGGCGCCCGCATGGTCGATCGGCCCGATGCTGGCCGCTGCGGCCACGCCGGTGGTCGGCGGCACGTTGCCCACCTACAGCCTGGCCGTGTGGCACGGCTTCAACCTGCCGCTGCTGATGAGCTTCGTCGCGCTGGCAGGCGGCGCCGTGGTCTACCTGCTGCTGCGCCGCCCCCTGGGCACCGGCCGCCTCGAGCGCACCCCGTTGCTGCACCGCTTCGACGGTCAGGTCATCTTCGAACACCTGATCGCACTGCTGAGCGAAACCGGCCGGCGCAGCCGGCGCCTGTTCGGCACGCGCCGCCTGCAGTGGCAACTGCTGTGGCTGGTGGTCGTGGCCGTGGCGGGCGCCGCGGCCTCGCTGTGGGCCACGCCGGCCGAGCGCGGCACGCGCGAGCTGCTGCCGTTCTCGCCGATGTTCGCGATGACCTGGCTCATCGGCTGCGTCTGCGCCGTGGCCGCCGCCTGGCAGGCCAAGTTCCACCGGCTCGCGGCGCTGATGCTGGCCGCGGGTGCCGGGTTGGTCTCGTGCGTCACGTACATCTGGTTCTCGGCCCCCGACCTTGCGCTCACGCAGCTGGTGGTCGAGGCCGTGACCACGGTGCTGATCCTGCTGGGTCTGCGCTGGCTGCCGATGCGCAGCAAGGACGTGGTGCAGCCCGCGCGCATGCGCCTGATCCCGTGGGGCCGCCGCGGGCGCGACCTGCTGGTGGCCACCATCGCCGGTTGCGGCATGGCGGCGCTGGCCTGGGCGCTGATGACGCGCACCTTCCCGCAGAGCATCTCGCCCTTCTTCCTCGAACGCGCGCTCACCGAAGGCGGCGGCACCAACGTGGTCAACGTGATGCTGGTCGACTTCCGCGGCTTCGACACCTTCGGCGAGATCACCGTGCTGGGCATCGTGGCGCTCACCGTGTACGCGCTGCTGCGGCGCTTCCGCCCGGCCATCGAATCGATGGCGCTGCCCATCCAGCAGCGCCAGCAGGTCGACGACGGCAGCAGCGACCTGCTGAATCCGCGCCGAGCCAAGGACTCCGCCATCGGCTACCTGATGGTGCCGGCCGTGCTGGTGCGGCTGGTGCTGCCGGTGGCCGTGCTGGTCTCGGTGTATTTCTTCATGCGGGGCCACAACGCGCCCGGCGGCGGCTTTGTCGCGGGGCTGGTGATGTCGGTCGCGCTGCTGCTGCAGTTCATCGTCTCGGGCACCGAGTGGGTGGAGGAGCACCTGCGCATCTACCCACGCCGCTGGATCGCCATCGGCCTGCTGTTCGCGCTCGCCACCGGCGGCGGTGCGATCGCGTTCGGCTACCCCTTCCTGACCACGCACACCGCACACGTGCACGTGCCGCTCCTGGGCGACATGCACGTGCCCAGCGCCCTCTTCTTCGACATCGGCGTGTTCGCGCTGGTGCTCGGTGCCACCATGCTGATCCTGACCGCGCTGGCCCACCAGTCCATCCGAAGCCATCGCTGGGCCGACGAACAAGAAGAGAAAGAAGCGGAGGCACGCGCCGCCGCCGAAGCCGAAGCTGCAGAAGCAGCCGCCACCGGAGGGACCCGCTGATGGAAATCGTGCTGGCCATCGCCATCGGCGTGCTCACCGGTTCGGGCGTGTACCTGCTGCTGCGTCCGCGCACCTTCCAGGTCATCATGGGCCTGACGCTGATCTCGTACGCGGTCAACCTCTTCATCTTCAGCATGGGCCGGCTCAAGGTCGACAGCGAGCCGGTGCTGGTCGAAGGCTTCAAGGCCACGCTGGCCAACACGGCCGATCCGATGCCGCAGGCGCTGGTGCTCACCGCCATCGTGATCGGCTTCGCGATGACGGCGCTGTTCCTCGTCGTGATGCTCGCCTCGCGCGGCCTGTCGGGCACCGACCACGTGGACGGTGAAGAGCGGGAGGCGGTGGAATGAGCGCCGCACGGCCGCCCGAAGGCGCGGGCCCCCTTGAGGGGGCGGGCGCAGCACACGCAGTGGCAAGCCTGGGGGTGAGTCAATGAACGACCTCTTGCATCTGCTTGACCGCTTCCTCGAGTTCAGCATGCCGCACCTGGTGGCAGTGCCGATCCTCGTGCCCATGCTCACGGCGGCGCTGATGCTGCTGATGAACGAGAACCACCGGCGCACCAAGTCGTTCCTCAGCGTGGTCTCTGGCCTGATCGGCATGCTCGCGGCGCTCGCACTGCTGCGCTGGGTGAACGCGCCCGACACCGGCGGCGGCCCAGGCTCCATCGGCGTGTACCTGCCGGGCAACTGGCGCGCGCCCTTCGGCATCGTGCTGGTGGCAGACCGCCTCTCCACGATGATGGTCGCGCTCACAGGCGTGATCGCCTTCGCAGCTTCCATCTATTCGACCTCGCGCTGGGACCGCGCGGGCGTGCACTTCCATCCGCTGCTGCAGCTGCAGCTCATGGGCCTGAACGGCGCCTTCCTCACGGGCGACCTGTTCAACCTGTTCGTCTTCTTCGAGGTGATGCTCGCGGCCTCGTACGGCCTGCTGCTGCATGGCTCGGGCCGGCTGCGCGTGCGTGCCGGGCTGCACTACATCGCGATCAACCTCGCGGCCTCGTCGCTGTTCCTGATCGGCGCGGCCATCCTGTACGGCGTGACCGGCACGCTCAACATGGCCGACCTGGGCGCGCGCATCGCCGAACTCGCGCCCGGCGACCGCGGCCTGGTGCACGCGGCCGCGGCCATCCTGGCCACCGCCTTCTTCGCCAAGGCAGGCGCATGGCCGCTCAACTTCTGGCTGGTGCCGGCCTACAGCGCGGCCGTGTCGCCGGTGGGCGCGGTGTTTGCGCTGCTGACCAAGCTCGGCGTGTACACCGTGCTGCGCCTGTGGACCGTGCTGTTCGCACCCGACACCGGCGCCTCGGCCGCCTTCGGGCAGGCCGCGCTGGTGAGCGTGGGGCTGGCCACGCTGTTCGTGGGCGCCATCGGCATCGTGGGCACACAGCGGCTGTCGAACCTCGCAGGCTCCAGCGTGCTGGTGTCGGCAGGCACGCTGCTGGCCGCCGTCGGGCTGGGCGAGCCGGCCGTGTGGGCTGGCGCGCTCTACTACATGCTGAGTTCCACGCTCGCGGTGGCGGCCTTCTTCCTGCTGATCGACATGGTCGAGCGCTGGCGCAACGCAGGCATGAGCGTCGCGCCGTACGAGGCGGCGGGCAACGCGCCGTTCCTGGCCGAAGACCTGCGCGCGCTCGACAACGTGAACCTCGACGACGACGCCCAGGCGCTCTACGGCCGCGCCATTCCGGCCGGGGTGGCCTTCCTGGGCCTGAGCTTCATGCTCTGCACGCTGCTGCTGGCAGGCCTGCCGCCGCTGTCCGGCTTTGTCGGCAAGTTCGCGATGCTCTCGGGCCTGCTCGACGGCAAGGTCGTCAGCATCGCCGGGTGGACTTTCCTCGCACTGTTGATCGTCTCGGGCTTTCTCTCGCTGATCGCGCTGAGCCGCACCGGCATCCGTCACTTCTGGACGCAGCATCACCCCACCATGCCCTCGCTGCCCGCGCTCGAGGTGCTGCCGGTGGCCGCCCTGCTCGCAGCCTGCGTGGCACTGACGGTCTGGGCCGAGCCCGTGATGCAGCACGCGCAAGCCACCGCCGGCGGCCTGCGCACGCCCACGGCGTACCGCGAAGCCGTGCTCGGCGCGAAGCAGAAGCCCAACCCGGTGCCCGCGAAAGAGGAGGCCAAGCCATGAAGCGCCTGATGCCCTCCCCGCCGCTGTCGTTCGCGCTGTTCGTCATCTGGCTGCTGCTCAACCAGTCGCTCGAAGCGGCCACGCTGCTGTCGGCCGCGCTGCTCGCCATTGCCGTGCCGCTGATCACCAAGGGCCTGCGCCCCGCCACCGTGCGCATGCGCCGGCCCGGCGTCGCGCTGCGGCTGTCGTTCCTCGTCACCTTCGACATGCTGAAGTCGGCGTACGACGTGGCCCGGCTGCTGCTCACGCGCCGCACCGAGGACATCTCGGCGAACTTCGTGCAGATTCCACTCGACATGCGCGACCCCAACGGGCTCGCCGTGCTCGCGATGATCATGTGCCTCACACCCGGCACCGCCTGGGGCGAGGTGTCGTTCGACCGCACCACGCTGCTCATCCACGTGTTCGACCTCGAGGACGAGGCGGCCTTCATCGCCCTGATCAAGACCCGCTACGAACGTCCGCTGATGGAGATCTTCGAATCATGACGCCTGTTCTCTACTGGGCCCTGAAGGCCGCGCTCTTCCTGCTGGCCGTGGCCATGCTGTGCGCCGTGACGCGCCTCTTGATCGGCCCGTCGGCGCAAGACCGCGTGATGGCGCTCGATTGCCTTTACATCAACGGCATGCTGATGATGCTAGTGCTGGGCATCAACTACGCGAGCAGCGTGTACTTCGAGGCGGCGATGCTGGTCGCGCTCTTCGGCTTCGTCGGGTCGACCTCGCTGGCCAAGTTCCTGCTGCGCGGGGAGGTCATTGAATGACCACAACGCCACTGCCCCTCTGGGCCGAGATCATCACCGCCGTGTTCGCGGTGCTGGGTGCGGCCTTCGCGGCCATCGGCTCCTTCGGCCTGGTGCGCCTGCCCACCTTTTTCCGCCGCATCCATGCGCCCACGCTGGGCGCCACGGTGGGCGCCTGGTGCCTGACGGTGGCCACCATCGCCTACTTCTCGGTGCAGGGCTTCAGCCTGTTCCTGCATGCGATGCTGATCGTGCTGTTCATCGTGCTGACGGCGCCGATCACCACGATCTTCCTGATGCGCGCCGCCCTCTTCCGCGAACGGCAGAAGGGCAACACCAAGGTGCCGCCCGCCGCCAAGTCGGGCTGAGGCTGCCTCCCTCCTCAGGTCAGTTGGGCGCCATGCGCACACCCTTGTCGAGGAATTCGTTGGTGAACAGCGTCGGGGGGTCGTAGGCCTTCTCGATGCCGATCAGCGACGACACCAGTTCGTAGTCGGCCTTCACGCGCGCGCCGTCGAAGGCACCGAGCGCCACCTTGGTGGTGGTGTCGTCGCGCATCAGCTGCTTGATGCGGTTCCACTGGTCGCGCTGGTTGTCGGGCGTGAGGCCGCTCACGCTGGCCTGCAGCGCCTGCAGGCAGGGCTCGAAGTTCTTCACGCAGGCGTCGTAGGCGCGCTGCGTCACGGCAACGAACTTCTTCACCTGACCCGGGTTCTTCGCGAGGTACGGGCCGTTCACGATCAGCGAATTGCCGTACACGTTCACGCCCGCATCGCGCCACGGCTGGAAGCCCAGGTCGGCGCCGAACTCGCGCGCCTTCAGGTCGTGCTCGTTGTAGAAGTCGCTGATGATGTCGACCGACTTGCTCTTCAGCGCCGCCACCTTGGCCTGCGGGCTCACGTTGACGAAAGTGACGCTGGCCGGGTCGAGCCCCACCTTCTTCGCGAAGGCAGGCCACATGAGGCGTGCAGCATCGCCGGGCGGATTGCCGATCTTGCGCCCCGCGAAGTCCTTCGGGCCATTGATGCCCGAGGACTTGAGCCAGTAGAAGCCTTGCGGGCTGTTGGCGTAGATGACCATCACGGCCTTCACGTCGGCGCCCTTGCCCTTGGCCTGGATCGTGGTGGGCAGGTCGGAAATACCGAGGTCGCTGCCGCCCGTGCCCACGCGCTGGGCCGACACGGCCGAGCCCTTGCCGGCCTCGATGTTCAGGTCGATGCCCGCCTCGGTGTACCAGCCCTTGGCTTTCGCAAAGTAGATCGGCGCATGATCGGCCGTGGGCGTCCAGTTGAGCATCAGGCTCATGGCATCGGCCGCGAATGCGGCGGGGGCCGAGGCCATCAGCAAGGCGGTGGCGCCGGCGACCGACAACAGCTTTTTCATGCGGATCTCTCCAAAAGAAGGTAAAAATCAGGTCCTGAAATTCATATTACCAACTGTTTGGTTGACAAGCAATCCAGATCATCCAGACCGCATCGCCACCGACGGGAGAATCAAAACACCATGACCGCCACCAGTTCCACGAGCCCCAAGAGCCCCGCCCGCACCGTTGCCACCAAGCGCGAACGCGACCCTGTCGCCGCCAAGCAGGCACTCATCGCCGCGGCGGTGGCCGAGTTCGCCAGCAAGGGTTTCGCGGGTGCGCGCGTCGACGAGATCGCCGCGGCGGCCGGGGTCAACAAGCAGCTCGTCTACCACTACTTCGACAGCAAGCAGGGCCTGTACCTGGTGGCACTCGAATCGGTCTATGCCGAGATCCGGGAGAAGGAACAGAAGCTCACGCTGAACGAGCTCGAGCCGCTCGAGGCCATGAAGCAGCTCGTGGCTTTCTCCTTCGACTACCTGGCCGAGCACCCCGAGTTCATCGCACTGCTGGCCGACGAGAATCGCAGCCACGGCGCGAACCTGCACGAGTCGGAGCGACTGCAGAAGATGCACTCGCCCTTCATCGAGATGCTGGAAGCCACACTCGAGCGCGGCGTGGCGGCGGGCGTGTTTCGGCCCGACTTCGATGCGATCAACCTCTACATCTCGATCGCCGGCATCTCGTACTTCTTCTTCTCCAACAACCACACGCTCTCGGCCATCTTCGGCAAGGCGCTGGATGCGCGCGGCGCGCTGCTGCAGCGCCGCCGGCACGTGATCGAGTTCGCGATCAACGCGCTGCGACCCGACAAGGACGTCGCATGAAAATTATCAACTAGTTGGTTGACTCGGGTCGTGGCGAATCCTATGATTCGCCGCATTGCTTCCCCGTCTCTTATACCCATCT
>NZ_QXMN01000144.1:0-2408 GCF_003581445.1 Acidovorax cavernicola | reverse complement strand
GGACTTGCCCGAACAGGCGGTGGACAGCAGTGTGGTGGACACCAGGGAACTGAGCAGGAAACGGCGGCGAAGCATGGAGAACAAACCCGTGAGAAAAGCGACGAAAGCCGGCAAGGATAGCGCTCCCGCTGCACGGGAAAGCCGACCGGTCATGGTTTTTTCGTGCAGAAAACACGCGCAAAGTTCCCGCCACGCCCGGGCAACAAAAAATCTGCCAGGCCCGTGAGAGGGCAAGGCAGATCGGTGGGCAGCGCGGCCGGGAACTTACTGCGGCGCAATCTTGGCGGTCTTGATCACATCGCCCCAGCGCTTGACTTCCGAAGCAAGCAGCGCCGAAGCCTCCTGCGGGGTGCTGGGCTGGGCATCGACATTCAGGTCCTGGAGCTTCTTCTTCACATCGGGCGAATTCAGCGCGGCGACGATCACCTGATTGAGCCGGGCAATGACCGGCGCGGGCGTCTTCGCGGGCGCGGCCAGGCCATTCCAGCTGCGCGCCACATAGCCGGGCAGTCCGGCTTCCTTGGTCGTGGGCACGTCGGGCAGCACGGCGGCGCGCTTGTCGCTGGTCACGGCCAGCGCGCGCAGCGCCTTGGACTGGATCTGCGTGAGCACCGGCGCGACGATTTCCACGGCCGCGTCGATCTGGCCGCCGCGCAACGCGGTGACCACGGCGGGCGTGCCGTTGAAAGGCACGATCTGCACATCGACGCCCGCCGCCGACTTGAACATTTCCGCAGTCAGATGCTGCGTGCTGCCGACGTTGATCGAGCCGAGATTCAATTTGCCGGGGTTGGCCCTGGCAAATGCCAGCAGCTCGCCAAACGTCTTCAAGCGCGAATTCGCGGCGGTGACCACGGCCAGATCGAAATAGCCGAGCGTGGAGACCGGAGCGAAGTCCTGCAGCGTCTTGAACGGCAGGGCCTTGAACAGGCCTTCGCTCACGGCCGTGCCGTTGGACATCAGCAGCAAGGTGTGGCCATCGGGCTCGGCCTTGGCGACGGTGTCGCCCGCGACGATGCCGCCCGCGCCCGGCTTGTTCTCGATCACCACGGCCTGACCCAGGGATTCCGCCATCTTCTGGGCGACGACGCGCGCCGTCACATCGGCCACCCCGCCCGCGCCGAACGGCACGACGATGCGCACCGCCTTGGTCGGGAAGTTCTGCGCAAAAGCCATCGGCGTGAAGAGCGCGGTGGCCACCAGGGCGCCGAGCAACTGCTTGAATTTCATAACTGTCTGTCCGTTGAATCGTTGAACAAGTCCGTGGCCCAGGACGCGCTTCAGGCGCGCTGGACAAGGCCGCAAGCGCCTCCCAAGGTATAACGAAAGCGCATAGCGTTTGCCCTGCATTATTGGGCTTGTGTGCTCAGAATTGGAAAAATTCCCACAAGTGAAAACCCTTGGTTTTCGCACTGCGAACACCTTCCTCCTGCAAAGAATTCACTGCCATATTCCGTGGCGGCGCCTTGCCACACAAGGATTTCAGCTCGAATCGCGCGTCACGCCCGCCGGCGTCGGCATATCAGCTATGCCATATTTGTCTACCTCCAGCACAAGGATCCCGACAAACTCCATCCCTCGTTATTACTCAAAATTACATCGAGGAGACATGACATGCACAAAATTTCAGCACTTGCACTGTTGGCCATCAGCGCGGCCGTGCCCACGCTGGCCCAGAGCCAAAGCAGCGTCACGGTGTACGGCATCGTGGACGCCGCCGTACGCACGCAAAGCGGCCTGACCGCCGGCTATGCGGGCACGCCGAAGAACACCACGGTCCTCAACAGCGGCGTCGGCCCCACCAGCCGCTGGGGCCTGCGCGGCCAGGAAGACCTGGGCGGCGGCCTGAAGGCCACTTTCAACCTCGAATCCACGCTGGGCGTGGACGCCGGCAATTCCGGTTCGGCCGCAGGCTTCTTCGACCGCGCCGCCGTGCTGGGCCTGGCGGGCAACTGGGGCGCGGTGACCGCCGGCCGCCAGAACACGCTGGTCGCAGACTCGATCGTCTTTTCCGACCCCATCGGCATGCGCTTCGCGGGCATGAATCCCAACATCCAGGTCACCAGCCTCACGGGCCACCGCCTGGGCATCGAATACGGTGCGACCAACACCAATGCCGCGTCCAACCGCGTCAACAACTCGATCAAGTACTCGGGCACTTTCGGTGGCCTGACCGCGCGCGCGATGTACAGCTTTGGCGAGTCCGCCGCGTCCACCACCCGCCAGGACTCCAAGGGACTGGGTCTGAACTACGTTGTCGGCGACCTGGCCCTGACCAGCGCCTACACGCAGTTCCACGATGCCAACGGCCTCGAACTGGACGCCGCCACCGTCGGCGGTGCCTGGAAGACCGGCAACCTGCGCCTGATGCTCAACTACGGCCGCAACCAGGGCGATACGACCACCAC
>NZ_QXMN01000143.1:0-2415 GCF_003581445.1 Acidovorax cavernicola | reverse complement strand
GTACCCGCCCGCGCGCCGCGCCCACATCCGCATCGTCGAGATCGACGCCGCGCGGCCCATCGACGGCGCGCTGCCGGGCATCGCGCTGCAGCCGGGTGCGGACCTGGGCAGCTACCCGTGGCTGCATCCGGTGAATCTGGGCCGCATGGCCGACATCGTCGCCTCCGATCTGGAACGGCTCGCGCCCCAGGCCGCACCGGTGCTGGCGCGCAATCTCGCAGGCCTCAAGCAGCAGCTTGTCGCGCTGTCGGGCAGGACCGAAACCGCGCTGCTGGCCGCGCCCAATCTGAGCGTGGTGTCGCTGTCGCCGCGCCTGGATTACCTGGCTTCGGCGTTCAATCTCGAGCTGGTTCCGGGCAGCACCGATCCCCAGGCGCTGGCGGCGCTGATCCGCCGCGAAGGCGTGGCCGCGGTGCTGCACCACGAAGAGTTGCCGCCGGAACTCGCCCAGGCCGTGAAGGGCGCGGGTGCGGCCGTGGCGGTGCTGGCCGCCGACGGCCAGCAGCCGGTGGCCGATATCGAAGCCCTGGCCGCGCGCCTTGTGGTGGCGCTGCGCCTGCGCTGAGCGGCGCTGTCGCTGCGCCGATCCGACATCTCTCATTCCAGTCCATTCCATGACCGCATTCCGTCTCTCCCGCAGCCGCGCGCCTGCTTTGGCCGTGCTCGCGCTGTCCCTGTCGCTGGCCGCATCGGCCCGCGCCGACTATCTCTGGCTGCAGCGCGATGGCGCCCAGGCGCGCGTGTTCGCGGGCGAAGTCCCCAAGCCGCTGGCGCAACTGCCCGCGCTGCGCGACGCCAGGCCGGTCGCGCCCGAAGGCCAGTCGCCGGCGCTCGAAACCGCGGCCAATCACTTTGCGTTCACGCCCGCGGGGCAGGGCGATCTGCGTTTCACCGCGACGCGCGCCGACGCCGATGGCGTGCTGACCTATTTCCAGGCGAAGTTCGGCCGCGCCGAAACCAAGGCCGTCAACGACCTCGAACTGGTGCCCACGGTTGCCGGCGGCAATACGTTCCAGCTGATGTTCAAGGGGCGCCCGGTCGCGGCCAGCCAGGTCAATGTCGACACCTCCGAAGGCTGGCGCCGCGTGCTCACGCCGGCCAAGGACGGCAGCGTGAGTTTCGTGCCCGCCTTCCCCGGCCTCTACGTGCTTGAAGTCTCGGCGCGCGTGGACAACGGCGCGGTCACGATCGACGGAAAAAAATACGCAGACGTGCGCCACACGGCCACGCTGAGCTTCGAGGTGGCACGCTGAAATGACTTTGCCTGATTCACTTTCTCTTTCGCCGCGCCGCCGCTCCCGTGCGGTGCGCTATTTTGTGCCGCTCGCGGCGGTGGTGGCGCTGGGCGCGCTGTGGCTGCTGCTGCGCCCGGCCGCGGCATCGCCCTGGCAGACCGTGACCGTCGCCCGGGGCGACATCGAAGCCAGCGTCGCCGCCATCGGCACGCTGCAGCCGCTGCGCTCGGTCGATGTCGGCGCCCAGGTTTCGGGCCAGATCACGCGTCTGCTGGTGCGCGCCGGCGACGAAGTCGAGAAGGGCCAGCTGCTGGCCGAGATCGACGCCAGCGTGCTCGCCGCCACGGTCGAGGCCGGCCGCGCGCAGATTGCGGGCCTGCGCGCCCAGGCCGACGACGCGCGCGCCCAGCATGAACTCGCGGGCCAGCAGCATGCGCGCCAGCAGCAGATGGCCAGGGATGAAGCGACGCGGCTCGAAGACCTGCAGACCGCGGCCGCGATGCTCAAGTCGACGGCCGCGCGCGTGGCGCAGTACGAAGCGCAGATCGCCCAGACCGCCGCGAGCCTGCGCGCCGACGAAGCCCGGCTGGGCTATACGCGCATCTACGCACCCATCGCGGGCACGGTCACGGGCCTCGATGTGAAGGAAGGCCAGACGCTGAACGCGACCTACCAGACGCCGACGGTGCTGCGCATCGCCGACCTGCGCCGCATGACGGTCTGGACCGATGTGTCGGAAGCCGACATCCGCCAGGTGAAGTCCGGCATGCCCGCGTACTTCAGCACGCTGGGCAGCGACCGCCGGCGCTGGAGCGGCACGGTGCGCCAGGTGCTGCCCGCGCCGTCGGCCGCCGCGGGCGCACCGGCCACGGCCACGGCCGGCATGCCTGCTGCCGGCACCAAGGCCGTGCAGTACACGGTGCTGTTCGATGTCGACAACCCCGACGGCGCGCTGATGCCGCAGATGACGGCCCAGGTCACGTTCGTGTCGGCGGCCGTGAAGGACGTGCTCACGGCGCCGCTGGCGGCGTTCACCGCGCTCGACGGCGAGTCGGGTGCCTATGAGGCGCGCATCCTGGCCGAGAAGTCGCCCGATCAACTGGTCGAAGTGCGCCGCGTGCAACTGGGCACGCGCAACCGGCTGCAGGTCGAAGTCACGGGCGGCCTCGAAGAGGGCGAG
>NZ_QXMN01000050.1:0-47076 GCF_003581445.1 Acidovorax cavernicola | reverse complement strand
GCGTAGTAGCGGGGGCGTGGCGGCGGGGCGGGCGTCACGTACACCTGGGCCTGGATGAAGGGGCCGCCGGCCTGGGCATGGGCCGGGGCGGTGAGGGCTGCCAGCGACAGAAGGGCGGCGGCACCGAAGGCGAATGTCAGTTTTTTCATGGCGACTCCTGAGGAGTGGTTGCGATGGCTCATCGTCGCGCCATTGTGTGAAGTTCTTGTAAGCCGGGAGCGAAATCGCATGAAGAGCTGTAAGCCGCTGCGATCCCGCTTTTTTCAGCTTTTCGGTGCCGGCAGCATGCGCCGCAGGGCTTCGAAGAACAGGTCGGACTGCTCCCGCTCGCCCTGGATCTGCGCCGCCACATGAGCGGCCAGCTTGGCATTCACGGGCACCAGCGGGCGGCCGGTCGACTGCGCGATCACCTGGTGCAGGCAGGCGCGCTCCAGGTAGTACAGGTCGTCGTAGGCATGCGCGATGGTGCCGCCCGCCACGATCACGCCATGGTTCGCGAGAAAGGCCACGTCCTTGCCCGCCATGGCGCGCGCGATGCGCTCGCCTTCGGCGTCGTCGAGCGCCAGGCCGTTGTATTCGGCGTCGATGGCGATGCGGTTCATGTAGCGCATCGCGTTCTGGCTGGCGGTCGGGTCGAGCGCGCGATCGACGGTGATCGTGAGCGCCGTCGCATACGGCATGTGGCAGTGCAACACCACCGCGTGGCCCGTGAGCCGGTGCACCGCGCCATGAATGAAGAGCGCGGTGGGCTCCACGCGATGCCGGCCCGCGAGCACTTCGCCGCGCACGTCGATCAGCACGATGTCGTCGGGGCCGATCTCGCTCCAGTGCAGCCCGCGCGGGTTGATCAGGTAGCGGTCCTGCGTGCCCGGAAGCAGCACGCTGAAATGGTTGCACACACCTTCGGACAGCCCGTGGTGGGCCGCGGCGCGCAGCGCGAGCGCAAGGTCTTCGCGCAACTGGCGCACGGCGGGGCTGGCGTATTCGGAATCGGCGGACATCGCGGGGGTCTCCTTCTTTCTTGTGATGAACAGGTCGTCTCGGATCAGGCGCGGATCAGACGCGGGTCAGGCCGGCCCAGGCCGCCACGAAGCGCTGCGCGTCCTCGCGCACGGCGGCGGCGCTCTTGCCGGGCTTGTAGAGCGACGAGCCGATCCCGAAGCCGGCCGCGCCGGCCGCGCGCCATGCGCCCATGTTGTCCGGCGCGATCCCGCCCACGGGCATCACGGGCGTGCCGGCCGGCAGCACCGCGAGCAGGGCCTTCACGACGGCGGGCGAGGCCAGCTCGGCGGGGAACAGCTTCAGGCCGGTGGCGCCGGCCGCAAGCGCGCCGAAGGCCTCGGTCGGCGTCATCACGCCGGGCAGGCAGACCATGCCCAGGCGCGCGGCCTCGCGGATCACGTCGGCATTGAAGTTGGGCGACACGATGAGTTCGCCGCCGGCCGCGTGCACGTCGCGCACCTGCGCGGCTTCGAGCACCGTCCCGGCACCGACCAGCGCCTGCGGGAAGCGCCGGCGCATCAGCGCGATGCTGCCCAACGGCTGCGGCGAGTTGAGCGGCACTTCGAGCAGCCGGAAGCCGGGCTCGACGATGGCGTCGCCCACGTCGGTGGCTTCGGCGGGCGAGAGGCCGCGCAGGATCGCCACCAGCGGCAGTGCCTGCATCGCGGCGTTGAATTTGTCGAAGGGTGTGGTCATGCGGCGGGTGTTCTTTCGGTGTCGAGGAAGCCGGACAGCGTGTGCAGTCCGGCCCAGGTGGCTTCGGCGCCGAGCGTGCGCGTGGCAACGCCGGTGGCGCGCAGGGCCAGGGTGTAGCGCTGGGTGAGGGTGGACGAGCCGATGAGCACGACCTCGCCGACGGCCTGCAGCGATTGCGTGCGCAGCTCCTCGCCGATGAGCAGGCCCGACAGGTAGCTCGACAGCTCCTCTTTCGGCATGCGCTCGAACAGCGCGAGCGTGCGCGTGCCGAAGGCGTTGTGCAGCAGGCCGTGGCCGTTCTCGGAGCGCGTCACGCCTTCGAGGAAGGCGGCTTCGTCGAGCGGCGCGGTCGCGTCGAGCGTGCGGCCGAGGATCGAGTGCTGGCTCAGCAGCGCATAGAACTCGCCCGTCATGTAGGTGCGAAAGCCCGCGACGCGGCCCTTCTTGACCGTCGCCCATTTGTTGTGGGTGCCGGGCAGCACGAAGACGCCGTCGTCCAGGCCGGTGATCGTCATGGCGCCGAGGATCTGCACCTCTTCGCCGCGCATCACGTCGGGCACACCGGCATGCTCGTCGCTGAGGCCCGGCACGATGGCGATGCGCGCGCCGGGAATGGCGGCGATGTCGATGATCTTGCGGCCCACTTCCACGCGGCCCGCGGGGCAGGCGCAGTAGGGCGCCTCGACCCAGCCCTGCTTGCTGCCGGCCATGCCGGAGATGAGGCAGCGCGTGTCTTCGAGACGCATCCAGTCGCCGAAGAGCGACTCGAACACGGCGGGAAAGCCGCCCTCGGGCACTGTGAGGATGCCGCGGGCGTCGCTGCGCTCTTCGATGACCTGTCCGCTGGGGTCGAGCAGCGCGCCGCGTAGCGAGCTTGTGCCCCAGTCGATGGCGATGAGTCTTGTCATGTCTGCGTCTTTGAGCGTTGGTTCGGGGCGCGTGCACGGGACACGCGGCGGATGCTCGCCGATCAACGACCGCACTGTCCGACGATCACGCCGGCGGAAGCGACGCCTCGAACATCCGAATCAGTGATTGTCTCGCGGCACAAAGCCCCCACGACGACCGCGCAGAAAGCCCAGGTCCGCCCCCTGGTCGGCCTGCAGCACCGTGTCGACATAGAGCTTCCAGTACCCCGAGTCGAGCGGTGCCTTGGGCGCCACCCAGTTCGCGCGGCGCTTCGCGAGTTCCTCGTCGCTCACATGCAGGTGCAGCTTGCGGTTTGGCACGTCGAGCTCGACGATGTCGCCGTCCTGCACCAGCGCCAGCGGGCCGCCAGCCGCGGCTTCGGGCGCGGTGTGCAGCACCACCGTGCCATAGGCTGTGCCGCTCATGCGCGCGTCGCTGATGCGCACCATGTCCGTGATGCCCTTGCGCAGCACCTTCGGCGGCAGCGGCATGTTGCCCGCCTCGGCCATGCCGGGGTAGCCCTTGGGGCCGCAGTTCTTGAGCACCATGACGCAGTGCTCGTCGATGTCCAGGTTCTCGTCGTCGATGCGCTTGTGCAGGTCGTCGGCGCTCTCGAACACCACCGCGCGGCCCTTGTGCACCAGCAGCTCGGGCGTGGCCGCGCTGGGCTTGATGATGGCGCCGTTGGGTGCGAGGTTGCCGCGCAGCACGCAGATGCCGGCCTTGTCCTTGAAGGGCTCGGCCTGGGTGCGGATGACCTGCGGGTTGTAGTTCTCGGCGTCCTTCACGTTCTCCCACACGCTCTGGCCGGTGACGGTGAGGATGTCCTTGTGCAGGTGGTCGGCGATTTCCTTGATGACCACGGGCAAGCCGCCCGCGTAGCAGAAGTCTTCCATCAGGAACTGGCCCGAGGGCTGCAGGTTCACGAGGCAGGGCAGGTCGGCGGCGAGGCGGTCGAAGTCGTCGAGCGTGAGCTCGACACCCATGCGGCCCGCGATGGCCAGCAGGTGAATGACGAAGTTGGTCGAGCCGCCGATGGCTGCGTTGACCTTGATGGCGTTCTCGATCGCCTGGCGCGTGAGGACCTTCGACATGTTCAGGTCTTCATGCACCATGTCGACGATGCGGCGGCCCGCCTGCCGCGCCAGCACGTTGCGGCGGCCATCGACGGCGGGGTAGGCCGCGTTGCCCGGCAGGCCGATGCCCAGCGACTCGACCATGCTGGCCATGGTGCTCGCGGTACCCATCGTCATGCAGTGGCCGTGGCTGCGGTGCATGCAGCTCTCGGCCTCGAAGAAGTCCTGCAGCTTGAGCGTGCCGGCGCGCACCTGCTCGCTCATCTGCCACACGCCGGTGCCAGAGCCCAGCTCCTGCCCGCGCCACTTGCCCGAGAGCATGGGGCCGCCCGAGACGCCGATGGTCGGCAGGTCGACGCTGGCCGCGCCCATCATCAGGGCGGGCGTGGTCTTGTCGCAGCCCATGAGCAGCACCACGCCGTCGAGCGGGTTGCCGCGAATGCTTTCCTCGACGTCCATGCTCGCGAGGTTGCGATACAGCATGGCGGTGGGGCGCAGGAGCGTCTCGCCCAGCGACATCACCGGGAACTCGAGCGGGAAGCCGCCCGCTTCGTACACGCCGATCTTCACCTGCTCGGCGAGCGTGCGGAAGTGCGAGTTGCAGGGCGTGAGTTCGCTGAAGGTGTTGCAGATGCCGATCACCGGGCGACCGTCGAACTGGTCGTGCGGAACCCCCTTGCCCTTCACCCAGCTGCGGTAGATGAAACCGTCGCGGTCATTGCGTCCGAACCACTGCTGGCTGCGCAGTTCGCTGGCGGGTTTTTTCTTCGGGGCATTGCTCATGGGGTGTGTCTCTTCGTCGTTGATCTGGAGCGGAATCGTCAGGGTTTTTCCTGCGGGACGACCGTTTCAATCATCATATGATAAGCGCGGAGAGCTGTCGCGCATTCAGGGTTTTCGAGTGGCCGGCGCAGGCCAGGCACCCCCCGATACCGTCGCGAGGCAGGCGGTTCCACAAGCACCGGACCACGCCAGAACCACACACAGACACACAGGCAGGCATGATCAAGAACGTTCACGGCAACACGGTCGACCGCATCGGCAGCGACATCGTCGCGGGCCGCTATGCGCCCGGCGCGTCGATTCCGCCGGAGCCGCTCCTGTGCGAAGAACTCGGCGTGAGCCGGACCGTGGTGCGCGAATCGATCAAGTCGCTCATCGCCAAGGGGCTGGTCACCAGCGGACCGAAGGTGGGTACGCGCGTGCAGCCGCCCGACCAGTGGAACTGGTTCGATGCCGACGTGATCGTCTGGCAGACGCAGGCGGGCCTGTCGGCCGATTTCCTGCGCGACCTGCAGGACCTGCGCCGCGTGGTCGAGCCCGCCGCGGTGGCGCTGGCCGCCCAGCGGGCCACCGCCGAAGACATCGCCGACATGGAAGACGCCTATGCGGGCATGAAGCGCGCCATCGAGTTCGGCGGCGACTACATCACGCCCGACCTGCGCTTTCACCAGGGGCTGATCCGCTCCAGCCACAACCGCATGCTGGTGCAGATGAGCCGCGCACTGGGTGCGCTGCTGCGCACCAGCTTCGAGATATCCACGACCCGCAAGAACGGGCCCGCGGGTTCGCTGCCGCTGCACCGCGCGGTGCTCGACGCCGTGATCGCACGCGATCCAGCTGCTGCCGAAAAGGCCGTGCTGGTGCTGATCGACGGCGCGCGCCACGACATCGAGACCGTGCTGGCCTCGCGCAAGAAGATCCCGCGCATCAGCCGGCCGGCGACGCAGCTGAAAGCCTTTCCGCTCTAGGCGCGGCCTGGGCGCAGACACCCCACAACAACACTGGAAAGTCAGGAGATGCAGATGCTGATGCAAAGGGCAATCGACGGTTTTTTCCGCCTGCTGGAGTTCCTCGTGGTCGTGTGCATGGCGGCGATGGTCGTCATGGTGTTCGGCAACGTGGTGCTGCGCTACGGCTTCAACTCCGGCATCTCGGTGTCCGACGAGATGTCGCGCTACTTCTTCATCTGGCTCACCTACATCGGTGCCATGGTGGCGATGCGCGAAGGCGCACACCTGGGCGTCGACACGCTCATCAAGCACCTGCCGCTCAACGGCAAGAAGGTGTGCTTCTTCCTGAGCCAGTCGCTCATGCTGTTCTGCAACGTGCTCTTCTTCATGGGCACGTACGAGATGCACGAGCTGCAGGTGACCAACATCTCGCCGGTGGTCGGCATCTCGATGATCTGGATCTACGGCATCGGCTACGTGGTGTCGGTGGTGATGGGCATCATCAACATCGACAAGCTGTGGCGATTGTTCAGGGGCAAGGTGCCCGACCATGAGCTGATCCAGATCATGGAATCCGAAGAGCAGGTGCTCGATACGGCCGCGCACGGAAAGGTGGCGCAATGACCGTCACGATCTTCATCGTCTCCCTGCTCGGCGCCATGGCACTGGGCATTCCGATCTCGTACTCGCTGCTGGTGTGCGGTGTCTCGCTGATGGGCTGGCTGGCCTACACCGGCGGCCTGCCGGCCTTCGACAGCCAGATCATTGCGCAGCGCTTCGTCGACGGCGCCGACAATTTCCCGCTGCTGGCGGTGCCGTTCTTCCTGCTGGCCGGCGAGTTCATGAACGCGGGCGGGCTCAGCCGGCGCATCGTCAACCTGGCGATGGCCTGGGTCGGCCACTACCGCGGCGGCATGGGCTATGTGGCGGTACTGGCGGCGATCATCATGGCCTCGCTCTCGGGTTCGGCCGTGGCCGACACGGCCGCGCTGGCCGCGCTCCTCATCCCCATGATGAAGGCCGCCGGCTACCAGATCAACCGCTCGGCCGGCCTGATCGCCGCGGGCGGCATCATCGCGCCGGTGATCCCGCCCTCGATCGGGCTCATCGTGTTCGGCGTGGCCGGCAACGTGTCGATCACCAAGCTGTTCCTCGCGGGCATCGTGCCGGGCATCCTGATGGGGCTCGCGGTGGGCGTGGCCTGGTGGATCGTGGCCAAGAAGGAGAGCGTGAAGTCCTCGCCGCGCGTGCCGTGGGGCGAGCGGCTGAAGGTCACGGCGCAGGGCAGCCTGGCGCTCGCGTTGCCGGTCATCATCATCGGCGGCATGAAGTTCGGCGTCTTCACGCCGACCGAGGCGGCCGTGGTGGCCGCCGTCTATTCGCTCGTGGTCGGCCTCTTCGTCTACGGTGAACTCAAGGTGCGCGACCTGTACCGCCTCACGCTCGCGGCGGGCAAGACCACCGCGGTGGTGATGTTCCTCGTGGCCGCCGCGATGGTGAGCGCCTGGCTCATCACGGTGGCCAACATTCCCACCGAGGTGGTGGCGCTGCTCGAGCCCTTCCTGGACAACAAGACGCTGCTGATGTTCGTGATGATGGTGCTGATCGTCATCGTGGGCACCGCGCTCGACTTCACGCCCACAGTGCTCATCCTCACGCCGGTGCTGATGCCGGTGGTGCTCAAGGCGGGCATCGACCCGGTGTACTTCGGCGTGCTGTTCATCATGAACAACGCGATCGGCCTGATCACGCCGCCCGTGGGCACGGTGCTCAACGTGGTGAGCGGCGTGGCGCGCATCTCGATGGACGATGCCTTCAAGGGCGTGATGCCCTTCTTCATCGCCCACCTGGTCGTGCTGTTCGCGCTGGTGTTCTTCCCGCAGCTCGTGACCGTTCCGCTCCAGTGGTGGATGGGGCGCTAGTTTTCCGGTTTTCCTTTTTTCTCTTTTCCTGTCAGTCAGTTCCATCAACCAACCCCTCGAATCGAAGGAGACAAACATGTTGTTTCGCAGAACCCTGATGACGGCGGCCCTCGTGGCCGGCGGCCTGCTGGCCTCGACCGGCGCCCTCGCGCAATTCGCCGAACGCACGATCAAGTTCACCAACGGCGTGAACGAAGACCACCCCGTGGGCGTGGGCGTGAAGAAGATGCAGGAAGTGCTGGCGGCCAAGACCGGCGGCAAGATGAAGATCGCGGCCTTCTGGGGCGGTGCCGCGGGCGGCGACCTGCCAGCCACGCAGGCATTGCGCGCCGGCACGCAGGAAATGGTGTGCACGTCGAGCTCTCCGCTGGTGGGCATCGTGAAGGAACTCGGCGCCTTCGACCTGCCGTTCCTGTTCGCCAACGAGAAGGAAGCCGATGCCGTGCTCGACGGCCCCGCGGGCGAGTACTTCAACAAGAAGCTCGAAGCCGCCGGCCTGGTGAACCTGGCCTACTGGGAGAACGGTTTCCGCAATCTCACCAACAGCAAGAAGCCGGTGGCCAAGGCCGAGGACTTCGAGGGCGTGAAGCTGCGCGTGATGCAGAACAACATCTTCCTGGACTCGTTCAAGACCCTGGGCGCCAACGCCGTGCCCATGGCCTTCGGCGAGGTGTTCACCGCGCTGGAAACCCGCACCATCGACGGCCAGGAGAACCCCTTCGTGACCATCGAGACCTCCAAGTTCAGCGAGGTCCAGAAGTACCTGAGCGTGACGCGCCATGCCTACACGCCGTTCCTCGTGCTCTATAGCAAGAAGCTGTGGGACCAGCTCAACCCGCAGGAGCAGGCGGTGCTGCGCGAGGCCGCGAGGGAAGGCCAGAAGGTCCAGCGTGCGGCCAACCGCGCGCTGAACGAGAAGTCGCTCGCCAACCTACGCAAGACCATGACGGTGAACGAAGTCTCGGCGGCCGAGCAGAAGCGCATGCTGGAGAAGGTCAAGCCCGTGTACGACAAGAACGTGCCCAACATCGGCACGGAGGCCGTGGGCGTGGTGACCGATGCGCTGAAGAAGGTGCGCGGCGGCTGAGGCTTGCGAGCATGAGCTGACGATGTGCAAGAGCCGCGCGGCGCCAGCCGCTGCGGCTTTTTCTTTTTTGCGGAACCCCTTTCATGAAAATCACGCAAGTCGAAACCATCCGCCTGGGCGAGTTCCCCAACATCCTGTGGGTGCGCCTGCACACCGACGAAGGCCTGGTCGGCCTCGGCGAGACCTTCATGGGCGCGGAAGCGGTCGAGGCCTACCTGCACGAGTGGGTGGCGCTGAAGCTGCTGGGCACCGACCCGCTGCAGATCGAAGCGCGCAACCGCGACATCACGGGCTACCTCGGGTGGCGCGGATCGGGCGTGGAAACGCGCGGCAACTCGGCGGTGGACATCGCCCTGTGGGACCTGTTCGGCAAGGCCGCGAACATGCCGGTGCACACGGCGCTGGGCGGCAAGAGCCGCGATGCGATCCGCATCTACAACACCTGCGCCGGCTACCAGTACATCCGCAGCGCCACCAACCAGACCAGTTCGAACTGGGGCCTGGCCAACAACAACGGGCCGTACGAAGACCTGCAGGGCTTCCTGCACCATGCCGACGAGCTGGCCGAGTCGCTGCTGTCCGAAGGCATCACGGCGATGAAGATCTGGCCCTTCGACCCGGCGGCGGAGAAGAGCCACGGGCAGTACATCAGCAACGCCGATCTCGACACCGCGCTGGAGCCCTTTCGCAAGATCCGCAAGGCGGTGGGCGGCAAGATGGACATCATGGTCGAGTTCCACAGCCTGTGGCGCCTGCCGATGGCGCAGAAGATCGCACGCGCGCTCCGGGAGTTCGACACCTTCTGGCACGAAGACGCCATCCGCATGGACAGCCTCGACCTGCTCAAGCAGTACGCGAAGGACTGCCAGGCGCTCGTCTGCGCCAGCGAGACGCTGAGCTACAAGTGGGGCTTCAAGGATTACCTGCAGACCGGCGTGGCGGGTGTCGCGATGCTCGACCTGAGCTGGTGCGGCGGCCTGACCGAGGCGCGCAAGATCGCCGCGATGGCCGACGCCTGGCAACTGCCCGTGGCGCCGCACGACTGCACCGGGCCGGTGGTGTGGGCCGCGTCCACGCACCTGAGCCTGCATGCGCCCAATGCGCTCATCCAGGAGAGCGTGCGCGCCTTCTTCACCGGCTGGTACAAGGAACTCGTCACCGAATTGCCGAAGGTCGAGAACGGCATGATCAGCCTCAACGACAAGCCCGGCCTCGGGCTGGAGCTGCTGCCCGACCTGCACAAGCGCGCCGATGCGATCGTGCGGGTGTCGAAGGCCTCGTAGGTTTCGTCAGCGGTTGTTGTTGTCGTCGGTGCGCAGCCGCAGCAGGGCGCGCACGAAGCCGTGGTCCGAGCGCGAGCGGTCGCGCCCTTCGTGCAGGTGGTCGTTGAAGTAGTCGACGCGGCGCACGTCGCCCAGGCTGTGGCGACTCGTGGCGACGAATTCCTCGCTCACCAGGATCTGGTCGAGCACATCCGGAAAACCCTGGTGGATGTGCGAATAGGCCACGTCCTTCTTGAGCGCCGATTCGCCCTGCATCTCGTAGGCGTTGAACAGCGCCACGTCGCGCGCGGCCTTGTCGTAGGCCACTTCGGAGGTTGCGGCCACGAGCTGCGTGGTCACGCTGTGCGGGTTGTCGTTGAAGTCGCCCATCACCACCAGCGGCACGTTGGTGCCCTGCAGCAGGTCGATCACGATGCAACGCAAAGCCGCCGCCTCGGCGCCGCGCATCAGCAGCGAGCGCAGCGAGGCCATGGCGCCGATCTTGCGGTCGTCGCGGTCTTCGAGGTGGTTGCCTTGCGCGTCCTGCAGGAACTTGGGGCGCTTGGACTTCAGGTGCACCGTGAGCACATGCACCAGCTGGCCGTGCTTCATGCGCACGGTGACCAGCAGGGGCGGGCGCTCGAAGCGCGTGTGCGGGCCGATGCCCGGCACCTCGACGGCGAAGCCCGGGGGAAAGTCGACGAAGGACTGCACGCTGTCCACTTGCAGCCGCGTGACGATGCCGACGCGCGGCGTGCCTTGCGCGCCCGGCCGCCCGGGTGTGCCGGGCGGGCTGCCCGGCGGCGGGGCGTTCTCCGCGCCCGGCACCGAGACGAAGTCGTAGCGCAGCCCGCTGCGGCCGATGGCGGCCTTGAGCGCGGCCTCGTCCCACACCTCCTGCACGGCGAGCACGTCGGCGTTGAGCGCGTGGATGCGCTCACCGATCCAGTCGATCTTGCGTTCGTATTCGCGCTCGTTGTAGGCGTCCTGGTTGTCGTAGTACACGCGGTTCGGGTTCGCGAGGTTCAGCAGGTTGCAGGTCGCGACGAACAGGGTGGCGTAGTTGGGCGGGATGTAGGAGGGCATGGCGAGCGCATTGTGGCCTGAGAAGGTGCCATGCATGTGCATGGCAGGGCCTCGCCTGCTGTGTCGGCAGAAATGAAAAAGGGCACCGAGGTGCCCTTTGTTGAATCAGCGCGTCTGTGCGCTTCAGCGACCGAACGAGCGACCGCCGCCGCCACCGGAGCGGTTGCCACCGCCGCCGTAGCCGCCACCACCCGAGCGGCCACCGCCACCCGAACGGTTGCCGCCGTAACCGCCGCCGCCACCACCCGAACGGCCACCGCGACCGCGACCACCCATGTGGTCCACGCTCGTGCGCAACGGATCGGGTTGGCCCGCGCCGCCACCGCCGCCGACCGATTCGGCGCGCAGGTGCGCGACCTGGTTGGCCTGCGTCGGGCTGTGGCTGTTGCCGTGATGGCGCGGCTGGCGCTCCTCGAAAGGCGTGTGGTGATGGGGTTGCTGCGGTGCGCGCGGCTGGCCTTGCTGCGGGCCGCGGCCTTGTGCCGGACGACCTGCGCCCTGGCCACGCGGACCCTGGCCCTGACCTTGGCCACCACCGTTGGCATTGCGGCCTTGACCGCCGCCCTGGCCGCCACCACGGCGTTGACCGCCGCCGCCGTTGCCACCGCCGCCACCCTGGCTGGCCTTGTTCTCGCGGATGCGCGACATCATTTCGGTGCGTGCGGCCTTGGCGGCTGCCTGCATGACTTCGCGGCTCGGCGGACGACCGGCGCCGCCCCAGATCGTCTGGCGACCCATGGCGATCGGCTCGGCGCGTTCGCCTTCTTCAGGGCCGAAGCCCTCGACCTTCTGCACCGGAATCGTCTGCTTCGTGAAGCGTTCGATTTCCTGCATGAAGCCTTCTTCGTCCAGGCACACGAAGCTCACGGCCTCGCCGCTCGAACCGGCGCGGCCGGTGCGGCCGATGCGGTGTACGTAGTCTTCGCTGACGTTCGGGATCTCGTAGTTCACGACGTGCGGCAGCTCGTCGATGTCGATACCGCGGGCCGCGATGTCGGTGGCCACCAGGGCACGGATCTCGCCGCTCTTGAAGCCGGCCAGCGCCTGCGTGCGAGCGCTCTGGCTCTTGTTGCCGTGCAGCGCCATCGCCTCGATGCCGTTCTTGGTGAGGAATTCGGCCACGCTGTTGGCACCGAACTTGGTGCGCGTGAACACGAGCACCTGGCTCCACTTGTTCTCGTTGATGATGTGCGCGAGCAGCGCCTTCTTCTTGCCGCGGCCCACGGGGTGGATCACCTGCGTGATGCGCTGCACCGTGGTGTTGCGCGGCGTGACCTGGATGCTCTGCGGATTGCGCAGCAGCGAGCCGGCGAGGTCGCGGATCTCGTCGCTGAAGGTGGCCGAGAACAGCAGGCTCTGCTTTTCCTTGGGCACCAGGGCCAGGATCTTCTTCACGTCGTGGATGAAGCCCATGTCGAGCATGCGGTCGGCTTCGTCCAGGATGAGCATCTGGACCTGGGTCAGGTCGAGCATGCCCTGCTGTTGCAGGTCGAGCAGGCGGCCGGGGGTGGCCACGAGGATGTCGACACCCTTCTTGAGCTTGCTGATCTGCGGGTTCATGCCCACGCCGCCGAAGATCACGGTGGAGTCGAGCTGCAGGTACTTGCCGTAGGTGCGCACCGACTCTTCGACCTGTGCCGCGAGTTCGCGCGTGGGGGTCAGCACGAGGGCGCGCACGCCGGTGCCGCCGAACTTGTTGGTGGCGCTGCGGCTCATGCTGAGCTTGTGCAGCATCGGCAGGGTGAAGGCCGCGGTCTTGCCGGTGCCGGTCTGGGCGCCGCCCAGCAGGTCGTGGCCGTCGAGGACCACGGGAATGGCTTGCGCCTGGATGGGGGTGGGGGTGTCGTAGCCGTGCTCGTGCACAGCCTTCAAGATGGCGGGAGCCAGCTTCAGTTCGTCAAAATTCATTGTGGAAACAACAAGCGCCATACACGGCGCAGTGGCATCGGCCCGCCAGGCGTCGTTTGGGGTGACGCCGAGCCAGTCAAGGCAGATGAAGGTCAGGGGTGGGAGCCGGAAAACCTGTGAGAACAGGGGGTTTCTTCGTCCCCGGCAGAGAGCCGGTTTGCGGGCAACTGGACCCGGCAACGGGGTCTATTGTCGCATGAGTCGATAATCAGGGGTTTGCCGCGCCCGAACCCTGGTCCGGGCGCGCGCTCTTTTCCGGCAATCCCCGTACCCGAGGTAATCATTCAGAGATGGCTCAATACGTCTATTCGATGAACCGCGTCAGCAAGATCGTGCCGCCCAAGCGGCAGATCTTGAAAGACATTTCGCTGTCCTTCTTCCCCGGCGCCAAGATCGGCGTGCTCGGCCTGAACGGCTCGGGCAAGTCCACGCTGCTCAAGATCATGGCGGGCGTCGACAAGGAAATCGAGGGCGAAGCCCTGCCGATGCCCGGTCTGACGATCGGCTATCTGGAGCAGGAACCCAAGCTCAACCCCGAGCACACCGTGCGCGAATCCGTCGAGGAATCGATGGGCGCCGTGAACGCCGCCAAGAAGCGCCTGGAAGAGGTGTACGAGCTGTACGCCGCCGAAGACGCCGATTTCGACGCACTTGCTGCAGAGCAGGCCGAACTCGAAGCCATCATCGCCACCGCCGGCACCGATTCCGAGCACCAGCTCGAGATCGCCGCCGACGCACTGCGCCTGCCGCCGTGGGAGGCCAAGATCGGCCTGCTGTCGGGCGGTGAAAAGCGCCGCGTGGCGCTGTGCCGCCTGCTGCTGTCCAAGCCCGACATGCTGCTGCTCGACGAACCGACCAACCACCTGGACGCCGAATCGGTCGAGTGGCTCGAAGTGTTCCTGCAGCGCTTCCCGGGCACCGTGGTGGCCATCACCCACGATCGCTACTTCCTGGACAACGCCGCCGAGTGGATCCTGGAACTGGACCGCGGCCGCGGCATTCCATGGAAGGGCAACTACAGCACCTGGCTCGAGCAGAAGGGCGAACGCCTGGCGCAGGAGCAGAAGAGCGAAGAAGCCCACGCCAAGGCCCTGAAGAAGGAACTCGAGTGGTCGCGCCAGAACCCGAAGGCCCGCCAGGCGAAGAGCAAGTCGCGCCTGGCCCGCTTCGAGGAGCTGAGCGACGTCGAATACCAGAAGCGCAACGAAACGCAGGAAATCTTCATTCCTGTGGCGGAGCGCCTGGGCAGCCAGGTGTTCGAGTTCAAGAACGTCAGCAAGTCCTTCGGCGACCGCATGCTGATCGACAACCTGAGCTTCAACATCCCCGCGGGCGCCATCGTCGGCATCATCGGCCCGAACGGCGCCGGCAAGTCGACGCTGTTCAAGCTGCTGGCCGGCAAGGAGCAGCCGGATTCGGGCGAGGTCGTCATCGGCCAGACCGTGAAGATGGCCTTCGTCGACCAGACGCGCGATGCGCTGGGCGACGAGAAGACCGTCTGGGAAGACATCTCGGGCGGGCTGGACATCATCAATGTCGGCAAGTTCCAGATGGCCAGCCGCGCGTACGCGGGTCGCTTCAATTTCAACGGCTCCGACCAGCAGAAGAAGGTCGGCACGCTGTCGGGCGGTGAACGCGGCCGACTGCACCTGGCCAAGACCCTGATCGCGGGCGGCAACGTGCTGCTGCTGGACGAACCGTCGAACGACTTGGACGTCGAAACCCTGCGCGCGCTGGAAGACGCACTGCTCGAGTTCGCCGGCTCCGTGCTGGTCATCAGCCACGACCGCTGGTTCCTCGACCGCATCGCCACGCACATCCTCGCGGCCGAAGGCGACAGCCAGTGGACCTTCTTCGACGGCAACTACCAGGAGTACGAAGCCGACAAGAAAAAGCGCCTCGGCGAAGAAGGCGCCAAGCCGAAACGCATGCGCTACAAGGCACTCAAGTAAGGCTCAGGCGGCTTCGGCCGCTTCGATCAGAGCGCGCGGTTCCGCAAGGGGCCGCGCGCTTTGTCGTTCAGGGGGCGTTGTCGTCGACAAGGTCCGCGTCGAGCCAGCCGCGCAAACTGTTGACGAAGGCCAGTGCTTCGACGCGCGGCAGGTCGTCCACGCGCACGACGGCTTCGGTCAGTTGGCCTTCACGCAGCCGGCGGGCGCGCCCGATGCCGTCGAGCAGCCCGCAGCGCAGCGGCGGCGTGACCCAGTGGCCGTCGAGCCGCAGTGCGATGTTGCCGCGCGTGCATTCGGTGATCTCCCCGTCGCGGTTCCACAGCAGGGTGTCGAACACGCCGGGTGCGGTGGGCGCGAACGCCTCGTAGTGCGCGCGGCGCGTGGTCTTGAAGCGCGAGAACTCGCTGTCGGCCTCGTCGAAGGCGCGTGTGGCCAGCTGCAGACGCACGCGTGGCGGCGGGGCGTCCATGGCGAAGGCTTCGGCGCGCGGTTGCCCCTGCGCGTCGAGCAACAGGCGCACGCGCCATGCGCCCGTGGCGTGCGCCGCGCGCAGCTGGTCCAGGCAGTCCGCCACATGCGGCTGGTGCCAGGGGTAGCCGAAATGCATGGCCGCGCCGCGCATGCGCGCCAGGTGCGCGGGCGCATCGTGCAGCGTGCCGTCGGTCAGTGCCAGGGTTTCGAGCAGTTCGAAGGAGGTCATGGCCGCGACGATACAGCCGCGCCAAGAAAGGCGCGCTTGTGGCGCCACTCGTCCCATTCCGCATCGGCCTGCGCATCGGCGGTGATGCCGCTGCCGATGCCGCAGCGCGCGTCGCTGCCACGCAGCGTGACGGTGCGGATCGGCACGTTGAAGGTCGCGTGCCCGCCGGGCCGCACCACACCCACGGCGCCGCAGTACACGCCGCGCGCGGCGGGCTCCAGCGCGCGGATCATGCGCATGGCGCTCACCTTCGGCGCGCCCGTGATGGAGCCGCAGGGGAAGAGTGCCGCGAACAGGTCGGCCAGCGTCGTGCCCTCGCGCAGCTCGGCTTCCACATCGGAGGTCATCTGCCACACGGTGGGCAGTGCCTCGGTGTGGAACAGGCGCGGCACGCGCACCGAAAAAGGCCGGGCCACGCGCGAGAGGTCGTTGCGGATCAGGTCCACGATCATCACGTTCTCGGCGCGCTCCTTGGGCACGGTGCGCAGCCGCAGGGCATGGGCGTCGTCCTCGGCAGGCGTGGCGCCGCGCGGCGCGGTGCCCTTCATGGGGCGCACGAGGATGCGGTCGCCGTCGCGGTCGAAGAACAGCTCGGGCGACACCGACAGCACCTGTTCGTCGCCGGTGTCGATGAAGGCGCCGTAGCCGTTGGGCTGCGCCTGACGCAGCGCGTGGAACCAGGCCTGCGCGTTGCCGTCGTAGGTGGCGCGCAGCGGCGCCGTGTAGTTGAGCTGGTAGAGCTCGCCGTCGGCGATGGCGCGGTGGATCGCGGCCATATTCCGGTCGAAGGCTTCGCGCGACAGGTCCGTCGTCCACGCGACCGGGGGCATGGCTGGCACTGGGGCATCCGGCCACGGCAACGCTTCGTCATACACACCGAACCACGCCAGCGGCCCGTCCGGCGCATGCACGTCGAAGGCCGGATCGAAAGCCGCCGCGGCTTCATAGCGCAGATGGCCGACGCACCAGCGGCCTTCGCGGGCCAGCGCCTCGACGGCTTCCAGCACGGGGCGCACCTCGTGCGGCGCATGGGCGGCCAGCACGCGCACGGGCGCACCGAAGGCGGCGCGCAGCCGGGTCGCCCCGTCGGTGCGCGGGTCGGCGAAATCGATCAGCGTGGACAGCAAGCGCGCGCCCGGTCCCTTGTCAGTCGGCGGCGCGGGCCGGCGGCGCGACCGGCGGCACCGTTGTCGCGCTGGCTGCGCCGGCCGACCCCGCGAGCGCGCGCTTGCGCACCGCGTAGATGTTGTTGCGCAGCGCGTAGAGCTCGTCGGCATACGACAGCGGCACGGCCACCTTGTTGACCACGCGGTCGAGGTCGTCGAGTTCTTCCAGCAGCTTGTCGCGCTCGCCCTGGCTCAGGCGCGCGTTCACCTTGGCCTCGATGTCGCGCAGCCGCGCGTACCAGCGGAACACGCGGCGACGCACGCGGAACTGGTACAGCGGCGGAATCACGCGGCTCAGCGGCAGCATCAGCACCAGCATGCCGCCCAGCACCAGCCACATGCGCTCGACGAGGTTGCTGGCCCAGAAGGGCAGGTAGCGCTGCCAGAACGGCGGCGTGCCGTTGATCGCGCGGTCGCCCTCGGGGCTCACGGGCAGTTCGCTGGTGCGGGTGTTGGGGAAGTCGCGCGCGCGGTTGAACCAGCCGGCGTCGCTGTGCACGGTCTGCGCGGCCTGCGCGAACAGCTGGCGCAGGGCCGGATGGGTCTCGTCGCGCGAGAGCAGCGAGGTGGTGGCGGCGAGCAGCGACACGTCGTGCAGCGGCAGGTCTTTCGACAGATCGACCACGCCGCGCGGCAGCGTCACGGCCGAGAGGAAGGGGAAGCGCCGCGTGTAGGCCTCGGCCTGGCCGAAGTCCATCAGCTGGATGTCGTTGGCGCGCAGCAGGCGCTGCACCTGTGGCGACTGCGGCGCCGAGAACAGCACGATGGCGTCGAGCAGCCCGGCCTGCAGCGCCTCGGCGGCGGCGGCCTGTTCGAGGTTCGACAGCAGCAGGTCGTCGGGCCCGAGCCGGTTGGCCTTGAGCAGCCGCTCCATGATCTCGGGCAGGCCGCTGCCGGGCAGGTCGACGTTCACGCGCAGGCCGCGCAGCTGCGTGAGCGAGGTCAGCGTGCTGGTCTTGCGGTCGATCTTCTGTGCGGTGTCGGTGCGGTAGAAGAGCCAGATCGGCTCGAAGAACAGCGCGCCCAGCGAGCGCAGGCCGGCTTCTTCGTCGGCCACCGGATCGGCGCTGCCGCCGCGCACGAAGGCCACGTCGGCGTCGCCGCTGCGCAGCAGCTGCAGGTTCTCGGTCGAGCCCGAGGTGGCCTTCAGGTCGACGGTGATGCCGCTGTGCTTCAAGGCTTCGGCGTAGCGCTTGCCGAACTGCGCATAGGCGCTGCCCGTGGGGCCGGTGGCCAGCGTGACGTGCTTGGGCGGCTGCGGCTGCAGCCACCAGTAGGCGGCCACCAGCAGGCCGATGACGATGAACACGATCGGCCCGGCCGAGGCGATCAGGTCGCGGATCGACAGCAGGATCAGCTTCAGGGTGCGGGGAAAGGCCATGGCGTGCGTGCTCCTGGGCTGGCGCGTCAGCCGCGCGCGGGTGCGAGGTCGGCGGCCGCGGGGATGTGCAGTTCGCCCACGGTCACGGCGCGTGCGGCGCGCACCGCGCGCACGGTGGCGATGGCGGTGGCTTCGGCGGCCATGGTGCTCAGCACGGTTATGCCGGGGGCATCGCCTTCGAGCGGCACGCGGCCGGTGGCCAGCGCGAACAGCGTGTCGCCGTCGCTCATGGTGTGCACCGGGTTGATGGCGCGCGCCAGGCCGTCGTGCGCGACGGTGGCCAGGCGGTTGGCCTGCACCTTGGTCAGCACGGCGTCGGTGGCGATCACGCCGATGGTGGTGTTGGTGCCGGCCAAGAGCGGCTTGGGTAGTTCGCCGCGCAGCAGCGCGCGGCGGGTGTCGAGCAGGGCGGTGCCCTCCTCGGTGCGCGCGCCGGCCACGGGCAGCGCGGTGTCGGGGTCGATCACGTCGCCGAGCGAGTTGACCGCGATCAGTGCACCCACTGTCACGCCGCCGACGGTGACCGATGCGGTGCCGACGCCGCCCTTCATCGCGCGGTGCACGCCGAACAGCTTGCCCACCAGCGCGCCGGTGCCGGCTCCCACGTTGCCCTCGGCGGGCGCATCGGTCGAAGCAGCTTCACAGGCGGCATAGCCAGCGGCTGCATCGGGGCGGATGCGCGCGTCACCCATCGGCAGGTCGAACAGCACGGCGGCCGGCACGATGGGCAGGGTGCCGAAGCGCACGTCCATGCCGACGCCGCGTTCTTCGAGCCAGCGCATCGCACCTTCGGCGGCAGCCAGGCCCCAGGCGCTGCCGCCCGCGAGCATCACGGCGTGCACTTCCTGCACGAGGTTGCCGGGCGCGAGCAGGTCGGTCTCGCGCGTGCCGGGTGCGGCGCCGCGCACGTCGACACCGGCCACGGCGCCTTCGCGCGCGAGGATCACGGTGCAGCCGGTGGGGCGACGGGTGTCGGAGAAATGGCCGACTTCGATGCCGGCGACGTCGGTGATGGCACCGGCGTGAGAAGAGGGCGAAGAGGAGGAAGAAGACGCAGCGGACATGGCGGCCGATTATGAGACCGCGCCTCCGCGGGAGTCGCCCCGGCAGTTGCAAGCAGTAGTTTCTGTTGCCGCCGCCGATCCCCCGTCAGCGCCCGCCGGTGCCAGCCTTGACGTCCATGAAGCGCCCGTAGCTCTGCAGCTTTTCGTAGCGCTGGTCGAGCAATGCCTGGGGTTTCAGGTCGGACAGCTGCCGCAGCGCGTCGCCGAGTGCGCGCTTCAGCGAGGCCGCGGCCTGCTTCGGATCGCGGTGGGCGCCGCCGACCGGCTCGTTCACGATCTTGTCGATCAGGCCCAGCGCCTTCAGGCGCGGCGCGGTGATGCCCAGGGCTTCCGCCGCATCCTGCGCGCGTTCGCTGGTTTTCCAGAGGATCGACGCGCAGCCTTCGGGGCTGATTACCGAATACACGGCGTACTGCAGCATCAGCATCTGGTCGGCCACCGCGATGCCGAGCGCGCCGCCCGAGCCGCCTTCGCCGATCACTGTGGTGATGATCGGCACTTCGAGCTGCGCCATCTCGAGGATGTTGCGGCCGATGGCTTCGGACTGTCCGCGTTCCTCGGCGTCGATGCCGGGATAGGCGCCCATGGTGTCGACGAAGGTGAACACCGGCAGGCCGAATTTCTCGGCCGTCTTCATGAGGCGCAGCGCCTTGCGGTAGCCCTCGGGCTTGCACATGCCGTAGTTGCGAAGCACGCGCTCGCGGGTGTCGGCGCCGCGCTGGTGGCCCAGCACCATGCAGGGCGTGCCGTTGAGGCGGGCCAGGCCGCCGACCAGCGCCATGTCGTCGGCGTAGTGCCGGTCGCCATGCAGTTCGACGAAGTCCGTGAAGATGGCCTGGATGTAGTCGAGCGTGAGCGGCCGCTCGGGGTGCCGCGCGATCTTGAAGACCTGCCAGGGCGTGAGCTCGCCGTAGATGTCTCGGGTGAGCTGCTGGCCCTTCCGGTCGAGCTGATCGATCTCCTGCGAGAGGTCGACGGCGGAGCCTTCGTGCATGGATCGCAACGCTTCGATCCGGGATTCGAGTTCCGCAATGGGTTGCTCGAAGTCGAGATAGCTTCGTTTGGGCAAGTTCAGTTCCTGTGTCCGGCGTTGTCGTCGCCGCATTCTAGGGATGCGGCGACGGGCTCGCGACCGGACTCAGGTCGCCGGCTCGAGCGACAGCACGGTCAGCGCGCCATCGACCTTGTCGACCGTGAAGCGCACCTTGTCGCCGGCCTTCACCTTGGCGAGCAGGGCGGGGTCGCTCACGCGGAACACCATGGTCATGCCGGTCATCTCGAGGTTCGGGATGTCGCCGTGGCGCAGGGTGATTTTTTTCGCGTCGGTGTCGATCTTGCGGACCTCGCCGTCGACCTGGGGCAGTGCCGACTGGGCAAAGGCCGCAGCGGCGAGCACGAGAGTGAAAAGGGCAGTGAAGAGTTTTTTCATGGTCATGAGTCCTTCCTGATTTCCGAAGAGAGGGTGGATCAGCGATAGCTTTGGAAGACGCGCGTCGTGCCGTCGGCCAGCACCAGCAGCACGTCGTAGGGATCGCGCTGGTCGCCGTAGGCCGGGCCGTCCATGCCGGGCGAGCCGATGGGCATGCCGGGCACGGCGAGGCCGACGGCCTTGGGCTTTTCCTTCAAGAGGCGCTGCATCTCGCGCGCGGGCACATGGCCCTCGATGGCGTAGCCGCCGACGCGGCCGGTGTGGCACGAACCGAGCTTGGCGGGAATGCCCAGGCGCTCGCGCGCCGGGCCGTTGCCTTCGTCGTGCACGCGCGTGGCAAAGCCGTTCTTGTTGAGGTGCTTGACCCAGTCCTGGCAGCAGCCGCAGTTCGGGTCCTTCCAGATCTCGACCATGGGCGCGGCGGCTTGCGCGGCGAGCGGCACGGAAGCGGTGGTGGCCGTGGCGGCGGCGAGTTTCAAGAGGGTTCGTCGTTGCATGGTGGGTTTCCTTTCAGCGGGTCATCGTGCGGGAGCGGCAGCGGCCAGCACGCGCACGCGGCCGGCCATGCCGAGTTCGTAGTGGTCCTTCACGAGGCAGGCGAAGTCGAAGTCGCCGGCGCGGTTGAAGGTCCAGATCAGTTCACCGGTCTTGCCGGGCGACACGTGCGACATCCAGGGTTCGTCGTGCTCCATGCCGGGGTGCTTCTTCATCATCGCGGCGTGCTCTTCGATGACGGCCGTGGTGCCCAGCACGAGTTCGTGCAGGTCCTTGCCGCGGTTCTTCAGCCGCAGGCGGATGGTGTCGCCTTCGCGCACCTCGAGGACCGATGGCGTGAACGTCATGTCGTCGGCCATCGCGATATCGATGGTGCGCTTCACGGCGCTGGCCTTGCCGGCGATGCCCCAGGCCTTCTGCTCGGGCGCGAGCGTGACGGCGGCGGTGCCGGCCTTGGGCGTGTGGTTTTCGTGGGCTGTGGCAAGCGTGGTGGCGGCAGCAAGGGCGAAGCCGGCGACGAGGCCGGAGAAACGTGCGTTCATGATTTGGATCTCCAAGAAATCAGGGTGAAGACGATCAGTGGTTGTGGGCGCCATGGCCCGAGGGCTTGCGCACGGTGGCGCTGCCGCTGTCAGGGGCAGCGGGTGCTGCGCCGGTCTTGCGCGGGGCCACCGGCGCACCGGTGCCCGACACCTCGCGTGCGACCGTGCCGGCCGGGTGCTTGAACCAGCCCGGATCGCGGTAGTCGCCCGGCTTCTGGTCGCGCCGCACTTTCAGCAGCGTGAACATGCCGCCCATCTCGGCCGAACCGAAGGGGCCGGTGCCGGTCATCATGGGCACGGTGTTGTCGGGGATGGGCATTTCCATCTCGCCCATGTCGGCCATGCCCTTGTCGCCCATCACCATGTAGTCGGGCACGAGCTTCCTGATCTTCTCGGCCACGCCGGTGTGGTCCACGCCGATCATGGTGGGCACGTCGTGGCCCATCGGACCCATGGTGTGGTGCGCCTTGTGGCAGTGCAGCGCCCAGTCGCCTTCCTCGTCGGCGATGAACTCCATCTGCCGCATCTGGCCCACGGCCACATCCACCGTCACTTCGGGCCAGCGCGCGGTGCGTGGCACGGGGCCGCCGTCGGTGCCCGTCACCTCGAACTCGTGGCCGTGGATGTGGATCGGGTGGTTGGTCATCGTGAGGTTTCCCACGCGCATGCGCACGCGGTCTCCCTTGCGCACGTTGAGCGTGTCGATGGCCGGGAACACGCGGCTGTTGAAGCTCCAGATGTTGAAGTCGGTCATGGTGTTGACCTTGGGCGTGGCGCTGCCGGGCTCGATGTCGAAGCTGCCGAGCAAAAAGCAGAAGTCGCGGCCGACCTTCTCGATCAGCGGATGCTCGGCCTTCGGGTGCGTGACCCAGAATCCCATCATCCCCATCGCCATCTGCACCATCTCGTCGGCGTGCGGGTGGTACATGAAGGTGCCGGGGCGGCGCGCAGTGAATTCGTAGACGAAGGTCTTGCCCGGCGGGATGTGCGGCTGCGTGACGCCGCCCACGCCGTCCATGCCGTTGGGCAGGCGCTGGCCGTGCCAGTGCACGGTGGTGTGCTCGGGCAGCTTGTTGGTCACGAAGATGCGCACACGGTCGCCCTCGACCACCTCGATGGTCGGCCCGGGCGACTGGCCGTTGTAGCCCCACATGTTGACCTTGAAGCCGGGCGCCATCTCGCGCACGACGGGTTCGGCCACGAGGTGGAATTCCTTGACGCCGGCGTTCATGCGCCAGGGCAGGGTCCAGCCGTTGAGGGTGACGACGGGGTTGTAGGGCCGGCCGTTCGGCGGCATGAGCGGCGCGGCGGTGGCGGTCGATGCCTGCGTCACCGGCTCGGGCAGCGCGGCCATGCTCACGCGGCTCACGGTGGTGGCTGCGACGGCCGTGGCGGCGCCCGCGAAGAAGTTGCGGCGATTCATCGTCATCTCAATGGGCTCCAGGGGCGGGTGCGTCGGACGCCGCGGCCTGCGGCGCGGCCATGCCCCCGGGCGAGCTGCCGGTGAGCACGAGTTGCAGGTCGGTGTCGGCCAGCCAGAAATCGCGCTGGGCTTCCATGCCGGCGTTCACGGCGAGCGTGCTGGCACGCGTTTCGGCGAGCAGCTCCCACACGCTGGCGAGCATGCCGTTGTAGCGCAGCACCATCTCCTCGTTGACCTGCTTGCGCAGCGGCAGCACCTCGTCGCGGTAGCGGCGGGCGATGCCGTAGGCGGTGTTCCAGCCCTGCCAGGCTTCGCGCGCCTCGCTCGCGGCCAGCACGCCCACGTCGCGCACGCGCGCCGCCGACTGCAGGTACTGCGCCTCGGCGCGGCCGTTGCGGGCCTGGCCCCAGTCGAAGATCGGAATCGGCAGTTCGAGCTCGAAGCCGCGCGTGATCGATTTCGAGCGATCGGCGTCGTTCTCGAAGGTGGTGTTGCGCACCACGCCCAGCTCCATCGCGTTGAT
This sequence comes from Acidovorax cavernicola, assembly GCF_003581445.1. NCBI lineage: Bacteria > Pseudomonadati > Pseudomonadota > Betaproteobacteria > Burkholderiales > Comamonadaceae > Acidovorax > Acidovorax cavernicola. The sequence continues at coordinate 23,720 of NZ_QXMN01000050.1, read as the reverse complement.
GACGCTGGTCGCGTGCGTCAGGCCGAGCGAGCCGGCCACCGCGGTGTTCTGCGCCTGCGCCGAGCGCACGTCGAGCCGGTCGCGCAGCGCCAGGGCCTGCACGTCGCCGAGTTCGGGCGCGGCCTTCGGCAGCGGCGGCAGGCGGTCGGGCAGGGTGTAGGCGGTGCGCGTGCCGCTCAGGCCCATCAGGCGCGTGAGCTGCTCGCGGCTGGCGACGGCCGCCTGTTCGGCGCGCGCGAGCTGCGCGCCCGCATCGGCCAGCAGCAGCTGTTCGCGCGTGCGTTGCAGCGCGCTCCAGTTGCCGACCTTGGCCATGCGGTGCGCCAGTTCGGCACCGGCTTCGGCCGCGTCCTTCGCATCGCGCAGGTAGGCCACGCTCTGCTGCGCCGCGACCGCGCGCACCCAGGCGCGGCGGGTGTCGGCGGCCAGCAGCAGCACGCTCTGCGCCGCCTGCAGCTTGGCCGCCTCGTGCCGCTGGCCGGCCCAGCGGGCCTGCCACGGCAGCGTGACCAGGCCCACCACGTTGAAGCTCAGCATGCGCTCAAACTCGCGTTCGCTGCCCTGCATCAGGCGGCTGAAAGACAGCACCGGGTTCGGCAGGCTCGCGGCCTGTACGCGGTCGGCGTCGCTCAGTTGCAGTGTGGCGAAGGCGTCCTGCACGCGCGGACCGTTGATGAGCGCGATGCGCACGGCGGCTTCGGCGTCCAGCGGCTTGGCCAAGAGCGTGTCGACGCTCTTCTGCGAGGCGTCGTCCGGCTTGCGCTGGGCCGTGGCGCCCGCCATCAGCGGGTTGCCGCCGACCAGCGTCTGCACATCGGCCGTGCCGCCGTCGGGCGACAGGCTGGCGCAGCCGGCGAGCACCAGCGCAGCGCCCAGCGCGGCGACGGTTTTCAGGAACGAGGAAGGAGTTCCGCGCCTGTCGACAGGGCGGGGCGGGCTATCTTTTCGATAGCGAGGGATGCCGGCATGCGGCCGGCGGGCAAGGGAATTCACGAACGATCTCCATGGGTAAGACAGCGAACGCGGCGAGCCGGCAAGGGCTCACTGCGGACGGACTACGGGCAGGGAGATCAGGAAATGGGCGGCTTCAGGCCCAGGACGGGCTCGGCGCTTGCAAAGCGGGCCGCGTGCGCGGCCGGCGGCGCCTGGGGCGCGGCATGCGGGGTGTCGACCAGCGGCATGCCGCCGAGCGCCATCGTGTGGCAGACCTGGCAGGCGACACAGGTGCCGCAGTTCGCGTGGTCGGCGCCATGGGGCTGTGAATTGGTGCCGCTGTCGTGCATGGCCGCCATGTCGTGGCCGGTGCCGGCACTCTCGGCCTCCATCGCCTCATGGCAATGCGACTCGGCGATGCCTGCCGCTGCAGTGGTCACCGCCTCGGCGGCGGGCAGCGAATGCCGCACCATCTCGACCGCCATGGCGTCGCCGAGCCAGCCGCGAATGGGCAGCAGGGCGATCATGAGGGCGAGCAGCAGGGTGCGCATGGTGGGTCGCGATGATAAACCGGGGCGATGCGTCAGGGCGTCAAGACACCAGCTGGCCACGGGCCTTGTCGACCCACACCTGCAGGTTGTCGAGCAGGTCCTTCTGACTGAAGGAGCAGCTTTCCTCGCTGAAGAGCGCGCTCGATTCGAGGCGGTCGAGCAGGTTCAGCAGCACCTCACCGTAGCGCGGCGGAAGGGCGCCGAGCAGTTCGGTGCTGGCGCGTGCGGCCGTGGAAAGCGTGGTGACCGAGCCGCCACCGCCTTGCAGCGCGGCGATGCCCGAGGCGATGGCGTCGAGTTGAATCACTGCGCTCATGACGCCGCCTTCGCCGGCGCCGGCAGTGCGAGTCCGCGTTCGCGCATCAGCTCGCGCAGCGTGTCGGGGTAGTCGGTGATGATGCCGTCCGCGCCCGCGTCCATGAGCCGCACCATGTCGGCGCGCTGATTCACGGTCCAGGGCACGACCTTCATGCCAAGCTTGTGCGCTTCGCGGATCGCGGGGGCGCCCAGGTCGGCATAGGCTGGCGACCAGATCACCGGTCCGGCCGGTGCGCCGGCCGCGGCCTTCACGAGCTGCGGCACCGAGGCGAAGCTGGCGGCATCGAGACCTGCGGTCCAGCGGCTGTCCTTCAGCGTGCGGGCCGTGGTGAGGTAGGCACGTGGCAGCTGGGGCGCGAGCTGGCCGACCAGCGCGAGCGTGCGCCAGTCGAAGCTCTGGATGGTCACGCGGTCGGACATCTTCGCCTTGTCGATCTCGGCCAGCAGCGCGCGCACCATCGGTTCGGGCGCGGCGGTCTCGTCGGGCTTGTTCGGATCGATCTTGGTCTCGATGTTGAAGTGCACCCGTGCCGCATCGGCGCCGCGCGACTGCACCTGCGCGAACAGCGCGGCCAGCGTGGGAATGCGCTCGCCGTCGCGCGGCTGTTGCAGCGCGAACTGCTTGCCGTAGCTGCTCGTGGGGTTCAGGCGGCCCACGTCGTAGGTCTGCAGCTGTGCCAGCGTGAGCGAGCGCACCGACGGACCGGTCTTGGCCGTGAGCCACGCACCGCGCGCGTCGCGCGTGTGGTCGGCGTTGAGCGCCGTGTCGTGCGAGATCACCACCGCGCCGTCGGCGGTGAGCCCGATGTCGAGCTCGAGTGTGGTCACGCCCAGGTCCATGGCATTGCCGAACGCGGCCAGCGTGTTTTCTGGCGCAAGGCCGCGTCCGCCGCGATGGGCCTGCAGGTCGAAGTGCTGCTTCACCGTGGGGGCGATGGCCGCGCAACCGACGCCGACGAGCGCGGCGGTAAACAGCAGAAGAGGAAGGAGCGCACGTTGTTTCATTTGAGTTGCACCTTGATGCCGTTGTCCTGCACCGTGATGTCGCCGATCTCGTAGGTCTTGCGTCCCACGGTGAGTTCGTCGGCCGTGAAGCTGCGCAGGATCTGCCCTTGCAGCAGTTCCTGTGCGACCACTGCGCCGACCTGTTGCAGGCGCTCGGCGTCGCGGCCTTCCACGCCCTGCAGCGTGAGCCGCTCGGCCTTCGGCTGGTCCAGCCGCAGCGCGCGCGCCGCCGCGTCGTAGCGCAGCGCGCTGCTGACCGACACCACGCCCTGCACCGGCGAGGCCGCCAGCAACGGGCTGGCGATGGTCAGCGTGGCCGTGATGGCCGCGCGGTTGGTGCGCCCGTCCAGGCCCAGCTGCGGGTCGCGCAGCCCGACCATGAAGATCTCGGCATAACGCTCGGCCACCGGAAAGCGCTTGGCGATCTGCGCCTGCAGCTCCTCGCGCGTGGCGGTGTACTCGTTGGTGAAGAAATTGAAGCCGGCCAGCGCCGCGAACGGCGCGGGCAGGGCGGCGGCGCCCAGCAGCGCGCGCAGCACCCGACGGCGGACATGGGAGGGCAGGATTCGGTCGGTCATGAAGCTTCCGAGCTTGCCACAGGCGCCCGGGTTCCCGCCAGCCGACGGGGCGCGCCCACATGTCGGACGATCAGCCGTCGACGCGCAGTTCGTAGCGCGCGAACAACCCGCCGCGCAGCTCGATGCAGCTGTGCAGCGTGAAGCCGACGCCTTCGTACAACGTGCGCAGGGCGGTGCGGTCGGCCACGCAGTCCAGCCGCAGCCAGGGACGCCCGAGCGCGCGGGCGTGCTCGCGTGCATGCGCCAGCAGCGCGCGCGACACGCCGCGGCCCGCCCAGGCGCGGCGCACGGCCAGCTTGTGGACGAACACCGAGCTGCCGGGCGCGGTCTCGGGCCAGAACGACGGGTCTTCCAGGTCGAGCCGCATCACGCCGGCCCAGTCGTCGTGTTCGCGGGCCACGACATAGCGGCCGGCATCGGTGTCGCGCTGGATGCGTTCGAGGCCGATGTCCACCGCGTTCCAGAGCGGACGGCCGCCCTCGGCGAGCCATTGCGCGGCTTCGTTCAGAACCGCCGCGACGGTGGGGGCTTCGGCGGAGAGGGCGAGTGCTATGTGCATGGGCGCGCAGCATACCGGCGCCGCATGCTGGCCGGGGTCGGCCTCAGACATGGCGGATGACGTGGAACCCTTCCTCGGCCGTGGGCGGCGCGAAGTGGCGGGTGATCAGCTCGAATTGGACGTCGGAGGTCTCGAAGGGATGCTCGCCCGACGCATTGCGCGCACGCAGCCGCGCCTTGCAGATGTCGTCGGGCACGTCGAGAAAATGCAGCTGGTGCGCCGCACCGGCTTTCTCGAAGAGGCCGCGCGCCCAGGCCCGGTGGCTCATGGTGTTGGCCGGAAAGTCGAGCACCACCGACACGCCGGCACCGAGCAGCGCGCAGACGTGGTCGCCCATCACCTGCTTGAGCCGGCCGGCCGCGCGCACGTAGTCGGGCAGTTCATGGATTTCATCGGGGTACAGCGCCGCGAGCCAGGTGTCCTCGCTGATCAGGACGGTGGCGGGCGCCTGCGCGAGTCGCCGGGTCAGCGTGGATTTGCCGGCGCCGATCTTGCCGCAGACCATGTGAAGCGTCGGGGCGGGTGTTGCTGTGGCTGTCAATGCATTTCTCCTGGGGGTCTGGCTTGGAAGATGAGCCCCAGGAAACGAAAAACCCGCCTCGTGGGGCGGGTCGCATGGCGTGAACTTGTGGAACCGCGCGCTAACCCACCATCTGGAAGATGGTGCGAATCATCGACGCGTTGTGCAGGCAGGCCATGGGCCGAGGATAGCCCAGCTTCGTGCGCTCCGTGTTCAGTCGTGCAGCGACGACAGGAACTGCTTCAGCTCAGCGGTCTGCGGATTGCCGAACAGCTCCGCCGGCGGACCCATCTCGTGCACGCGCCCCTGGTGCATGAAGATCACGCGGTCGCTGACCTTGCGCGCGAAGCTCATCTCGTGCGTGACCATCAGCAGCGTCATGCCTTCGTCGGCCAGCGACTCCACCACGCGCAGCACCTCGCCTACCAGTTCGGGGTCGAGTGCCGAGGTGATCTCGTCGCACAGCAGCACGGCCGGCTCCATCGCGAGCGCGCGGGCGATCGCCACGCGCTGCTGCTGGCCGCCCGACAGCTGCTCGGGCATGGCGTCGAACTTCTCGGCCAAGCCCACGCGTTCGAGCAGCTTGCGCGCCTGCGAGGCGGCTTCCACCTGCGAACGCTTCTTCACCAGCGTGGGCGCGAGCATCACGTTCTTGCCGACCGTGAGGTGCGGGAACAGGTTGAAGCCCTGGAAGATCATGCCCACGCGCTGGCGCAGCTCGCGCATGGCCATGGCGCTCTCGTGCAGCAGGGGCTTGCCGTCGACGGTGAGCGCGCCTTCCTGGAACACCTCCAGCCCGTTGATGCAGCGCAGGAGCGTGCTCTTGCCCGATCCGCTCTTACCGATGATGGCGATCACCTCGCCGCGCTTCACGTCCAGGTCGATGCCCTTGAGCACCTCGTTCGTGCCGTAGGACTTGCGCAGCGCCGTGATGCGCACGATGGGCGCGGCGAAGGTTGCGGTTTCGGGTTGGGGTTGGAGTTGTTCAAGCACGGCGGCCATGGGTCTTCCTCTCGAGGGTCTTGGCGTACAGGCTCACGGGGAAGCACAGCACGAAGTAAAGCAGGGCGACGCAGCTGAACACCACGAAGGGCTGGAAGGTGGCGTTCGAGATCATGCTGCCGGCCTTGGTGAGCTCGACAAAACCGATCACCGACGCCAGCGCCGTGCCCTTGATAACCTGCACCAGGAAGCCCACCGTCGGCGCGATGGCGATCCGCACGGCCTGCGGCAGGATCACGTGGCGCATCTGCTCGCCGAAGCTCAGTGCCAGGCTGCCCGAGGCTTCCCACTGGCCCTTCGGGATCGAGGCCACGCAGCCGCGCCAGATCTCGCAGAGGAAGGCGCTGGTGTACAGCGTGAGCGCCACGCTCGCGGCGGTCCAGGCCGACACGTCGATGCCGAACAGCGCGATGCCGAAGTAGGCGAGAAAGAGCTGCATCAGCAGCGGCGTGCCCTGGAACAGCTGCACGTACAGGCTGACCGCCCGATCCGCCGCCTTGCCGCCGCGCAGCCGCGCAAACAGCAGCAGCGCGCCCACGAGGCCGCCGCCGATGAAGGCGATGAGCGAGAGCACGACGGTCCAGCGCAGCGCCATCAGCAGGTTGCGCAGGATGTCCCACAAGGAAAAATCGACCATGGTGAAAGTGCCTTGCATTCAGCGGCCGAAAAAGAACTTCGGCCCCGCCCAGTTCAGCAGACGCCGCAGCGCCACCGACAAGGCCAGGTAGACCAGCGTGGCGACGATGAAGGCCTCGAACGCGCGGAAGTTGCGGCTTTGGATGAGGTTGGCCGCGTAGCTCAGCTCCTCGGTCGAGATCTGCCCGCATACCGCGGAGCCCAGCATCACGATGACGATCTGGCTCACCATCGCGGGCCACACCTTCTTGAGCGCGGGCGGCAGCACCACGCGCAGGAACACCTGGGCCTTGCTCAGCGCCAGGCTCACGGCCGCTTCGATCTGCCCCTTGGGCGTGGCCTCGATGCCGGCGCGGATGATCTCGGTCGAATACGCGCCCAGGTTCATCACCATCGCGATCACCGACGCGACCTCCGGCGAGAGCTTCACGCCCGCGGCCGGCAAGCCGAAGAAGATGAAGAACAGCTGCACGATGAAGGGCGTGTTGCGGATCAGCTCCACGTAGGTGCCCACGATGGCGCGCAGCCACGCAGGGCCATTGGCGCGCGCCCACGCACAGAAGGTGCCGACGGTCATGCCCAGCACGGTGCCGATGGCGGTGAGGCCGATGGTCCATGCCACACCGCGCAGCAGCAGCGGCCATTCCGACAGCACGGCACCGAAGTCGAATTCGATGTTCATGGCCGCTTCAGCTGATCAGACGGGGAGGTCGCCGGCGGCCTTGCCGAGCCACTTCTTCGACATGGCATCCAGCGTGCCGTCCTTCTTGGCGGCGGCGATGATCTCGTTGACCTTGGTCTTCAGCGCGGTCTCGCCCTTGGCGATGCCGACGAAGCAGGGGCTGTCTTTCAGCAGCAGCTTGAACTCGGCGTTCACCTTCGGGTTCTTGGCGAGCATGTCGCCGGCGACCGCCGCGCTGGTCGCGACGGTCTGCGTCTGGCCGGCCACGAAGGCGGCGATCGTCGCGTTGTTGTCCTCGAAGCGGCGGTAGTCGACGTTCGGCGGCGCCACCTTGTTCAGTTCCTGGTCTTCCATCGCACCGCGCGTCACCGCGACGGTCTTGCCCGCCATGTCGGCGAAGCTGGTGAGCTTCATGCCCTTGGCGGCATACACGGCCTGGAAGAAGGGCGCGTAGGCCGCGCTGAAGTCGATGACTTTCTCGCGCTCGACGTTCTTGCCGAGCGTGGAGATCACGAGGTCGGCCTTGCGGGTCTGCAGGTAGGGAATGCGGTTCGCGCTGGTCACGGGCACCAGCTCGACCTTCACGCCGAGCTTGGCGGCGATGAGCTCGGCCATTTCGACATCGAGGCCCTGCGGCTTCATGTTCCTGTCGACCGAGCCGTAGGGCGGGTAGTCGGTCGGCACGGCGATCTTGATCGTCCTGGCCTTGAGCACGTTGTCGAGCGCGTTCTGGGCCTGGGCGGCACCGGTCGCGGCCAGCAGAGCGGCGCCGGCGAGTGTGAGGGCCAGGCGGCGGGAAGCGGGGAAGGTCATAGCAGGGCTCCTAGGTAGGTCGATGAATCGGTGGCGTCGTCGGCGGGCGCGGCCTTGCGGCGGCGCTTCGGCGTGGGGGTGTTCGGGGTGCTGCTGTTGAGCGGCGCCAGCGCATCGCGCAGCTGCGCCAGCGGATCGGCGGGCGCCTGCACGCGCAGGGCCGACTGCACCGTGCCGATGTGCTCGGCCATGAGTGCCTCGGCGGCGGCGTGGTCGCCGCGCTCGAGAGCGGCGACGATCTGCACGTGGTCTTCGCACGACTGCACCGCGTCGTGCGTGGACTGGTAGAGCATGGCGATCAGCGTGGTGCGCGCCGTGTAGTCGCGCAACGTGTCGGCCAAGAGCGTGTTGCCCAGGCACTCGGCCAGGCACACATGGAAGTCGCCCAGCAGGAAGCTGCGGTTGCCGACGTCGCTCTCTTTCAGTGCGGCCTTTTCACGTTGCAGGTGCGCCTTCAATTGGCGCAGCGCACGCTTGTCGATCGTGGCGCCCGTGCTGCGGATCAGCCCCAGCTCGATCACGCGCCGCGCCTCGAAGGCTTCGCGCGCCTCGTCCTGCGAAGGCTCGATGACGAACCAGCCGCGCCGCGCGCTCACCGTGACGATGCCGCGCGCCGCCAGCCGTGTGAGCGCCTCCCGCACGATGGTGCGGCTGCAGTCGAACAGCATGGCTAGCTGCTGCTCGCCCAGGCGCGAACCCGGCGCGAGTTTTTGCGCCATCACCGCTTCGACGATGCGTGCACTGATTTCGGATGCGGAGATGGCCATGGTCCTGCATACCAGCAGCTTCTGTGCCAACTGGTATGCAAGCGATGTGCACCGAAATGGATCGCGACCCCGGTGCGGGGCCTCCCGGCGTGACGCGCGCTCAGCGCTTCGTGCGGCCCAGCGCGCTGGCCGGCAGCGCCACGAGCATGAGCAGGGCCGACAGCACCAGCGCGCCGCTCAGTACGTACAGGCTGGCGGTGAAGCCGCCCGTCATCGTCTTCAGCGCGCCGACCATCATCGGCGCCACCAGCCCCGCGCTGCCGCCGATGGTGCTGATGAGCGCAATGCCCGCCGCCGCCGCGCTCTTGGACATGAAGGTGCCGGGCACCGACCACAGCACGGTGAACGCGGCGGAGATGCCCATCGACGCCAGCGCCAGGCACAGCACGGCGGCGACGGCGTTGTGCATGAAGAGCGTGGTGAGCGCCAGCCCCGCCGCGCCCACCACCGCGCTCAGCGCGAAGTGCCAGCGGCGCTCCTTGCGCCGGTCGGAGTGGCGCCCCACGACAAGGTTGGCCGCGATGCCCGCCACCGCCGGAATGACCGCATAGAAACCGATCTGCAGCACGCTCAGCCCCATCGACTTCAGGATGGTCGGCTGCCAGAACGAGAGCGCGTAGATGCCCAGGATGATCAGGAACGACATGAACCCGATGAGCCACACCCGGCCGTCACGCATCGCCGCGCCGAAGGTGTGGCGCTCGGTGGCGCCGTTGGCGGCCTGGTCGTCGGCCAGCAGGCGCGCCACGCGCTGCTTTTCCGTCGCCGACAGCCAGGGCGCCTGCGCCGGGCTGTTCGACAGCCAGCGGAAGGCCACGATGCCAAGCAGCACGCTCGGCACGCCTTCGAGCAGGAACAGCCACTGCCAGCCGCGCAGCGACATCACGCCGTCGAGGTAGGTCATGGTGAGCCCGGCGATCGGCCCTGCCACGATGGGCGCGGCGCCGAAGGCCATGAAGAACAGGGCGGTAGCTTGCGCACGCCGGTGCGAGGGGAACCACAGCGTCAGGTAGAACAGCACGCCCGGCGCAAAGCCCGCCTCGAACACGCCGATGAGAAAGCGCAGCACATAGAACTGCGTGGGCGTGGTGGCGAACATCATGGCTGCCGACGCCAGCCCCCACAGACCCATGATGCGCAACAGGGTCGCGCGCACGCCGATCTTCGCGAGCATCAGGTTGCTCGGAATCTCGAACACCGCGTAGCCGATGAAGAAGATGCCCGCGCCCAGGCCGAACACCGCGTCGCTGAAACCCAGCTGCTCCTTCATCTGCAGCTGCGCGTAGCCGACGTTGGTGCGGTCGAGGTAGTTCAGCACATAGCAGACGCACAGCAGCGGCATCAGCCGCCAGGTGATCTTGCGAAAGAGGGCGGCGTCTTCGGCGGTGGTGGCCGGCGTGGGCATGCTTGCGCTTGCCCCGGCGCTATCGAGGGTGGCGGTGTTCATCGGGTGTCTCCTTCTTGTTGTCGCTGGTGACGTTCAGGCGCGGGCGAGCGTGGGCGTGCCGAAGCAGGTCTCGCCCCACAGGTGACTGGTGGGCGCGCCCGGAAAGAGCCAGTGCGGCGAGCACTCGCTGGACGGCACCACGTTGCTGAAGCCGTGCAGCGCCGAGGTGCCCGCGAGCGTCTTCTCCAGCACCATCGACAGGTACTGGTCGTTGCTGCTTTCCTGCGTGTTGCCGTTCAGGATCACTTCCGAGCCCGTGGCCTGCGCGTAGCGGCGAATGCCGTTGTGACGCGACTGCAGCGGTGCCCAGCTGTCGGCCGACACGCCGTTCTCGCTGCTCACGCGCAACCCGTCGGGCGCGCGGTAGACCAGCGAATGGTTGCCTTCGGTATGCCCCGGCGTGTGCACCAGCGCCAGGCCGCGACCCAGCTGGATGCTGCCGTCGAAGGCGACGACGCGCTGCGCCGGTACGCCGTCCAGGCCGTGCGGGCAGTACCACTCCGCCTGCACCGGCAGCAGGCCCTGCACGTTGGCGAGTTCCTGCCGGTGCACCAGCAGCCTGGCGTTCGGCAGCAGGGCCGGCGTGTGGGCGCTGCCGAGCCAGCGGCGCACGTCCTGCGTGTGCAGATGGTCGTAGGTGATGTAGTCGACCTGCTCCGGCGCGATGCCGCAGCTCGCCAGCGCCTGCGGCACCGTCTGGTAGACCGGTGCGATGGTCTTGTGCAGGAACTTCGGCGTCTGCTCGGCCAGGCGCTTGAAGTAGGGCGTCTCGTTGCCCGCCTCGAAGTCGGCGGGCGTGAAGAGCAACGTGCGCAGGCGACCTTCGAAGTCGTCGTACTGGATCAACGTGGTGCGCGCCAGCAGATGCACCATGTGCGGCTTGAGCAGCTGCTGCGAGTACACGCCGGTGAAGGCGAACCACGCGGGGTAGGGAATGCGCAGCAGGTTGAAGCTGCGCGCGAAGCGCACGGGCGGCGCGTCGAGCAGCCGCTCGCGCAGTGCCTCGGCGCCGTGGCGGATGGCGCGCAGGCGGTCTTGCGGCATGGCGGCGTTGCGCGCGCCGTCGAACGCGCCGAGTTGGGCGAAACCTGTGGGGTCTGGATCTCTTGTCATGTGCATCTCCACTCAGTACATCGAGCGGCCGCCCGAGATGTCGAACACCGCGCCCGTGCTGAACGAGCAGTCGTCCGACGCCAGCCACGCCGCCATGGCCGCCACTTCATCGACCTCGACGAAGCGCCCCATCGGCACACGAGACAGAAGCGCGGTGCGTAGTTGTTCGCGGTGCTCCGCAGGCACGGCCGCGAACACCTCGGTGTCGGCCGCCGATGGCGTGATGCAGTTCACCAGCACGCCCGACGACGCCAGCTCCTTGCCGAGCGACTTGGTCAGCGCGATGAGCCCGGCCTTCGACGCCGAGTACGCCGCGTTGAGTCCGTTGCCTTCCTTGCCCGCGACCGAGGCGATGTTGACGATGCGTCCGCGCCGCCGCGCCAGCATCACCGGCACGATGGCGCGGCAGCACAGCCAGGCGCCGGTCAGGTTGATGTCGAGCACTTCGCGCCACTGCGCGGGCGTGTGTTCCCACGCCGGCACGGGCGGCCCGAGCACGCCGGCGTTGTTGACGAGGATGTCGATGCCGCCGAAGCGCTCCTGCGACTGCGAGGCCGCGCGCGCGATCTGCGCTTCGTCGCGCACATCGACGACCTCGACGGCCACCGTGCCGAGCGGGGCCAGCGCCTGCCGCGTGTCCAGCAGAACGGCCGCATCGACGTCCCACAACGCCACGCTCGCACCCGCTGCCAGGTAGTGCCGCGCGATGGCCCGCCCGATGCCGCGCGCGCCGCCCGTCACGATGGCGTGGCGACCTGCCAGTGCGTCGTTGCGTAGCGCCGTCATGCAGTGGCCGCTTCGGGGGCGTGAGCCGGTGAGGGCTGGCCCAGCAGGCTGCCCACCAGCGCGCCGACGTGCGCCGCCGGCACGCCGACCAGCAGTTGCCGCAGCATCGTGAGCGTGTCGAAGTACACGCGCTCGCACACCAGCCGGTCGCCCTCGAAGATGAAGAAGGCGTTCATGCGGCAGCGAAAGCTGTTGCCCGTCGGCGGAATGCCCTTGAGCGGACCGCGGTGTGTGCCGAGCAGCCAGAACTCGACGATCACCGAATCGTCGGCGTGGCGCAGCTGGATGATCTCGTGGCGCTGATCGGGGAACGCGCGGCGCGTGTCGATGTAGTACTGGCGTACATCGGCGATGCCGTCGTGCACCTCTCCGCTGGGAATCAGCTCGTAGTGCGGGTGCGGGAAGGTGCCGAGCACGGCGTCGAAGTCCTGTTTGGTCTCGTCGGCGAAATGGTCGAGCACGAGGCGCTCGCGGCGGGCTTGCAGGTCGGTCAGGTCTTTCATCGGGGTGTGCTCCATGTGACAGGGGACATCGGGTTGCCGCGAATGCGTCGACCCGGGTGGCCTGCGTACTATCGGCAGCCCCTCGAACCAAGACTGTCCGGTGTTGGCAATCGCAGCCCCGGACAAACCCGCGATGCCACGCACGCCTGTTTCTTCACCCCATGCCGTGCCCGATTCGGCGCCTTCGCCGGTGCACAACGGCGACATGCGGCTGCCCGAGGCAGTGCAGCAGCGCCTGCTCGCGGTGGCACACCGGCGCACGCTGGCGCGCGGCGAATCGCTCTTTCACAAGGGCTCGTCGCCCGACGCGCTGTTCGGCGTGGTCGGCGGATCGCTGCGCGTGAGCGTGGTCGCACCGGGCGGGCGCGAAGCGGTGATCGCGATGCTCGAACCCGGCCACTGGTTCGGCGAGGTCTCGCTGCTGGTGGGGCGCGAGCGCGTCTACGACACCTGCGCCGTCGACACCACCGAGATGGCCGTGGTGTCGGCGGCAGACTTCCACCGCCTCGTGGCCGAGCACCCCGACGTGCACATGGCCTTCACGCGGCTGGTGTGCCTTCGGCTGCGCCAGGCGCTGGCGTGGATCGACGACGTGATCCTGATGCCGTTGCCCGTGCGGCTGGCGCATCGCCTGCTCACGCTCGATGCGCACGGCCAGGGGCCGGGCGAGGGCGGTGGCACGCTGCTGGGCGTGTCGCAGGAAGACCTGTCGTTCATGCTCGGCGTGTCGCGCCAGAGCGTGAACCGGCAGCTCAAGCTGTGGGAGGAAGACGGCACGCTGCGCGTGCGGTACCGCAGCATCGAGCTGCTGAGCCGTGCGCAGCTCGAACGGCACGCGGCCACGCCGAACTGAGCGTGGGCGGCGGACTGCGCGTCAGTCCATGCGTGCGCCGGAAGCCTTCACGGCCTTGTCCCAGCGCGGCGTTTCCGTCGCAAGGAAACGTGCGAAGTCTTCACTGCCCAGGAAGGCCGGGTCGGCACCCTGGCTCACCATGCGCTCGCGCACCTCGGGGCTGGTCAGTACCTGCTTGAACGCGTCGCTGAGCCTGGCGACCACGTCTTTCGGCGTGTCCTTCGGCGCGAGGAAGCCGTAGAAGCCCACCACCTCGAAGCCCTTGACGCCCGATTCGATGACGGTCGGGATGTCGGGCAGCGCGGGGTTGCGTTCGCGGCTGGTCACGGCCAGCGCGCGCACCTTGCCCTGCTTGTGATAGTTGGCGGCCTGCGGGATCGACTCGGCCATGAACTGCACCTGCCCGCCCATCAGGTCGGTGAAGGCCGGCGCGCTGCCGCGGTAGGGGATGTGCACCATGAAGAGGCCCGTCGCGGTCTTGAACATCTCGGGCACCAGGTGGCTGATGCCGCCGTTGCCGGCCGAGCCATAGTTGACTTGGCCCGGCCGCGCCTTGGCGTAGTCGATGAACTGCTTCAGGTTCTGCACTGGCAGCTTGGGCGTGACCAGCAGCGCCAGCGGCTGCATGGCGGTGCGCGCAATGGGCACGAAGTCGCGCTGCGTGTTGTAGGGCAGCTTGCTGTAGAGCGCGCCGTTGATCACGGCCACGCCGGTGTTGGCTAGCATCAGCGTGTAGCCGTCGGCCGGGCTCTTGGCTACGGCATCGGCGCCCACCGAGCCGCCCGCGCCCGGCTTGTAGTCGACGATGAGCGGCTGGCCGAGCACGGCCTGCAGCTTGTCGGTGAGCAGGCGCGCGTGCTGGTCGAGCGGGCCGCCGGCGGGGAAGCCGATGACGACCTTGATCGGCTTGTCGGGGTAGGCGGCCATCGCGGTCGTCGTGCCGAGCGCGCCGAACATGACGCCGGCGGACAGGGCGAAAGAAAGAACCGCCGAAGCGGTCCGGGTGGGCTTGCTCATGATCCGTCTCCGTTGTTGTGGAGGCGATCATAAGCAGCGCGATCAGCCGGCCAGCGTGGCTTTCAGCGTGATCTCGGGCACGCTCGCCAGTGCCTTCGACAGCGGGCAGCCGGCCTTGGCGGCGGCCGCGATCTGCTGGAACTTCGCCTCGTCGAGGTTCGGCACGCTGGCATCGAGTTCCAGCGCGATGCGGTCGATCTTGAAGCCGTCGCCGTCCTTGGCCAGCCGCACGGCGGCGCGGGTGTCGATCTTCGTGGCGGCCAGGCCTTCTTTTTCGAGCGCAAAGGCAAAGGCCATCGTGAAGCAGGCGGCATGGGCCGCGCCGACGATTTCCTCGGGGTTGGTGCCGCGCCGGTCGTCCTCGAAACGGCTGGCGAAGCCGTAGGGATAGTCCTTGAGGGCGCCAGTCTCGGTGCTGATCTGGCCTTTGCCGGTCTTGCCGGCGCCTTCCCAGTGAACGCTTGCGTGCTTGTCTGCTGCCATGGACATTCCTTCAGTCGGGTGGTGGTTGCTCGGAGGGAGAACCCCGGGTATCGCCCCGAAAGCGGTGCCTGTCTGTAGTCGCAGGGCGCATCGCGCACGGCGATGTCAGCCGCCGTGCGTGCCGAAGGTGCTGCGCTGCAGCTGGCCCCGGACCTCGCCGCCCGGCCAGGCCTGCGTCGACACGCTGACATACAGCAGGCCGGCCATCAGGTCGGCCATCTGGGCCGGGGTCAGGCGGCTCCTGCCAGTCAGCTCGTAGCCGGCGCTGGCGCCCTCGCCGCGCTGTTCGGCCTGGCTGTGCGGCGGCAGCTCGACGACCAGCGGACCGTTGCTGCCCTTGGCTGCAGGGCCGTAGAAGCCCGCGCGCGTCGCCGGTCCGCTCAGGCGCGCGTAGTTCACGCGCCATTCGAACAGGCCGTTGGCCAGCGTCAGCGTGCCGAACGCCGAGCCGCCGGCATCGCCGCGAGGGCCGGGGTTGCGCGGGACCACGTCCCCGGTCCCCAGCCAGCAGTCGGCCACGAACCACGTCGGCGGCTCCTTGGACTGCGGTTCCGTCGCGGGGGGCGACATGCCGAACCGGGGGACCCTGGAGCAGCCCGCTACGACCAGCGTGGCCAGTGCGGCACCGAAGAGGACGATGCGTCGGCGGAGGGTCTTGCGTTCGGGATCGGACATGGCAGGCGCGGAGGACAAGGAGGGAAGGGCACGCGGCCCGGGGGCTTCACGATAGCCGATGGCCGCAGGTACGAAAAATGGGCGTCTCCAAGGTGACGCCCCGGGGGCTTCCCCGATGGGAGCGGCGGCCGGTGCGGCTTAGGCTGGCGCATCGCGCCTTTTCGCGCCTTGCTTCCTTCGCTTCCTTTTCCTTCCCAGCCTGTCCCGACCATGCAACCCACCCGCCCGCATTACAAGTTCTGGCCCAAACGCCTCCCACACTCGATCACCGTCCCCGCCACCTCGCTGTGGCACAACCTCGCGACCTCGGCGGCGCGCTACCCGGACAAGGCCGCGCTGGTCTTCTTCGGCCGCGTGCTGAGCTACCGCGAGCTGGCCGACCAGGTCGAGCGGCTGGCCGGCACGCTGCATGCGCTGGGCGTGAAGCGCGGCGACCGGGTGGTGCTGAACATGCAGAACTGCCCGCAGCTGGTGATCGCGCATTTCGCGATCCTGCGCGCCAATGCCGTCGTGGTGCCGGTCAACCCGATGAACCGGGCGGAAGAGCTCAAGCACTACATCACCGACCCCGACGCCAAGGTGGCGATCACCACCGGCGACCTCGCGGCCGAGCTGGCCAAGGCCAGCGACGCGCTGCCGGCCGAGCAGCGCCTGTCGCACCTCATCGTGAGCCAGTTCACCGACGCCTTCGACCCGAACGTCACCGGTGACGACGCCCCCGCGCCGGCCTGGGCCGACTGGCTCGGCACGCGCCACCCGCTGCCCGCGCTGGCCGACGGCCAGTCGATGGCCTGGACCGACGCGCTCGCGGCCGGACACCCGGCGCCCGCGCACGTGGTGGGCGCGAACGACATGGCGCTGCTGCCCTACACCAGCGGCACCACCGGCCTGCCCAAGGGCTGCGTGCACCACCATTCGAGCCTGATGCACAACGCGATGGCCGGCCAGCTCTGGGGCCAGGCGACCTCGGAGGCGGTGGTGCTGGCCGTGGTGCCGATGTTCCACATCACCGGCGTGGTGAGCATGATGCACACCTCGATCCTCGCGGCGGCCACGCTGGTCATCATGCCGCGCTGGGACCGCGACGTGGCGGGCCGGCTCATCTCGCGCTGGAAGGTCACGAGCTGGACCAACATCCCGACCATGGTCATCGACCTCATGGCTAGCCCCAACTTCGCGAGCTACGACCTCACGAGCATGACCCACATCGGCGGCGGCGGCGCCGCCATGCCGCAGGCCGTGGCGCAGCGCCTGTTCGAGCAGTACGGCCTGAAGTACCAGGAAGGCTACGGCCTCACCGAGACCGCCGCGCCCTCGCACACCAACCCCTCCGACCACCCGAAGCAGCAGTGCCTGGGCATCCCGTTCATGAGCACCGACGCGCGCGTGGTCGACCCCGACACGCTGCAGGAGATGCCCATCGGCGAATCGGGCGAGATCATCATCCACGGCCCCGAGGTGTTCCAGGGCTACTGGAAGCGCCCCGACGCCACCGCGTCGGCTTTCGTCGAGTTCGAGGGCAAGCGCTTCTTCCGCTCGGGCGACATGGGCCGCATGGACGAGGAGGGTTACTTCTTCATCACCGACCGCCTCAAACGCATGATCAACGCGAGCGGCTTCAAGGTCTGGCCGGCCGAGGTCGAGTTGCTGATGTTCCGCCACCCCGCGATCCAGGAAGCCTGCGTCATCTCGACCAAGGACGACTACCGCGGCGAATCGGTCAAGGCCGTGGTGGTGCTGCGCGCCACGCACAAGGACACGACCGAGCAACAGATCATCGACTGGTGCCGCGAGAACATGGCGGTCTACAAGATCCCGCGCAAGGTGCAGTTCGTCGATGCGCTGCCCAAGAGCGGCAGCGGCAAGGTGATGTGGCGCCTGCTGCAGGAAGCCGAGCAGCCGGCGGCCTGAAGCGCGACGGTGCGCACGGAAAAGGCCGGACTGCGGCCTTTTTGCTTAAAATGAGAATAATTCTTATTTGTAAGCGGCATCCCGGCCGCCGTGCCGCCCGCCATGTCCGCTGCCGAAGCCGCCTTCCAGCAAGTCCACGCCCTCTATAGCGACCACCACGGCTGGCTCCAGTCGTGGCTGCGCAAGAAGCTTGGCAATTCGTGCGATGCGGCCGACCTGGCGCAGGACACCTTCGCGCGGCTGCTGACGGCGCGCAACCCCGAGGTCATCGCGCAGCCGCGCGCCTACCTCACGAGCGTGGCCAAGAACATCCTCGTGAACTGGTACCAGCGACAGGCGCTGGAGCGCGCCTACCTCGAGGCGTTGGCCGTCATGCCCGAGCCCGAGGCGCCATCGCCCGAGCAGCGGCTCGTGATCCTGCAGACGCTGCACGAGATCGACGCCATGCTCGACGCCCTCAAGCCGCTCGCGCGCCAGGCCTTCCTGCTCTCGCAGCTCGACGGCATGAAGTACGAGGACATCGCGCGCGAGCTGGGCGTGTCGCTCGTCACGGTCAAGCGCTACATGCAGCAGGGGTTCCGTGGCTGCCTGGCGGTGATGGAATGAGTGCCCTGAATTTCGAGACATCGAAGCTCGCCCCGCGCGTGCTCGACGAGGCCGCCGAATGGCTGATGCGGCTGCACGACAGCGCCGTCACCGACGAAGACCGCCGCGCCTGCGAGCGCTGGCGCCAGAGCCACCCCGACCACGCCCGCGCCTGGGCGCGCGCCGAACTGCTGATGAACAAGCTCGGCGGCCTGCCGCCGGCGCTGGCGATGTCTTCGCTCGCACGGCCCGCGAATGGCAGTCGCAACAGCAACGGCAGCAGCCGCCGCGTCACGCTCGGCCGGCTGGCCGCGCTGCTGGCGGCCGTGCCCGCCGGCTGGCTCGGCTGGCAGTTGGTCGAGATGTCCGACGAGCGCGGCTGGATGGCCGGGCATCGCACGGCCACCGGCGAGCGCCGCGAACTCCGGCTGGCCGATGGCAGCCGGCTCACGCTCAACACCGCCAGCGCGGTCGACGTGCATTTCGACGGCACGCAGCGCCTCGTCGTGCTGCATGCGGGCGAAATCTTCATCACCACCGCGCCCGACCCTGCCGGCGTGCATCGCCCGTTCCGCGTGGCCAGCGCCGGCGGCACGATGGAGGCCCTGGGCACGCGCTTCAGCGTGCGCAAGGAAGCGGGCGGCAACACGCACATCGCCGTGCTCGAAGGCGCGGTGCGCATCACGCCCGACCGCGCCGAGGCGCGCGTGCTGCCGGCGGGGCAGCAGGCCCGCTTCATGGCCGACGGCATTGCGCCTTTCAGCGCGGCGGACGCGTCCGTCCTGGCCTGGACGCAGGGCATGCTGCTGGCCGACGGCATGCGGCTGGCCGACTTCGCCGCCGAGCTGTCGCGCTACCGGCCCGGCCTGCTGCAGTGCGACGCGGCGGTGGCCGACCTGCGCGTCTCGGGTGCGTTTCCGCTGGCCGACACCGACGCCGTGCTGCGCATGCTGGTGTCGACCTATCCGGTGGATGCGGCCACGCGCCTGCGCGGCTACTGGGTCACCTTGATACCGCGTGCGGCGGAAGACGGCGCAACGGGCGCCTCGAAAAATATTTCGATCCGGGGGTGAGACTTTTTTTCGTTTCGGCTGGCAAGGAAGGTGAAGAACTCACCGTTGCCCAACCGAAAGGCCCGTCTCCATGTCTGCATCCCGCCCGTCCGCCCTGCGCCCGTTCGCAGAGCGCCGCCTGAACACCGTCCTTCGCCACGCGCTGATGGCGCTCGCCCTCGGCGGGCTGGCCGGCGCGGGAGGGGCGGCCTTCGCGCAGGCGTCGTCGCCATCGCTGGATGCCGCGGCTTCCCGCGCCTACGACATTCCCTCCGGCCCGCTGGGTCGCACGCTGGCCACCTTCGCAGCCGGCAACGGCATCGCGCTGTCGTTCGACCCCGCGTTGACGCAAGGGCGCAGCAGCCCCGCGCTGTCGGGCCGCTACACCGCGCGTGAAGCCATCGAGCGCCTGCTCGCGGGCAGCGGACTGCAGGTGGTGGCGCGCACCGACGGCAGCTATACGCTGAACCGCCGCGATACAGCCACATTGGCCGCACCGGTCGCAGGGCAGGGCGGTGTCGACACGCTGGCCCCCGTCACCGTCTCGGCCGACGCCGACCGCAGCGGCGCCACCGAAGGCACGGGCGCGTACACCACGCGTGCCACCGCGGCGGCCACCGGGCTGGCGCTGTCACCGCGCGAGACGCCGCAGTCGGTCACCGTGATCACGCGCCAGCAGATCGACGACCAGAACCTGCTGTCGCTCGGCCAGGCCATGCAGAGCGTGCCCGGCGTGTTCTCGGTGAGCTCCGACAGCGACCGCACCGACCTGTACGCGCGCGGCTTCTACATCGACAACTACCAGTACGACGGCGTGCCGACCACGGTCACGACCGACTTCTTCGGCGCCTCCACCAACGACCCGGTGCTGTACGACCGCATCGAGGTCGTGCGTGGCTCGACCGGGCTGCTCACCGGCGCGGGCAACCCGTCGGCCTCGGTCAACCTGGTGCGCAAGCATGCCGACAGCAAGGTGTTCGCCGGCAATGCGTCGCTCGCGCTGGGCTCGTGGAACCTGCGTCGCGGCACCGTCGACCTGCAGACGCCGGTCACGAAGGACGGCCGTGTGCGCGCCCGCATCATCGGCATGACGGAAGACCGCGACTCCTTCATCGACAGATACCACGGCCGCAAGCACGTGCTGTACGGCGTGGTCGATGCCGACCTCACGCCGAGCACCACGCTGAGCGTGGGCATCGAGTCGCAGGCCACTCGACCCACCTCGTCGACCTGGGGCGGCCTGCCGCTGACCTTCGCCGACGGCACGGCCACCCGCTGGGACCGCTCCAAGACCATCGGCACGCCGTGGACCCACTGGGACACGACCACCACCACGGCCTTCGCGAACCTCACGCACCAGTTCGACAACGGCTGGAAGCTCAAGGCCAACGGCTCGCACCGCCAGAGCAAGCAGAACGCCAAGCTGCTGTACCTCTACGGCGACCTGGACCGCCTCACCGGCACCGGCCTGGGCTCGCTGCCAGGCTACTTCCAGCACGAATTCCGCCAGAACAGCCTCGACCTGCAGGCCACCGGTCCCTTCACGCTGCTGGGCCGCACGCACGAGCTGGTGGTGGGCGTCACCAACAGCCAGTCGCGCTACGTGGAGGCCAACCATCCGCGCACCAGCGCGCTGCCCGACACCGGCAACTTCTACGACTGGAACGCCCTGTCGTACCCCGAGCCGAACTGGGACCCGCTGAAGGTCTCGGGCATCACCAAGACACGCCAGACCGGCTACTACGGCGCCGCGCGCCTGTCGCTGACCGATTCGCTCAAGTTCATCGTGGGCGGCCGCCAGAACAGCTGGCGCTCCACGCGCCTGACCGCCGACGCCCCGGTCACCCGCAAGCACGAGGTGTTCACGCCCTACGCGGGGCTGGTGTACGACCTGGGCGACACCTACTCGGTGTACGCGAGCTACACCGACATCTTCCAGCCGCAGAACTACCGCGACGCCAGCGGCGCCTACCTCGACCCGGTGACCGGCAAGAGCTACGAGATCGGCCTGAAGGGCGAGCACCTGAACGGCAAGCTCAACACCTCGATCGCCGTCTTCCGCGCCGAACAGGAAAACGTGGCCCAGCGCGACGGCACCAAGCTTGTGCCCAACTCGACCGAAGGCGCCTACTACGGCGCACGCGGCGTGACCAGCAAGGGCATCGAGCTGCAGGTGTCGGGCGAGCTGGCCCCCGGCTGGCAGCTGAGCGCGGGCATCGCACGCACGCTGGGCCGCGAAGGCAACGGCAACCGCATCAACACCACCATGCCGACCACGCAGGCCACGCTGTTCACCACCTACCGCCTGCCCGGCGCGTGGCACCGGCTCACCCTGGGCGGCGGCGTGAACTGGCAGAACCGCACGTACTACGCGTACAGCGTGAACGATGTCGACCTGCGTTACCAGCAAGGCTCGCGCGCGGTCGTGAGCCTGATGGCGCGCTACGCCTTCACGCCCAAGCTGGCGCTGCAGCTGAACATCGAGAACCTCTTCGACAAGAAGTACTACAGCAACATCGACGGGCAGGCCTACTTCGGCACGCCGCGCAACGCCGTGGCGACGCTGAGCTACGCGTTCTGAGTGCGAACAGGCGGGGGCCGGCACACCATCCGGCACCCGGTATGACCCTTTTTTCGTTCTCGTTTGTCATGTAGGGGTGGGGCGCATTTCCGCGCCCTGTTTTTCCGTCCCCGATGAACACCCGCTCTTCCTCCTTTTCTCCCGCCCTGCGGCTGCTGTCCCGCGTCGCGGCCGCCGTGCTCGGTGGCTACGCGCTGGCCTCGGCCGTCGCCGTCTTCCTGGCCGCCGTGCTGCCGGCCACCCCCGCCGAGGCCGCGCTCGGGGGCATGCAATTCAGCTTCGCGGTCTACACCGTCGCCGTGATCTGGGCGTTTGCGCCCGTGTCGCTGCTCCGCGCCTGGGTGGGTCTGCTGCTGCCGGCCGTGGTGCTGGCCGGGCTGGGCCTGATGTTGCGCGGCGCGGGAGGCGGGGCATGAGCACGAAGAAAACCAAGGCCACGTCGCAAGGCGGTTTCCGCCAAGCCCAGGCCTGGCTGCACACCTGGTGCGGGCTGTGGTTCTCGTGGCTGCTGTTCGCGGTGTTCCTCACCGGCACGCTGGCGGTGTTCGACGAGCCCATCACCCACTGGATGACGCCGGAGCACCACGCCGAGGAAGCCGCCGCCGCAGCGAAGAAGGGCGAGCCTACCGCCGACCGCGCACAGCGCCTGGCCTGGGGCCTGGCCTACATGGCCGAGCACCACCCGGGCGCCGCGATGTGGGAACTGTGGCCGTCCGACGCGCAGGGCGGCGGCGAGCTCAAGGTCTATTGGTTCGACGCCAATCAGCAGTACGCGAGCGCCTCGCTCGACCCCACCACGGGTCGACCCATGAAGGAAGAGGGTGGCCACGCGACACGTGCCACGCTCGGCGGCCACCACTTCGTCGACTTTCACTACGAGCTGCATGCCGGCACGGTCGGCCTGTGGATCGTCGGCATCGCCGCGATGGCGATGCTGGTGGCGCTGGTGTCGGGCGTCATCACGCACAAGCGCATCTTCAAGGACTTCTTCACCTTCCGGCCCAAGAAAGGCCAGCGCAGCTGGCTCGACGCGCACAACGCCGTGGCGGTGCTGACGCTGCCCTTCCAGTTCATGATCGCCTACACCGGCCTGGTGATCTCGGGCACCACCTTCATGCCGGCCGGCAAGGTCCTGCACTACGGCACGGGCCCGGCGGCGCAGGTGCGCTTCGCGGCCGAGCTGGGCGACAGCGACAAGCCCGCGCCCACTGGCCGCGCGATGCCCGTGCCCGCGCTCGAATCCTTTGCCGCGCGCGGCCAGGCACAGATGGGCCAGCCGGTGCGCGCGGTCGTCATCGACCACCCGGGCGACGCCGCCGCGCGCATCGGCGTGTACGGATGGAACGGCGACGACGAGTCCGCGCGCCGCCTCAGCGCCACCACCGGCATGGTGCAGTTCTCGGCCGCCACCGGCGAAGTGCAGCGCGTGCGCCTGCCGGGCGCCGCGGACGGCGGCGCGGCCATGCTCGCGCAGTCGGCCATGGGCGGGCTGCACATGGTCACCTTCGGCGGCTGGCCGATGAAGTGGCTCTACTTCCTGTGCGGGCTCGCGGGCACCGCGATGATGGGCTCGGGCGCGGTGCTGTTCATCGTCAAGCGCCGGCAGAAGCACCTGGGCGAGTTCGGCGGCGCGACGGCGCGGGTCTACCGGCTCGTCGAAGCGCTGAACGTCGCGGCGATCGCGGGCCTGGCCATCGCCTGCGTGGGCT
Organism: Acidovorax cavernicola; assembly: GCF_003581445.1. NCBI lineage: Bacteria > Pseudomonadati > Pseudomonadota > Betaproteobacteria > Burkholderiales > Comamonadaceae > Acidovorax > Acidovorax cavernicola. The sequence continues at coordinate 641 of NZ_QXMN01000050.1, read as the reverse complement.
ACCTGTGGGCCAACCGGCTGGTACCGGTGGGCATCGGGCACCGCGCCGACCGCGAACTGCAGGTCTTCTTCGCGCTGTGGGCGCTGGCGCTGGTGCATGCCTTCCTGCGCCAGCCGGCGCGCGCATGGCGCGAACAGCTCGGCGCGCTGGCCGCGCTGTGCCTGCTGCTGCCGGCGCTCAATGTCGTGACCACGGGCGATCACATGCTGGCGCAACTGCTGCGCGGCGACTGGGAGAGCCTGGGCGTCGAACTGGGCGCGGTGGCTTTCGGGCTCGCGGCGCTGGGCGCGCTGCGCCATCTGCGGAGGAAGGCGCGATGACGACGGTGTGGGCTTCGTTGCTCGGCTTTGCACTGGCCTACGCGGGCATGTCGTGCCTGAGCTTCGCCATGGACCGGCACCACGAACAGCTGACGCGCGGGCGCGAAGTGCCTGCGCGCCGACGAGTCGGGTTGCGTGTGGTCGGAGCGGCGCTGCTGGTCGCGGCCATCGTGCCCTGCGTGACGGCGTGGGGTGCCACGGTCGGGCCGGTTGCGTGGCTGGGCTTTCTGTCTGCGGGCGCGTTGCCGGTGGCGCTGCTGCTGACCAGCTTTGCACCATGGCTGATCGCGCCGTTGCTGATGGTTGGCGGCGCCTATCTGT
>NZ_QXMN01000142.1:0-2460 GCF_003581445.1 Acidovorax cavernicola | reverse complement strand
CGCGACCTCGGCGCGATCAAGCCGGCTTCGTGGCTGGTGCTGGGGCTGGGCGTGGCCGGTTTTGCGGCGCTGCTGCTGGCCGTGAGCCGCGACCTGAAGCTGGGCCTGATCGCGGTCGGCGGCTTCGGCGCCGCGGTGCTGCTGTTCGCGGGCCTGGCCTGGCTGGCCGTGAAGATGCTGCGGCGCATGGTCAACGAATCGACGGCGCCGCGCTGGCTGGTGCTGGCCACGCGCCAGATCTCGGCGCGGCCCGTGTATGCCGTGCTGCAGGTCAGCAGCCTGGCCGTGGGCCTGCTGGCGCTGGTGCTGCTGGTGCTGCTGCGCACCGATCTGATCGGCAGCTGGCGCGCGGCCTCGCCGCCCGATGCGCCCAACCGTTTCGTGATCAACATCATGCCGGACCAGACGCAGGACTTCCAGCAAGTGCTCAAGGACCAGGGCGTGGCGCGCTACGACTGGTATCCGATGATCCGCGGCCGGCTGGTGCAGGTCAACGGCCGTGATGTCCATCCCGACGACTACACCGAAGACCGCGCCAAGCGCCTCGTGGACCGGGAGTTCAACCTGTCCACGGCCGCGCAGGCGCCGCAGCACAACCCCGTGGTCGCGGGCCGCTGGACGCCCGGCGAAAAGGACGCGATCAGCCTGGAGGAGGGCATTGCCGAGACGCTGGGCCTCAAGCTCGGCGACCGGCTGACGTTCGATATCGGCGGCGTGCGCAACGAAGCCCGCATCACCAGCCTGCGCAAGGTCGACTGGGGTTCGATGCGCGCCAACTTCTTCGCGATGTACCCGGTCGAGCAGCTGCCCGGCGTGGCCGTGACCTACCTCGCGGCCTACCGCGCGCCGGCTACGCCGGGCTTCGACAACGCGCTGGTGCGCCAGTTTCCCAACATCACCAATGTCGACATGGCGAGCACGCTGGCGCAGGTGCAGCAGGTGCTCGACCAGGTCATTCGCGCGGTCGAGTTCCTGTTCATCTTCACGCTGGCCGCGGGCCTGGTGGTGCTGTTCGCGGCCGTCACGGCGACGCGCGAGGAGCGCGCGCGCGAGTACGCCATCATGCGTGCCGTCGGCGCGCGCGCCAGCCTGCTGCGCCAGGTGCAGCGCGCCGAACTCGCGGGCGTGGGCCTGCTCGCCGGCTTTCTCGCGAGCTGCGTGGCCATGGCCGTGGGCTGGGCGCTGGCGCGCTATGTGTTCGACTTCGCCTGGAGCGCCTCGCCCTGGGTGCCCATAGGCGGCGCGCTGGCCGGCGCGGTGCTCGCCTGGCTCGCGGGCTGGTGGGGGCTGCGCGAAGTGCTGCGCCGGCCGGTGATGACCACCTTGCGCCAGGCGGCGGAATAGACCTGCTGCGCGGGCTGCGGCCCGTGCTGCGGGACAATTGCGGCTCGCCTTTCGTTTCCTGAACGCGCTGCCCGCCAGCGCCTGATCGCCATGCAGATTGAAGACAAACCGCCTTTTGACACCCCCTTTGAATGGATTGGCGGCGAGCCCGCGATCCAGCGCATGGTCGACCGCTTCTACGACCTGATGGACCTAGAGCCCGGCTATGCCGAACTGCGCGCGGCCCATGGCTCCGAGCTCGACGGCGCGCGCCAGAAGCTGTTCTGGTTCCTCTGCGGCTGGATGGGCGGCCCCGACCATTACCAGAGCCGCTTCGGCCATCCGCGGCTGAAGATGCGCCACATGCCGTTCGCCATCGGCGTGCGCGAGCGCGACCAGTGGGTGGCCTGCATGGACCAGGCGATGCGCGAGACCGAGGTGCCCGAGGCGCTGCGCCTGCGCCTGGTCAACAGCTTCATGGGCACGGCCGACTGGATGAGAAATCAAGGCGGCTGAGCGATCTTGCGTCCTGGCGCGGCTTGGTTACCATGGCGGTCTTAACTGTTTGATACAAACCGTACCGGAGCATTTATGGGCGTGATCGGCTGGACAGTGTTGGTGGTGGCAGTGGGCATCGTGGCCTGGGCGGTCATGGCCTATAACCGCCTGGTGGTGGCGCGCAACCGCATCGCCAATGCGTTCGGGCAGATCGATGTGCAGCTCAAGCGCCGCCACGACCTCGTGCCCAACCTGGTCGAAGTGGCGCGCGGCTACATGGCCCATGAAGCCGGCACGCTCGAAGCCGTGATCCGCGCGCGCGGCGCGGCCAGCAGCGCGGCCGACCAGGCGCGCGCCAGGCCAGCGGACGCGGCCGCGATCGGTCTGCTGTCGCAGGCCGAATCGGCGCTGGGCGCGCAGCTGGGCCGGCTGATGATGCTCAGCGAAGCCTATCCCGCGCTCAAGGCCGACGCCCACATGCTGCGCCTGAGCGAAGAAATCACCAGCACCGAGAACCGCATCGGTTTTGCGCGCCAGGCCTATAACGACCAGGTGCTCGAATTCAACAATAACGCCAGCCAGTTTCCCGAAGTGCTGCTCGCGCGCAGCCTGGGCTTTGCCGAGGCCGCGATGCTCGAG
>NZ_QXMN01000004.1:0-184859 GCF_003581445.1 Acidovorax cavernicola | reverse complement strand
GTGCAGGGGGTGGGAACCTGTGAACGGGGAATGCTCGGTGAGCCGCATGACCTTGCCCTTTCGGAAAGGGCCAGAGTCTTGCGTGGATGCCTGCCGCTCAATGCAAACAATGGTCACACATCGGGCTGGGCGCCCACGCAAACGCCTGCCGCGGGTATTTGTCGTCGCATCCGCGCTTCGCGAGTCCTACAGCACGCGCCGCCCCTCGCCGACACCCGTAAGCCGCCTGGCGCCGGATGCTGGGTCATCGCCAACCACAAGGAGCCCTCGCGTGAATTCCATCATCTACATCGTCGGTCTGGTCGTGGTCGTCGTGGCCGTGCTGTCGTTCTTCGGCCTGCGCTGAAAGCCGCCGACCGCGCGCTCTTTCCTTTCTTGCTGCACATGCAGCGCAACGGGGCCGTTCGCGGCCCCGTTGCGCGTGAGCAGGCCGTCCCCATGCGCCGGGCATAATTTGCGCGCCCCCGCCGCTGCACTCCTGTGCGCCTGTCGCGGGGCGTCATTGGCGAAGAAGAAGGGACCCTGTTGATCACCACCACCGCGCTGCGCGCACCTGCCTTTCCGGATGCGGTGATCACCGAGGCGGTCCGATGGACCGAACAGAACGGCCCGCTCGACGACGCCTCAGCCCTTCGCACGGCGGCCTCACGCAACGCCGACGGCCACTCCCGAATCGTTGAACGCGCCCGCCAGCTCGGCGAGCGCATGGGCCTGCAGGCCGAACTCGCGCGCGGCCGGCAATGGGCACCCTGGGTGTTGCTGGCGCTAGTGGCCCTGGTCGTCATCGCCGGGCTGGGCCTCGCGGGCCAGGTGGTCGGCGGGAGCGATCGCCACATCAACGTGATCGTCGCGCTCGTGAGCCTGCTGGGCCTGCACGCGCTCACGCTGGCGCTGTGGCTGGTCGGCCTGTGGCTGCCGGCGGGCACCTTCGGCACCGCCTCGCTGGGCTGGCTGTGGCTGTCGCTCACCGCACGCGTAGCGGGCGGCCAACGCGGCCAGGCGCCGCTGCTGGTGCGCGCGGCCACCGGGCTGCTCACACGCGCGCGCCTGCTGCCCTGGGCCTTCGGGCTCGTGAGCCATGGCATCTGGGCGCTGTCGTTCGCCGTGGTGCTGGCGGCGATGCTGTTCGCCCTCGCCTTTCGCAGCTACACGCTGAGCTGGGAAACCACCATCCTCGAGCCCGCCTTCTTCGTGCGCGTGGTGCAGGCGCTGGGCTGGCTGCCGGCGCAACTCGGCTTTCCCGTGCCCGATGCCGCCACCGTGCAGTCGGCCGTGCCCGGCGCAGCGGCCCAACGCACCTGGGCGCTGTGGCTCACCGGCTGCATCGCGGTGTACGGGCTGCTGCCTCGCCTGGCGCTGGTGCTGCTGAGCGCCGCCGTCTGCCGCCATCGCCGTCCCGCACTTCAACCCGACTGGCAGGCGCCCTACTACCGCAAGCTGCTGAGCCGGTTCGCCGCGCTGGCGCCGCCCGCCATCGTCGATGCCGATCCGGGCCGGGAACACCTCACTGCGCCCACGGGTCTGTCGGCCTCCGAGCAGCACGACGGCCTGTTCGTCGTCGGCTTCGAACTGCCGCCCGATCTTCCCTGGCCGCCCGCCGGCCTGTCTGCATCGACCGCACAGGTGCAACGCATCGACGGCAGCGCCCCGGCGCGCCGTGCGTTGCTCGACCAGCTCGCGCAAGTCCACCCGCGCACCGTGCTGCTCGTCTGCCATGCAGCGTCGAGCCCCGATCGCGGCACCGAGCGCTTCCTGCGCGAGGTGCTGACGCATTGCGGCGAATGCCGCCTCTGGCTGACTGATGCGCCGAACGCCGCCGCCACACAGCGCTGGCGCGACTGGCTGCGCGACGCCGAGTTGGCCCACGTCGTCGCGAGCGACCGGCTCGATGCCGTCCTTCAGGAAGGCTCCGCCACCGCATGACCTCTCCGATCCGCATCGCCGTCGTCGGCCACACCAACGCAGGCAAGACCTCGCTGCTGCGCACGCTCACGCGGCGCGTGACTTTCGGCGAGGTGTCGCAGCGCCCCGGCACCACGCGCCACGTCGAGTCGGTCGATCTCGAGGTGAACGGCCAGCCCGCCGTTCGCTTCTTCGACACGCCGGGCCTTGAGGATGCGGTCGCGCTGCGCGAGCACCTCGCCGGCCTCGACGCCGCCGCGCAGGCCACGCCGCCCGAGCGCATCCGCCGCTTTCTTCAAGGCCCCGAAGCACACGGCGTGTTCGAACAGGAGGCCAAGGTGCTGCGCGCGATGCTCGACATCGACGCGGCCTTTCTCGTGATCGACGTGCGCGAACCGGTGCTGCCCAAGTTCCGCGACGAGATCGAGCTGCTGAACTCCTGCGCGCGCCCTGTGCTGCCGGTGCTCAACTTCGTGCGCGACGCCGCCAGCCGCGAGCCGGCCTGGAAAGAACTGCTCTCGGCCTACGGCCTGCACGTGCAGGTGCGCTTCGACGCAGCGGCGCCTTTCGTGGGCGCCGAGCACGACCTGTACAACGACCTCGCCACCCTGCTGCGCGACCGACGCGATGTGCTGCGCGACGTGGTCGACGCCCTCGACGCCGAAGCCGTCGCGCGCCGCCAGTCGGCCTGCACGCGCATCGGCGACCTGCTGGTCGATGCAGCCGCCATCCGCCGCACCGTGCCAGCCGCCGAGTTCGCCGACGCCACACGCCGCCAGACGCTGATCGCCGGCGTGCAGAAGGACGTGTTCGACAAGGCCCAGCGCTGCACCGACGACCTGCTCGCGCTGTACGGCTTTCGCCAGGACGACGCCGACGAAGCGCCGCTGCCGATCATCGAAGGCCGCTGGACGCTCGACTTCTTCAACCCCGAGGCGATGAAGGACGCGGGCCTGCGCCTGGGCAAGGGCGCGGTCATCGGCGCCGCCGTGGGCGTGGTCGCTGACCTGGCAGTCGCAGGCCTGTCGCTGGGCGCGGGCGCGGCGCTGGGCGGTGCCATCGGCGGCGCGGTGTCGCAGGGCTGGGGCCCGCTCGGGCGCAAGCTGGCCAACAAGCTGCGCGACATGCACGAACTCACGGTGGAAGACAGCGTGCTGTTCACGCTCGCGGCATGGCAGCTGCAGCTTGCGCAGGCGCTGGAGCGGCGCGGCCATGCGGCCGTCGAACGCATCCGCACCGAAGCCCCGTCGGCGGAGGATGACGACACGCTCATGCGCGCCGCGGCCGGTGCCGTGCGCGCGGTGCAGCCGGCCCGCAGCCATCCCGAGTGGGAGTCAACCGGCGCTCTCACGCGCAGCTTCTGGCGCCCCGCGCCGCAGCGCGAAGCCTTGGCCGCCACGCTCTCGAACGAACTGCAGCGCGCTTTCGACGCTTGAGAAGGTTGAATGAAGCCGGGTCTCAGCCCGCGACTTGCTCGGGGGTCACCTTGGCAAGCGACTTGTCGACGAACGCCCCCAACCGCGTCTGCACCTCGCCGCCGGTCTGCACCACCGCCGCCATCAGCGACTCGGCAAACATCCCGTCGGTGGCCGACATGTCGGCGATGCGGCTGATCGACGTCACCATCGCGTAGTTCGACAGCGCCGCGTTCTTCGCCACGCGCTTGGCCAGCACCATCGCGGCACGCAGGCTCTCGCCGGGCGCGGCGATCTCGTGCGCCAGGCCCAGCCCTTTGCCGGCGCGGGCGTCGAGCACGCGGCCGGTGAGCATCATCTCGACCATGCGGCCCGGCGTGATGATGCGTGCCACGCGCACCGTCGCGCCGCCGCCGGTGAAGATGCCCTTCTGCCCCTCGGGCAGCGCGAAGTAGGTCGACGGATCGGCCACGCGCACATGCGTGGCCGCCGCCAGTTCCAGCCCGCCGCCGACCACCGCGCCATGCAGCGCCGCGACCACCGGGATGCCGCCGTACTGGATCTTGTCGAAGGTGCTGTGCCAGCGCTGGCACACACGCATGAAGTCGACCGCCGTGCGTTCCTTGTCGTGGTGTTCCTTCAGGTCGAGCCCGGCACAGAAATGCGGCCCCGCGCCGGTCAGCACCACGGCCCTGGCCTCGCGCGGCAGCGCGGAGAACACGGCATCCAGCGCGGCCAGGGTGGCCTCGTCGATGGCGTTGCGCTTGGCGGGACGGTTGAGGGTCACGACGGCGACCTCTTCGTCCATGTGCAGGGTGACGTTCCGTTCGATCACGGCAGGGCTCCTTTGGTTGTTGCGGGTTCCGCCACGGCAATGTGGCGCTTCAGGGCTACGATAGCCTTGGCCGCTACGCCATTGCTTGCAGATCGCGCCCATTCATTTGCAAAATCCGCCAACCGCCTCTTCACCTCCTGCCTCTTCACCTCCTTCTGCATGCCACCCGAGCGCGCCACCGTCGCCGTCAGCTTCCTGCAGCACCTGCTGAGCGGTGCGCGCCGCCAGCTGAGCCCGCGCGACATCGACATGCTGGCCACGCAGGCCGGCATCGCGCCGCAGCTGTTGCGCCAGGAAGGCGCGCGTGTCACACGCGAGCAGTTCGTGCGCATGTACGAGTGCGTGTCGCTCTTCATGGGCGACGAGATGCTGGGCCTGTGGTCGCGCCCGATCCGCGCGGGCGCGCTCAAATACCTCGGGCTCAGCCTGCTCGACGCGCCCTCGCTCATGGTCGCCATGTACCGCTTCACGCGCTTCTGGAACCTGCTGCTGGACGACCACCGCCTTCGCATGACACGCGCCCACGGCGTGGCCACGATCACCATCGCGCCGCCCCCCGAAGCCGCCACGCGGCCCACCACGCCTTTCGGCCATGCGCTGATGGTCAAGCTGATCCACGGTGTTGCCTCGTGGCTCATGGGCCGGCAACTGCCGGTGCTGGGCGTCGGCTTCGCGTTCCCGCGCCCGGCGCGCTTCGACGAGTACGCGAACCTGTTCCCCGGCCCGGTGCAGTTCGAGCAGGACAGTTCCTCCGTGCGCTTTGCCGAACCGATATTGCGCCAGACCTTCCAGCGCACGCGCACCGAACTGCTGGACTTCGTGCGCCGCGCGCCCGACGACTGGATCTTCGTCACCTTCGACCACGACACCACCAGCGCCGCGGTGCGCGAGTTCGTCGCCGCGCACCTCGCGTCGGACGCCACGCTGGGCGCGGCGGCGCGCGCGATGCACATGTCGGAGCGCGCGCTGTCGCGCCAGCTCGCCGCCGAAGGCACGAGCTTTCGTGCGCTCAAGGAGGAAGTGCGCCGCGACCTCGCGATCCAGCGCCTCGTGAAGACGCGCGAGCCCATCGACCGCATCGCGGCTTCGGTCGGCTTCGACAACACGCCGGCCTTTCACCGCGCGTTTCGCACGTGGACCGGCAGCACGCCGCGCGGCTACCGACAGCGGGCAGGTTAGCGCCGCGTCAGTTCGCGGCGCCTGCCAGTGCCTGCAGCTTGGCGAAGTCGCCCGGCCGCGCGCCCATCTGCTCGGGCGTCGACCGTTTCGTCACGCGCTCCAGCAGCGGCAGCCGGTTGACCGGCTGCACCGTCATGCCCTTGCCGCGCAGGAACTGTTCGTCCTCCAATTCGCTGGCGATCACGCCGACGTTGGTCCACTTCGCCGTGTCGGCCAGGGTCTTTTCCACCATCGCCTGCTGCGGCGGTGTGAGCCGCGCCCAGGCCGCCTTGCCGATCACGATGCCCAGCGTGTCGTAGATGTGGCCCGTGAGCTGCACGTACTTCTGCACCTCGTACAGCTGCTTGGCGCGCACGGTGCCCAGCGGATGCTCCTGCGCCTCGACCTCGTTCTTCTTGAGCGCGCCGTACAGGCTGTTGAACGGCAGCGACACGGGCTTGGCGTCGAGCGCGGTCGCGAACAGCTGGTAGGCTGCGGCGTCGGGCACGTACAGGCGCAGGTCGCGAAAGTCCTCGGGGCGCTGCAGCGGCTTGCCCGAGGTCACCTGCCGCGCACCGTAGTAGACCGCCGCGACCATGCGGTTGCCGCTCTTCTCGTTGTAGCCCTTCATCAGGTCCGCGAGCAGCGGGCTCACCAGGTACTTGCGTACGTGGTCCAGGTCCTTGAAGGCGAAGGGATAGCTGCCCAGGCCCAGCGGCGGATAGCCTTCGGCCAGCGTGGCCTGGCCGACGTAGGCGATCTGCATGGAATCGTTGGCGAGCATCAGCGCGTAGTCGCGCTCCTGCCCGAGCTTCGAGGCAGGCACCACCTCGATCTTGATCTGGCCGCCCGACTGCTCGGCGATCTTGCGCGCCGCGAGTTCGGCCTGCTGGTGAAAGATGCTCGCGGGCTCATAGACATGGCCCCACTTGAACTGCAGCCCCTGCGCGGAAGCGCCGACAGCAGCGGCGGCACACCCCATGGCAACACACAGAGCAGCAGCCCGGCGCCACGACATCAAACGTTTTTTCATCGGCAGTCCCTCGCAGTGAGAAGGCCCGCCGGCGCTGGTGCGCCAAAGCACGCGGCGGGTGTCGGGATCGCATCCCGGCTGCCGAATGTAAACATTTGCAACCAGAATCCAACAGGGGTTTGCCCGGTCACGGCGGCGTCACGGCCCTTGCCTAGGGTGGCGTTCTCTCCTCTGCCCATCTGCCATGTACCCCGGCGAACGACTCAACGGCTACAGCCACCTGTTCGGCCTGCTGCTCGCGCTGCCCGCGGCCGCCTTGCTGCTCGCCAAGACGCTGCCGACCGGCGACCCGGCGCGCATCGCCGGCGGCCTCGTGTTCTCGCTCTCGGCGGTGGCGCTGTATGCGGCCTCCACCCTCTTTCACAGCACGCGCGGCCGGAGCAAGCGGCTGTGGGAGCGCGCCGACCACTGCGCGATCTTCTTGCTCATCGCAGGCACCTACACGCCCTTCGCGCTGGTCACATTGCAAGGCACCTGGGGCTGGCTGCTGCTCGCGGCGATCTGGAGCGCGGCGTGCTTCGGCATCTGGCGCGAACTGAAACCCGCTGACGCCAATGCGGCGAAGAAGCCCTCGCTGCCGCTGTACATCGGCATGGGGTGGCTCTGCGTGCTGGCCGCCGCGCCGCTGGCGGCAAAGCTGCACGCGACGGGGCTCGCCTGGCTGGTCGCGGGCGGCGTGCTCTACACGGTCGGCACGGTGTTCTATCGCAACCGGTGGGGGCTGCGGCATGCGCACGGCGCTTGGCACCTGTTCGTGCTGGCCGGCACCACGAGCCACTACGTGGCCGTGGGGTGGTTCGTGCTCTGAGGCGCCGAGTCAGTCCCGCGTCACAGCGGCTGCAGTTTCGCGGTCTTCATCATCCGCTCGGTCAACTCGATCTCGCTCGCGAAGGCCTGCACGTAGGCCTCGGGCGTCGACGGGCTCACCTGGCTGCCCAGATCGGTCAGCGCCGTGATCACCGACGGCTGCTTCAAGGCCTGGCCGAACGCTTCATAGATGCGCGCGGCGATGGCGTCGGGCGTGCCCGCAGGCACCGACACGCCGCCCCACGACGTGAGCTCGACACCGCGCAGCCCCAGTTCGGCCAGCGTCGGCACCTCCGGCAAGGCCGCGTTGCGCTTGCTGCCGGCCACGCCGAGCGCGCGCAGCTTGCCGCCCTGCACATGCGGGAACGCCACCGAGAAGATCGGCATGCCGAAGCTCACCTGGTTGCCCAGCACCGCGTTGACCAGCTCCGACGCGCCCTTGTACGGCACATGCAGGGCCTGCACACCCGCCGCGTGCAGGAACAGCTCCACGCCCAGGTGCGAGGGCGTGCCGACACCGCCCGAGGCGTAGTCCAGCTTGCCGGGGTTGGCCCGCGCGCGCGCCACCAGATCCTGCAGGGTCTGGATGCCCGAGGCCGGGTTCACCACCAAGAGCACATCGGACGTGGTGAGCCGCATGATGTGGCGGAAGTCCTTCACGGCGTCGTAGCCCGGGTTCTGCTGCATGCGCATGTTGGCGGCCATGGGCGCGGCCGAGTAGATCCAGGTGTAGCCGTCGGGCGTGGCGCGCGCGACCTGGCGTGCGCCGATGTTGCCGGCCGCGCCGCCACGGTTCTCGATGACGATCGGCTGCCCCAGCAAGGGGCCGACCGCTTCCGCCATGATGCGAGCGCCGTTGTCCGGGCCGGTGCCGGCCAGGTACGGCACGACCCACTTGATGGGACGGTTCGGCTTCCAAGCAGCGGCAGCTCCCGCTGCACGAACAATGCCGGGAAGCGTCGGCAGCAGCGCCGAGGCAGCGATCGCGCGGCACAGCGCGCGGCGGTGAATGTGGAAAGTCATAGGTGTCTTGTCTCCTGCGTGTCGTGGCCGGGTGCGGCGCTCAGGCCGCGTCGCCAATCAGTTCGCGCGCGATGATGTTCTTCTGGATCTCGCTCGTGCCCGTGAGCACGCGGTACATGCGCAGCATGCGGAACAGGAACTCCACGCGCCGCCCCTGCACGATGCCCTCGCCGCCATGGATCTGCACCGCCGCGTCGGCCACGCGGAACGCGGCCTCCGAGCAGAACAGCTTGGCCATCGAGGACTCGGCGCGCGGGTCGCCGCCGGCGTCGATCTGCCGCGCGGTCGACAGCATCAGCGCACGCGCCGCACTCAGCTGCGTCGCCATGTCGGCCAGCGAATGCTGGATGGCCTGGAACTGCGCGATGGAACGGCCGAACTGGCGGCGCGTGCGCGCGTAGTCACGCGCGTCCTTCAGCGCCACGGTCGCCAGCCCCACCATGCCCGGGCAATGCAGCAACCGGTTGACCGTGATGCGCCCCAGTGCCAGCGCCAGCCCCTTGCCGGGCTCGCCGATGAGGTTCGCCGCCGGCACGCGGCAGCCGGTGAGCACGATGTCGCCCGTGGTCGACTGGCCCGCCATGGTCTTGTAGCCCGATTGCACCTCGACACCCGGCTGCGTCAGGTCGACGAAGAACGCCGTCACCTCGCGGCGTGCCGGGTCGTCCGAGGTGGACGCCATCAGCACCGCGAAATCGGCGAACGGCGAGCCCGAGATGAAGCGCTTGCGCCCGTCGAGCACGTACACGTCGCCCTCGCGCCGCGCCTTCGTCTGCACCGCACCGGCATCCGAACCGGCCTCGGCCTCGGTGAGCGCGAAGCAGATCGCTTTCTCGCCCTGCGCTACAGGCTGGATGAACTGCGCCATCTGCGCCGGCGTGGCGAACTTCGCGAGCGCGCCGACGCGCGGCGGCCCGCTGAGTTCGCCGAACACGTGCGGCGCGAGCGGCGAGCCGCTGGCGTAGATCGATTCCTTCACCAGCACATGGTCGAGCAGCGACAGACCCAGGCCGCCCATGGCCTGGGGCAGCGTCATGCCGTAGAAGCCCATCGCGTGCGAACGGCGCCAGACGTGGCGCAGCGTGTCCTTGTCGGGCGCGTGCTCGTGGTCGATGCCCTTCTCGCGCACCAGGTCGGCCAGCTCGCCGTTCAGGAAGTCGCCGATGCGCGCGATCAGCTCGGCCGCGCGCGGCGAGCCCTCGAAAGGACCGTCGAACAGCGGCGCGCGGATGGCCGAAGCGTCGGTGGCAACGGCGGAAGGTGTCAGCGTGATGTCCATGTCGTTCTCTTGCCTCTCGTTCAGTTGACGCGCCGCGCCTGGCCGGCCCAGTACGGCGTCTGGATCGCCTTGCGCGCGACCTTGCCGTTGGCGTTCTTCAGCAGCGATTCGACAAACTCGATGCGGCGCGGCCGCTTGAAGCCCGCGAGCCGCGCGGCGCAGAAATCGTCGAGCCCGGCCGTGTCGGGCGAAACGCCCGGCTTCAGCACGATGTGCGCGGCCACCGCCTCGCCCCACTTGTCGTCGGGCACGCTGAACACGCAGGCCTCGGCCACCGCCGCATGCTGGTACAGCACGGCCTCGACCTCCGAGGGATACACGTTGAAGCCGCCGCTGATGACCATGTCCTTCTTGCGGTCGACGATGTAGATGTAGCCCTCGTCGTCGGCGCGCGCGAGATCGCCCGTGTGGTAGCGGCCCTGCTTGAGCACCTCGGCCGTGAGTTCGGGTGCGCGCCAGTAGCCAGCGAACACGTCTTCGCCGCTCACCACGATCTCGCCCACTTCGCCGGGCGCCACGGGCTGGCCCTCGTCATCGACGATCTCCACCACCGACTCGAGGAACGGCCGGCCGCACGAGGCCAGCCGCTCGGGCATCGCGGCGCGCGCGAACAGGTGGTCCTCCACCGAGAGGCCGCACACGCCCGAGGTGGTCTCGCCCGCGCCGTAACCTTGCGACAGCACCGGGCCGAACACGTCCATCGCCTGCATGATCCTCGCGGGCGCCATCGGCGCTGCGCCGTAGCCCAGGCGATGCAGGTCGGGCAGCGGACGGTAGCGGCCCTGCAGCTCGGCCAGCAGCATGTTGATCATGGTCGGCACCATGAAGGTGTGCGTGACGCGCTCCTTCTTCATGTCGTCCAGGAAGCGTGCGGGTTCGAAGCCGGTGAAGAGGCGGATGGTCGCGCCGCTGCACAGCGCCGGCACGATCTGCATGCCCGAGGCATGCGTGATCGGCCCGACCAGCCCCAGCAGGTCGCCGGGGCGCAGGCCTTCGCTGCGCGAGAGGAACTTGCGCAGCTGCGCCAGCCGGTTGCCGAAGGTCTGCATCGCGGCCTTGAGCACGCCGCTGGAGCCCGAGGTGTAGTGCAGCACGGCCAGTTCGTCGGCGCGCACGCGCTCCGCTGTGAAGGCGTCGCTCGCGAGCGCCAGCTGCCCTTCGTAGGACGCGGGCGAGCCCTCCGCCGCATCGAGCAGCAGGAGCTTCGGGGCGGCGCCCTTCAGCAGCGGCAGGAAGGTCTCGGCGCGCGCGGCGGTGGTGACGATCAGCGCGGCATCGCTGTTCTCGATGACCTCGGCCACCTCGACCGGTGCGAGCCGCGCGTTCATCGGCGCCTTCACCAGCGCGGCCTTGTAGCAGGCCAACTCCAGCTCGACGATCTCGATGCAGTTCGGCAGGTACACGCCCACGCGGTCGCCGCGCTGCAGCCCCAGGCCACGCAGGGCGCTGGCCAGGCGGTTCGCGCGGCGGTCGAGCTGTTCGTAGGTGCAGCTGCGCGGCGGGCTGGTCACGGCGATCTGCCGGGCATGCAGGCGTGCGGCGCGGGATACGAGTTCGCCGACATTGGCGACCTCGGGCGAAAGTACGGGCATGTGTCTCCTTGGGGCCGGTGCCTGTGCACCGTCGGGGAGAACTGTCGCAGCCAACGCCGCCGGACAACAAATACCGATTGCTGATGCGCGGCCATCACAAAAGGTGATGGCCCCGACATGCGGACCCGCCGCACGGTATGGCTGGCGCTACGCCTTGCCGTCGCCCAGGAACTGCGCGTCCCAGCGGCCCAAGGCGATCATCGATCGCGCTTCGTCGGCCAGCACCTGCATCACGACCTGCGTGGCCGCGTCGGGCACCTTGCCGGCCGGCGTCGCGAGGTGGTAAGTGCGGACCAGCTCGGGCTCCACGATGCGCGCGATCAGCCAGTTCGGCTGCTCACCCGGCCCGTCCGCGATCGCGCAGGCGGGCGTGACCGTGAAGCCCGCACCCGCCAGGTAGAGCGAGCGCAGCACGCGCGCCGAATCGTGCTCGTGCACCACGTTGAGTTCCACGCCCAGCGTCTCGGCGGTCGCCTCGACGCGCTGGCGGATGCTGAAGCGGCGCGACTGCAGCACCAGCGGCAGATTCGCAGCGTGCGCGAACGGCACCGTGGGACGCACGGGTGCGCCCTTCTTCGCGCGCCCGCCCTTCGTTCCTTTTCCAAGCAATGCCGCCACCTCGCCCCTGGCGTCGAAGCCGCAGAGGAACATGCCCTCGCGCACGAAGGGGCGCACGTCCAGCCCTTCGACGCTCGCGGTGTCGACCAGCAGGCCGATGTCGGCCCGGCGATCGACCATCGCCTTGCGCACCATCAGGCTCAGGTCGTCGATCACGAACACGCGGATGCGCGGGTGCGACTGCTTCAGCCGCGTGAGCACGGGCCCGAGCAGCAGCGAGGCCAGCAGGAACGGCACGGCCACGGTGACCGAGCCCTCGGGCCCGTCGGGTGCGCGCTGCAGCCGCTCGCGCATGGCGGCAGCATCCGACAGCAGGCGCCGCGCGTCCTGGTACAGCTGCAGCCCGGCGGCCGTCGGCGTGACACCCACGTGCGAGCGGTCGAACAGCTGCGTGCCCAGTTCGGCTTCGAGCTTCTTGATCTGCGCGGTCAGCGCGGGCTGCGCCACGTACAGCGACGCGGCAGCGCGCGAGAGACTGCCGGCTTCGAGCACCGCGATGAAATAGCGAAGAGACCTCAGGTCCATGGGGCGGCAGTGGAAAGATGGAGCCACCCATTGTGGCCCCGTCTGCGGCCTCAGTCCCTCACGTCAGCCCGCCAGCGCCTGCACCGCGATGCGCGTGGCCGAGGCGACCACGTCGTTGCGGTTCTTCGCGTCCTTGTCGGGAAAGGTCAGGTAGACCGCGAGCACCAGCGGCGCGCCCGACGGCGGCCACAGCACGCCGACGTCGTTGGTGCTGCCGTACGAACCCGCACCGGTCTTGTCGCCCACGCGCCAGCCCGCCGGCACGCCGGCCAGGAAGCGCTCGGTGCTGGTGGTGTTGCCCAGCAGCCATTCGCGCATCTGGTCGCGCTGCGGCGCGCCGAGCGCGTCGCCCAGCGCCAGCCGCTGCACGCTGTCGGCCATGGCCGCGGGCGTGGTGGTGTCACGCGGATCACCGGGAATGGACGTGTTCAGCTCGGGCTCCATGCGGTCCAGCCGGAAGGTGGAGTCGCCGATGCGGCGTGCAAAGGCCGTGACGGCGGCCGGTCCGCCCAGCACCTTCAGCAGCAGGTTGGCGGCGGCGTTGTCGCTGTACTGCATGGTGGCGGCGCACATCTCGCGCACGGTCATGCCGGTGGCGAGGTGCTTCTCGGCGACCGGCGAGTGCGACACCAGGTCGCCCTTGCCCACGCTGACGCGGCGCCCGAGCAGGCTGGCGTCGGTCGCGCTGCGTTCGAGCACGGCAGCCGCGAGCACCAGCTTGAAGGTGCTGCACAGCGGAAAGCGCTCGTGCGCGCGGTGCTGCAAGCGTGCGCCGCTCTCGGTGTGAAAGCCCGTCACGCCGAGGCGGCCGCCGCAGGCGCGCTCGAGTTCGGCAAGCTGCGCTTCGGCGTCGGCCTGCGCGCCCTTCTTCGGCCAGGCGCTGCAGGCGCCGGCGAGCGGGGTCACGGCGGCGGCGAGCAACAGGGTGCGGCGCTGGATGAGGGTGTTCATGCGTTCGTTTCTTTCTTTCGCGAGTGAATGGAATGAAAGGCATCGTAGGAGCGCGACCCAAAGGCTTCCAGCGCCCGGTGCGCGCACGGCGTCCCGGGTGTATCAGGTGTAACGCCACCCAATCATTCAACCTATCGGTTGAATTTAATTTCATATCGATCTATATTCAACTTCATGGTTGAACTTGAAATCGAAGACGAGCGGCTCGACGCCGTGTTCCACGCCCTGGCCGACAGCACGCGGCGCACCATGCTGCAGCTGCTGGCGCAAGGCGAATGCAGCGTGGGCGAACTGGGCGCGCCCTTTCGCATGTCGTTCGCGGGCGCCTCCAAGCACGTGAAGACGCTGGAGCGTGCGGGTCTGGTGTCGCGCACGGTGCAGGGTCGCGCGCACGTGTGCCGGCTCGAACCGGCGGCGCTCGCCACGGCCGATGCCTGGCTGCGCGCCTACGAAGTCTTCTGGAACCATCGCCTGGACGCGCTTGCGCAGGCACTGCAGCGCGAGGCCGACGACGCCCGCGCATGAACGCCCTCTTCACTCACCCAAGGAGCACCGCACCATGACCACGACCTTGAAGCACAGCCTGGGCACGCAGACCGAGCCCGGCACCCTGCGCATGGAGCGCACCCTGCCCGCGCCCATCGACCGCGTCTGGACCTACCTCGTCGATCCCGAGAAGCGCCGCACCTGGCTGGCCGGCGGCACCATGGCGCAGGCGGTCGGTGGCGTGTTCGAGTTGCGCTTCCAGCACACCGAGCTGTCGGGCGAAGTCGCGCCCGAACGCTACGCGGCCTACCGCAAGACCCACCTGCAGAACTCGCGCGTGCTGCGCATCGAAGCACCGACCCTGCTGGTCATCAGCTGGGGCAGCGAGCGCGAGGATGCGTCCGAAGTCACCTTCGAGCTGTCGCCGCAGGGCGAGCACGCGACACGGCTGGTGCTCACGCACCGACGCCTGCCCGACCGCAAGGAAACGCTCAGCGTGTCCAGCGGCTGGCACGCGCACCTCGACGTGCTCGACGACGTGCTGCACGGCCGCCAGCCGCAAGGCTTCTGGACGCACCTGGAGGCCGCCGAGGCGGCCTATGCAACGCACATCCGCTGAACGCGGGCGCGCGAGCGCGAGCCCTACCTACCGGCCGCGGCGTGCGACCTGCTGCGAAGGCTCGCGGCAGGGCTGCACGCTGTCCGCACGGCTGATCACCTGCCGCTGCTCGCGCGCGTCCTTGAGCATGCGTTCGGCTTCGCGCTTCCGGTGTCGCACCGGTGCGCCCTCGCCCATTTCAGCCACCGCCACGAAGACCGTCTTGCCGCCCTCGAGCATCGCCGGCGTCTTCGGCTGCGCCTTGCCCGCGTACAGCGGTGCATCGTCGATGTAGGCCTGCAGCGAATGCGCGCCCGGCGCCACGCACAGGCGCGTGAAGCCGTTGGGCTTCAGTGCGACGTGGAACTCGCCGTCGACATGCACGTGCGCCTCGCCCGCGCTGGGGCGGACCGTGGCGCTGCGGAAGAACACGACCTGCGCCAGGTCGGGTGCCACGGCGGGCACCGTCCGGTACACGGCGCCCTTGCGTGCGGTGGGCGCAGGCGCTGCGTCAAGCGCGGCCATCTTCATCGGCTCGGAGGGCGGAGGCAAAGGCGGCGCAGGCACCGGGGGCGTGACCGCCACGGGTCCGCAGCCTGCGGCCGTCATCGACAACGCGAGCATCCAGCGGCCCGCGCGCAGACGCGGGTGGAAGGAAAGGAATCGGAACGAGAACATGGCGTGCTTCGCGCGCCCTCGACAAGGGCGGCCATCTGACGAAGGAAATGAAGAGCGGACAGGCCGGAAACGGCAAGCGCTCGGGGAACGAAGCACTCTAGGAAAGACAGCCACGGCATGCCATCGGACGAATCCGAAAGCGATGCACAAGAGATGGGGCCGGCGCCTGAAACGCGAACAAAGCCGCCGGGAACGGCACAAGAGAAAACGGAAAACAGCCCGGCGGTGTGCCGGGCTTCCAACGGTGCGTCAGTCGGCGCGCAGCCGACGGGCCGCGATGCGTACCGGCATCGACAACAGGATCTGCGCCATGCTCTTGCCCAGCGGATCGGTCCGCAACGACGCCATGCCGCCGCCACCCAGCGCCTCTTCGCAGACGAAGTTGAAGGCGCCGATGCCGGGCAGTTCGTAGCGCGTCACCGCGCCCTCGACCAAGTGCGCCATGTAGGCGCGCACGGCCTGTGCGGTGAGCTGTTCGCGCAGCACGGGCAGAAAGCGTGGTTCGCGCGCGAGGATGCCGATGTTGGAGACGTCGCCCTTGTCGCCGCTGCGGCCGTAGGCCAGGCGGATCAAAGGGACTTCGAGCCATTCGTCGTCGGTGTCTACATTCGTGGTCACGGTCTGCGTCGCCGTGTCGGCCGCAACCGCGACATTCGCCGCATGTCTTGCCACCGCTACGGGCCAGGGCTCCCCCGCCATCTCAACCACCGGCGTGAACAGTGCCTTGTCCACCAGCAGCGGAAACTGCCGGATCGACAGCGCCACCGACGGCCGCCCGCCTCCGAGCCCTGTGGTGCCCGGCGCCCACGAGGTCCCGGCAGCGGAAATCTCGCGCGCGAAGAGTTCGAGCGGCGCCTTGTCCGCGTGCGTCACGGCGACGCGCAGCACCGCCTGGCGCGGTGGCCGGTCGGTGGCGTGCGGGCCGTAGCACTGCTCGGCGCCCAGAACATCGATGTGGGTGGCCGAGAAATCGGCCCAGCCGCGCTGCGCGAACAGGTCCCGCGTGCGGCGCAGCATTGCCTCGCCGCTGCGCCGCGCCTTGGCGGCGGCGTCGAAGCCGACGATCAGCAGGTCGGCATTGCAGCGGTAGCCCGCGGCGTAGGTGGCCGTGACCTTGTAGCGGTCCGAGGGCGCACGCCCGCGCGCGCCCGAAACGCGCACCGCATCGGCGCCCACCGTTTCGATGCGCACCTCGCGAAAGTCGCAGGTCACGTCGGGCAGCAGGTAGGCAGCCGGGTCGCCGATCTCGTACAGCAGCTGTTCGCCCACGGTGGCGCGGCTCACCAGCCCGCCGGTGCCGGGCGGCTTGCCGACGACGAAGCTGCCGTCGGCCGCACACTCGACCACCGGGTAGCCGATGTGCGCCCAGTCGGGCACCTGCTCCCAGTCGGTGTGCAGGCCGCCGGTGGCCTGCGCGCCGCATTCGATGATGTGGCCGGCCAGGCTGCCGCCCGCGAGGCGGTCCCAGTCGTCGTCGGCCCAGCCGAACTCGTGCATCAGCGCGCCGAGCGTGACGGCGCTGTCGACGCAGCGGCCCGTGATGACGATCTGCGCACCGGCATCGAGCGCCCGCGCGATCGGCAGGGCGCCCAGGTAGGCATTCGCGCTCACGAGGCGCTCGGGCAACGGCGCGCCCGTGCTCATGTGGCCGATTCCCTGGGCGCGCAAGGCCTCGGCGTGCGGCAGCGCATCGTCACCCGTGACCACGGCGATGCGCGGCGCGAGCCCCATGCCGGCCGCCAGCTGCGTGAGCGCGGCGGCGCAGGCGCGCGGGTTCACGCCGCCCGCGTTGGCGATCACGCGAATGCCCTGGCGCATCACATCGGGCAGCACGGCGGCCATCGCGGTGGTGACGAAGTCGGTGGCGTAGCCCGCATCGGGGTTCTTCAACTTCGCGCCAGCCAACAGCGACATCGTGAGTTCGGCGAGGTAGTCGAACACGAGGTAGTCGATATCGCCCTGGGCCACCAGCTGCGGCGCGCCGGTGCTGCTGTCGCCCCAGAAACCCGAGGCACCGCCGATGCGCACGGTCTTCTGCTTCTGCTTTTCCATGGTGCTCATCGGACGGCTCACTCGGGCTCGATGCCGGCGGCGCGGATCACGCGGCCCCACTTCTGCGATTCGGCGGCCTGGAACTGCGCCAGTGCCTCGGGCGTGCCGGTGGCGGCCTCGCCGCTGGAGATGGCCTGGTAGGCGACGATGGCGGGCGAAGCCGAGACCTTCACCAGCATTTCATTGAGCTTGCGCGTGATGGCTGCCGGCGCACCAGGCGGCAGGTAGACCGCCGTCCAGTACGACATGTCGTAGCCCTTCACGCCCGCCTCGGCCACGGTGGGCAATGCGGGCACGGCGGCCAGGCGCTTGTCGCCGCTCACGGCCAGCGCGCGCAGCTTGCCGCTCTTGACGTGCGGCAGCGCGGTGGGCGCGTCGGCGAACATGAAGTCGACCTGTCCGCCCAGCAGGTCGGTGATGGCCATCGGGTTGCTCTTGTAGGGCACGTTCACCATGTCGATGCCCGCCATCTGCTTGAGCAGTTCGCTCGCCACGCGGCTCGAAGAGCTGCCGCTGCCGAAGTTGAGCTTGCCCGGCGACTTCTTCGCCGCCGCCACGAGATCGGCCACCGACTTGATCGGCGAATCGGCCCCGACCAGCAGCAGCATGTGGCCCTTGGACAGCAGAGCGACCGGGGTGAAGTCCTTCACCGGGTCGTAGGGCAGCTTCTTGAACAGGTGCTCGTTGGCGGCGTGCGTGGTGTTGGTGGTCATCAGCAGGGTGTAGCCGTCGGGGGTGGCCTTGGCAACGTACTGCGCGGCAAGGAAGCCGCTGGCGCCTGCGCGGTTCTCCACGATCACCGGCACCTTGTATTCGGCGGTCAGCGCCTGCGCGATGCTGCGCGCCTGCTGGTCGGTGCCGCTGCCGGCCGCGAAGGGCACGACGACGGTGAGGGGCTTGGCGGGATAGGTCTCGGCATGGGCGAAGCCGGCGGTCGCGACGGCGAAGGCCAGAGCCGCGCCGAGGCGGAAGATCGAAGTGCGCATGGGTGATGTCTCCGGTGGAATGTCGTTCTTGGAAAAGGGAAATGCGTACGGTCGCTCAGACGTCGTCGCCGTGCGGCACCGGCGGCGCGCCGAACGCCGCGTTGTGCTCGCCCAGCCGGGGCGCGACCGCGCGCAGCGCGGGCCGCACGCCGTCGATGGACATCGGCAGCGCGGTCAGGCGGAAGTCTTCGCCCGGCACGGGTTGCAGCATGCCGAGCGCCTCGACCTGCGGATGCGCGACGGCCTCGGGCACCGTGTGCACCGGCGCGCAGGGCACGCCGGCGGTGGTGAAGCGCGTCATCCATTCGGCACGGGTGCGCGCGCGCAGCAGCGGGCCGATCTGCTCGAACAGCGCCGCCTTGTGCTGCAGCCGCTGGCGGTTGCCGGCAAAGCGCGCGTCGGTGGTCCAGTCGTCGCGCCCGAGCTCGTGGGCGAACTTGGCGAAGAGCCGGTCGTTGCCGCAGCAGATCAGGAGCGGCGCATCGGCGGTGTCGAAAGCCTCGTACGGGACGAAGCCCGGGTGGCCCGAGCGGTGGCGGTCGGGCAGCCGGCCTTCGTTGACGTAGGCATCGGCCTTCTGGCCGGTCCAGACCAATGCAGTCTCCAGCAGCGAGGTGCTCACCACGCCGCCCTGGCCCGTCTGGTGGCGCCGCTGCAGCAGCGCCAGCGCACCGATCACGGCCCACATGCCGGTGCCCTGGTCGCAGACCGAGGCGCCGGTGCGCATCGGCGGATCGTCGGGCCCACCGTTGATGCTCGACAGCCCGCTGAAGGCCTGGATCAGCGGCTCGTAGCCCGGCTGCATGCGCAGCGGTCCGGTGTGGCCGAAGGCGGAGATCTCGCAATAGATGAGCCGCGGATGGCGCGCACACAGCGACGGGCCGTCGATGCCCATCGACTGCGTGACGCCCGGCCGCAGGTTGTGGATGAGGATGTCGGCACCGGCCGCGAGCGTCTCGAAGGCGGCCATGCCTTCGGCGCTCTTCAGGTCGATGGCAACCGAGCGCTTGCCGCGGTTGAACACGTGGAAGTTGAGCGCATCGCCGTGGCGGAATGCCGGGCCCATGTGTCGCGCGTCGTCGCCGCCTTCGGTGCGTTCGAGCTTCACCACGTCGGCGCCGAGGTCGGCCAGGATCGCGCCCGCGAAAGGGCCCGCGAGCACCTGCCCGAGTTCGAGCACCCGGATGCCTTCCAGAATTTGGGGGGTCATGTCGGCGAAGCCCGTGGGCTCCTTGTCTCCGTTGTATCGATGCAGGAGTCTGGCCGCCACGCATTGATATGAGAAGAACAATATTCCTATATCTGTGATAACTTGGATGGATCAATTCACAGGTGTCCAGGAGCCCCGTTCTTGCGAGTCGACATCACGCTGCAGCAGCTCGAGGCCTTCGTCGAAGTCGCGAAGACCACCAACTTCCGCGCCGCCGCGCAGGCCTTGCACGTCTCGCAGCCGGCGCTGAGCCGCACGGTGCGCATCGTCGAAGACCTGGTGGGCGCGCGCCTGTTCGACCGCGACACGCGGCACGTCGAACTCACGCCGGCCGGTCGCGAGCTGCTGCCGATCGCGCTGCGCATCCTGGAGAACTTCAACAGCTCGTTCAGCGAGCTCTCGCAGTTCCTCGAAGGCCGCAGCGGGCACCTGACCATCGCGGCGCTGCCCTCCACCGGTGTGGCATTGCTGCCCAATGCCATTGCAGAGTTTCGCCAGCAGCATCCGCAGGTGCAGTTCTCGCTGATCGAAGGGCCGGCCGACGCGGTGCGCGCCGCCGTGGACGAAGGCCGCGCCGATTTCGGCCTCAGCGTGCGCCCCGGCCCGCACGAGCCCATGCTCTACCGGCACCTGCGCGACGACCCGTTCGTGCTGCTGTGCCGGCGCGACGACCCGCTGGCCACGCGCGCCTCGGTGTCGTGGTCGGTGTTCGCGACGCGGCCCTTCATCGCGAGCAGCTTCCAGAGCAGCATCCGGCCGATCACCGACGCCGCCTTCCTGCAGCGCGGCCTGCCGGTGCAGCCGGCGCTCGAATACCCGAGCGTGGCCGTGGCGGGCGCGCTCGTCGCGGCCGGGCTGGGGCTCACCGCCCTGCCCCGGCTCGCCCTGCAGCTGTCGCAGAACGACGAGCTGGCCACCGTGCCGCTGCAGCGCCCGGTGATGTCGCGGCCCATCGGGCTGGTCACGCGCGCGGGGCGTTCGCCTTCGCCGGTGGGCCGTGCTTTCATGGACTTGCTGCACCGTCGGGAATCGGCCGCGAGCTGAACCGGGCGCGCCGCGCTGCGGCATCATCGACACCATGCACAGCACGCCCCCGTATCCCCTGGTCATCGTCAAGCTCGGTGACACCCATGACGCGCTGCGCGAACGCCGCGGCGACTTCGAGCACTGGATCGCCGACGGCCTCGGCACGCAGACCCTGCCCCTGGCCGTGGTCGACCCGCGCCGCGGCGACACGCTGCCCGCGCCCGACCAGGTCGCGGGCGTGGTCGTCACCGGCTCGCACGCGATGGTGTCGCACCGCGAGCCCTGGAGCGAAACCACCGCCGCCTGGCTCGCCGACGTGGTCGCCCGCGAAACGCCCGTGCTCGGCATCTGCTACGGCCACCAGCTGCTCGCGCACGCGCTCGGCGGCGAGGCGGGCAACCATCCGCAAGGGCCGGAGGTCGGCACCGTCACCGTCACGCTCGATGCGGCGGCCGCCGACGATGCCTTGCTGGGCGGGCTGCCCGCGCAGTTCCCGGCGCAGGCGATCCACTGGCAGAGCGCGCTGCGCCTGCCCGAGGGCGCGGTGCGGCTGGCCCACAGCGCGCACGAGCCGGTGCATGCCTTCCGCGTGGGCGCGCAGGCCTGGGGCCTGCAGTTCCACCCCGAGTTCGATGCCGAGACCATGGGCGGCTACATCGAACTGCTGGCCCGTGACCTCGCCTCGGACGAACTCGATGCCGCGGCGCTGCGCGAGGGCGTGCGGCCCACGGGCGCGGCGGCGGGCCTGCTCGGGCGCTTCGCGCGGATCGTCGAGACGAAGGCACAGGCGCAGCAGAGCGCCTGACACCGCCGCCACGGCTGACGGGGCGTCGGCGCACGACTACAAAAGGCGGGCCGCGCTTGGGTTAAGGTGCGGTTCCTTTCGCAGCTTTCCCCGCCTCATGACCTCGCCTTCGCCCACGCCAGCCCGCAAGCATTTCTCGATGATCCGCGGCTTCCACCTGGCCGACGTGTTCACGCTCGGCAACGCGGCCTGCGGCGTCGGCGCGGTGTTCTTCGCGATGGCCTTCATGAAGAGCCAGTCGCTCGCACATTTCTACTGGGCCGCGGCGCTCGCTCCGGCGGCCTTCATCTTCGACGTGCTCGACGGCCGCATCGCGCGCTGGCGCCAGACCCAGTCGGCACTCGGACGCGAACTCGATTCGCTGGCCGACGTGATCTCGTTCGGCGTGCTCCCGGCCGCGCTGGGTTTCGCGGCGGGCCTGGACGGCGGCTGGGACTGCGCGGTGCTCATCTACTTCGTCGGCTGCGGCGTGAGCCGGCTCGCACGCTTCAACGTGACAGCCGAAGCACTCTCGGCCGGCGGCGACAAGGTGAAGTACTTCGAAGGCACGCCGATCCCGACCAGCGTGGTGCTGGTGGGCGTGCTCGCCTACGCCGCCTCGAAGGGTGCCATCGGCGCCAACGTG
Source organism: Acidovorax cavernicola (assembly GCF_003581445.1). Classification (NCBI taxonomy): domain Bacteria; kingdom Pseudomonadati; phylum Pseudomonadota; class Betaproteobacteria; order Burkholderiales; family Comamonadaceae; genus Acidovorax; species Acidovorax cavernicola. The sequence goes on along the minus strand of NZ_QXMN01000004.1, from coordinate 163,255 downwards.
TGGGGCGGCGCCTGGATGCTCGGCCCCTGGCAGCTGCACCCGCTGGTGCTGCTGTTCGCGCTCTCGGGCACGCTGATGATCAGCAAGACGCTGCGCATTCCCAAGTTCTAGTTCTGGCTCTTCCTCCCCCAAACGCCCCCAGGAGATCCGCATGACGATGAAGTTGTATTTCGACCCACGCAGCCGTGCGCAGGTCGCCAAGTGGATGCTCGACGAGGCCGAGGTCGACTACGAAATCGTGCCCACCCTCATCAAGGAGGGCGCCCACAAGCGCCCCGAGTTCCTGAAGATCAACCCCGCCGGCAAGCTGCCCGCGCTGGTCGACGGCCGCACGCGCCTTTTCGAAAACGCGGCCATCTGCATGTACATCGCCGAGAAGTACCCCGGCAAGCGGCTGGCGCCGGCCGTGGGCACGCCCGAGCGCGGACGCTACCTGTCGCTCATGGTCTATTCGACCGCGCAGCTCGAACCCGCCATGGGCGACAGCCTGCTGAAGATCAAGACCAACAACAGCGCACGCGGCTGGACCGATTTCGAGCACGCCAAGGACGCCGTCGAACGCGAACTCGGCGACGGCCCCTACCTGTTCGGCGCGCAGTTCACCGCAGCCGACGTGATGATCGGCTCGATGCTCATCTGGCACCGCGCTTTCGGCGGGCGCTCCAACCGGCCGAAACTCGACGCCTACATCCACCGGCTGCAGGCCCGGCCGCGGGGCATGAAGTTCGGCTGAAACCGGCGCGCCATCGTTCCCCGGCAGAATTGCGGCCATGTCCCAGGCCACACCCACCTCCCCCACCGTCCATGTCGCCCACAACGCGGCCGGCATCGACCTCTTGATCCGCCTGGCCGCCGAGCAGCCGCTCGCCCCGGCCTGCGATCACTTCTACTTCCTGCGCCACGGCCAGACCGGGCGCAACGCACTGCGCGTCTTCCAGGCACCCGATGAACCGCTGAGCGCGCTCGGCGAGCAGCAGGCACTGCAGGCAGCCGAGCTGCTGGTCGGCGAGCCGATCGGCGCCATCGTGTGCAGCGACGCGCGCCGCGCCTTCGACACCGCCCACACCGTGGCGCGCGCCCTGAACCTGGTGCCCACCGCGCACGAGAACCTGCGCGAGCGCAACTTCGGCGCGCTCATCGGCACCTCGTCGGCGAACATCGACTGGGCCTGCGAGCCCGAAGGCGGCGAGACGCTGGCGCAGTTCGTCGACCGCAAGCGCGCAGCACTGGGCGCCGCGCTCGCGGCGCAGCCGGCCCCGGTGCTGGTGGTGGCGCACGGCGGCACGCTCTATGCGCTGGCCGCGCTGCTGGGCGTGACGGTCGATTCGAGCATCTTCGGCAACGCGCAACCCTTGCGCTTCACACGTGCCGGCCCCACATGGGCCGTGACGCCGCTGCAACAGCGGCAAGCCGACGGCGAAGCAGCCCTGGCCTGACCTGGTTCCTGGCTGCCCCGTACGCCGTCCCTGAAAGGAATCGCCACCCACCATGGAATTCAAGGACTACTACAGCGCACTGGGCGTCGAGCGCACCGCGTCCGACGACGAGGTCCGCAAGGCCTATCGCAAGCTCGCCCGCAAGTACCACCCCGACGTCAGCAAGGAGCCCGACGCCGAGCAGCGCATGCGCGACATCAACGAGGCCAAGGACGTGCTCGGCGACAAGGAAAAGCGCGCCGCCTACGACGCGCTGGCCGACCGCGTCGCGCGCGGCGGCCGGCCCGAAGGCGACTTCCAGCCTCCGCCCGGCTGGGACACCGGCTACGAGTTCCACCGCGGCCCGCGCCAGGGTCCGGCCGACCATGCCGACTTCAGCGAGTTCTTCTCGTCGATGTTCGGCGACGCCGAGCGGCGCGGGGCCACGCGGCAGAACTACCGCGCACGCGGCGAGGACCACCACGCGGCCATCGAGATCACGCTGGAAGACGCGCTGAACGGCATCGAGCGCGAGCTCACGCTGCGCGCCCAGGTGATCGACGCGCAAGGTCATCCGCAGTGGGAGAACCGCACGCTCAGCGTGAAGATCCCGCCCGGCGTGCACCCCGGCCAGTTCATCCGCCTCGCGGGGCAAGGCATGCCCGGCCACGGCGGCGAGCCGGCGGGCGACCTGTACCTCGAAGTACGCATCGCGCCGCACAAGCTCTACCGCGTGGAAGAGCGCGACCTGTACATGACGCTGCCCATCACCCCGGCCGAAGCCGCGCTGGGCGCCAAGGTGGAGGTGCCCACGCCGACCGGCGGCGTGGTCGAGGTCACGGTGCCGCCGAATGCGCGCGGCGGCATGAAGTTGCGCCTCAAGGGCCGCGGCTTCGCGGGCAAGACGCCCGGCGACCTGTACCTGCTGCTCGAGATCGCGTTGCCGCCCGCCGACAGCGAGGCCGCGCGCAACGCCTACGCACAGCTGGCACAGGCGACCTCCTCGTTCAATCCCCGCCAGCACCTGGGAGTCTGAGCATGGCGAACTTCTCATCCGTCACCACCACCATCGGCGTCTCGCACCCGCTGGCCGCCAACGAACTGGCGCACGCCTGCGGCGCCGACACCGCCTGGGTCGTGCAGCTGGTCGAAGTAGGCATCGTGCAGGTCGACACCAGCGACGCCCCCCCCGAGCGCTGGGCGTTCTCCAGCGCCGACCTGCAACACGCGCTCGAAGCTCGCCGGCTCGAACGCGACTTCGGCGTGAACCTCGATGCCGCCGCGCTGATCCTCGACCTGCAGCACGAGGTGCGCCGGCTCAAGGCGGTGCTGCAGGCGCACGGCGTGGGCTGACGCACGACGTGGGCTGACGCGTGCCCCGCGCGGCGCAAGCAGCGCCTGCGATTCAGGCAACCTTCATCTGATCTTCAGCTTGAGGCGCACCCGCGCTTCCACAATGCCGGGCGGGCGTGACACCTCGCCTTGCCCGGAAATCCCGACCGCCGTCGTCGTCGAGAAATCCCTCCCGCCCTGATCGAATCAGGGGATCACGTTCGCACATCGCTGCGAACGCTTGCCAGTGCCTCTTGAGCGGATGAACAAGCCTCGTCTTTCCTTCTTCCCGGCGTGCGCGTCGATCGCGGCCACCTTCGCCCTCTCGGCCTGCGCCACGGCCATCCGGCCGTCCAGCGACGATCCGGACGTCGTGCAGGAACAGGCCCTGCAGCAGTCGATGTCGCTGAACCAGCGCATGACCCTGCAGCGCCGGCTCGACGACGTGGCGATCCCGCTCATGGAACACAGCGCGCCGTTCTGCGGCGGCGACGTGCGCGCGAGCCTGGGTGCGCACATCGCCAGCCTGTGGAGTTTCGAGAAGGAAGAGCGCGCGGCGGCGAAGCAGTCCCTGCGCCTGGACGACCGGCTGACCGTGCTGTGGACGCTCGACAGGAAGCAGGCGCCGGCCACCCCCTTGCGCGCCGGGGACATCCTGCTCTCGGTCAACGACAAACCGCTGCCCGCCGGCGAGAAGGGGATCGACCGTCTCAACGACGTTCTGCTCGACGCCGTGCGCGCCAAGTCCGGAGCGCGCGAGGGCTGGCTGGAGGCTGTGGTGCAGCGCGACGGCCAATCGACGGCGCTGCGCCTGCCCTACGTCGCGGCGTGCAACTACTCGGCCATTGCCCGGATGAAGAACGAGGTCCACGCACAGAACGACGGGCACGAGATCATCGTCAACTCGGCGCTGATGAGCTTTTTTCCCGACAACCGCGACCTGGCGATCATCCTCGGACACGAGCTGGCCAACGGCGTGCTGTCCCATGGCGGGAAGGCCCGGGCGGTGGGCATCGCAGCCGGCATCGTGGACGGCGCCCTGGGCGGCACCGGGCTGGCGGAAGAAGCGCTCTCGTCGCCCTTCTCGCAGCAGTTCGATGCGGAGGCCGACTACCTCGGCCTCTACATGGTGGCCGCATCGGGCTACGACATCGACGGCGCCGAGAAGATCTGGCGTGAGCTCGGCGTACACACCGCCGGCGCAAGGAAGAAGGGATTCCTCAGCGCCCCGCCGACCTCCGCCAAGCGCTTCGTCGCGATGCGGCGCACCATCGCGGAGATCCTGTCCAAGAAGAAAAACGGGGCACCCCTGGTGCCCCTTGCGAAGTCGAAGTCCTGATCGCCAGGGAGTTGGCCCCTACTGCATCTGCTGCAGGTTGCCGATGCGCACCAGCATCTCGGTGAACATCTGCATGTCGGCGTCGAGGTCGGGCACTTCCTTGTATTCCTTGGCGTTGTGCGCCGTGTACTTCTTGCCGGGCATGGCGGGGCCGAAGTTGATCGCGTTGGGCATCAGCTTGGCCGTCGTGCTGCCGGCGGTGGGCACGGGCTTGGCCTCGAGGCCGGTGGTGTCGCCGAAGATGTTGAGCAAGGTCGAGAGCCACGCGCCCTTCGGGTCGCGCGCCATCCAGTTGCCCTGGTCGTAGGCCAGCTCGAGCTTCACCTGGCTGGCCGTGGCCCAGCCGTTCACCTTCGCCGTGACCTGCGCCTTCAGTTCGTCGGGCGTGCGACCGCGCGGCATGCGCACGTTGGCCGTCACCTCGACGCGACCGTCGGCGCCCATGCGCACCAGCGTGGGCGACATCGTGAGCGGGCCCATGAAATCGTCCTGGTAGCCCAGCCCCATCTTCTCGCCGAGGTAGCCGGTGCCGTAGAGCGCATCGATGTACTGCACGGCCCGCAGGTAGGGATTGGCGGCCAGCGGCACGCCGGACTCCTTCAGGAACAGCGCCAGGCGCGGCACGGGGTTCACGCCCTCTTCCGGCCGCGAGCCGTGGGCCGAGGTGCCCGTGACCTTCAGTTCGATGGCCTCGGCGCCGCGCGCGATGTCGATCGCGAACTTGCCACCCTGGCCTTCGTACTTGCGCACGAAGGCAGCCTTGGCGGCGTCGAGCTTCGCGGCCACGGCCGCGAGGTCGCCGCCCTTGAGCGTGGCGGTCGCGGTCTGCGGGATCGCGTTGGTCGAGGCGGCGCCGCTCATCGCGGTGATGGCCGTCGTGGCCGTCGCGGCAGGGTCGGTCGCTTCCGCGGGGAAGAACACCTTCAGCGCGCCCGAGCCCTTCTCGGCCACGACCGCGGGGTACTTGCTGTCGAGCACGATGTTGTAGGCCGGCAGCGGCGTCTTGTTGCGGTAGTACTGCATCGCATCGCCGCCGGTTTCCTCGGTGGTCTCGATCATCAGGCGCACGCCGCGCTCGACGGGCAGGCCGCTGTCCTTCACGGCCTTCATGGCGTAGAGCACGGCCGCGATGGAGCCCTTGTCGTCGATGGTGCCGCGCCCGTAGAGGAAGTCGCCCACGCGCGTCATCGCGAAGGGGTCCAGGCGCGTACCGTCGTCGAGCACCCATTCGGAGAGCACGGCTGGCACCACGTCGGCGTGCGTGAGGATGCCGAACTCCTCGCTGCCCCGGCCCTTCAGGGTCACTTCGAAGATGCGCCCGTCGACATTGCGATAGCCGAGCCCGAAGTCCTTCGCCATCTTCTCGACCAGGTGGCCGAACGCGACCATCGGCGGGCTCTCGTGCGGCGGCACCTGCACGTTGCGCACCGTGGGCAAGGCCACCATCGTGCCGATGCTGGCGATCACGGCCTTCTGGTTCTGCAGCCGGTTGTACAGGCCGAGCAGGCGCGCGATGTTGACGAGGTCGTCGCCCGCCAGCGCCTTGCCGCCGCTGTAGGCCGCGACGCTGGCCTGCACCCCGGGCTGGGCCTGGGCCGCCTGCACCAGGAAGGCCTTGAAGTCGGGCGCCGTGCGGCCGCCCTTCCAGGCGGCGGCGAGCTGGTCGAGCGCGGGCTTCTTCAGGGTCTCGGCACCGACAGGAACACCAACGGCAAGCGCCGCGAGGGCCAGCGAAAGCGCCGACAATGAAAAACGAAACTGCTGCATCAGGGTCACCCCCTCATTCCGAAAACATCCCCCGACGATAGCCGAGCCATGCCCCACGACGACAGCCCTTCTTCGCCCCAGCGATGCGCCTGGGCCCGCACCGATCCGCTGCTGGCCAGCTACCACGACGCCGAATGGGGCGTGCCCGAACGCGACAGCCGCGCGCTATGGGAAAAACTGATGCTCGACGGCTTCCAGGCCGGCCTGTCGTGGCTCACCATCCTGCGCAAGCGCGACGCCTTCCGCGCGGCCTTCGAAGGCTTCGTGCCCGAGACGGTGGCGCGCTTCACACCGGCCGACGTCGAGCGCCTGATGCAGGACGCGGGCATCGTGCGCTCGCGCGCGAAGATCGAAGCCGCCATCGGCAACGCCAAGGCCTACCTCGCAATGCAGGCAGCGGGCGAAGACTTCTCCGATTTCGTCTGGGGCCTGGCGGGCGGCCAGCCGGTCGTCAACACCACGGGGCACGTGCCCACGCAGACGCCGCTGTCCGAGGTGATGTCAAAAGCCTTGAAGCAGCGCGGCTTCAAGTTCGTCGGCCCGGTGATCGTCTATGCCTGGATGCAGGCCACGGGCATCGTCGACGACCACGCACCCGACTGCCACTGCCATCGCAGCCACCGCCGCGCCTGATCCGGACAGGCATGAAAAAACCGGACGGTGCTTTCGCACGGTCCGGCTTCTTCGGGTGGTGGTCTTTTCAACCGAGGCGGCTCACGCCGCCGTCGATCACAGGCCAGCCTGGCGCGTGAATTCGCGGGCTTGCGCGGGGATCACGCTGCCGACGAAGGCTTCGCGCTTCAGGTTCTGGCCCGGAGCGTGAGCCGTTGCGACGGCTTGGCTGCGCACGGTGGCGCGGTCCACCGACGACGCCAGCACGGGGGCCACGCTGGCCGACACGGCGTCGCTGTATTCGTTGCCGGCGCGGGCAGCGGCGGCGGCTTGCGGTGCCACGTCGGCACGGCTGTAGCCGGAGGTCACGGCGTGCACGCCTTCATAGGTCTCTGCGTGGGCGGCGCCAGCGGCGGCGAGCAGGGACAGAGCGGCGGCGGCGAGGATGTTCGAGGTCTTCATTTCAATTCCTTCTTGATCGGGCTTTGGATGGCCTGAAGTGTGCGCCGAATTCCAAGGGTAAACCCCAGTCATTCTGAATCGCAGTGTTCACGGAATTGAAACAATCACGGGGAACTTTCCGACATGCGGGGTCGGCGCGCCGTTTTTTCGTACAAAACCCTGCAAGTCTGCAAACTTTTGCGCTCTTCCGTCAAGTCTCAGGGCCGACCCCAGGTGCGCACCAGCGTGCGGATGGCGACCGCGCCGCTGCCCTTGACCTCGGCGCGATAGCTGCCGAGCAGCGCTTCGCGCTCGGCTGCGGCCTGCGGTTCATTACGCCAGGCGAGCAACGCAGCCACATCGGCGTCGGGCAGCGCCAGGAGCAGCGCCTGCGTGACCAGCTTTTCGAACTCGCGCGCCACGGTCATGAGATTGCGCGGCCGCGGCGACGTGACACCGCGCGACCACAGCGAATCGAGCGCCGTGTCGAGCGTGCGATCGGGCAGCGAGCTGAACTGGGCAACATTGCCGCGCGCCAGCTGCTTGACCACTGCGCTCATGAGCAGCTGGCTCGAAAAATCGATCTCGCGCGCCTCGGCCACCGTCATGCGCGACAGCAGTTCGATGCGCGCGGCGTCGGCCGGTCGCGCATGTTGCTGATGAAAGAAGGCCACCTTGGCGCCTTCGTCCATCGCGGCATAGTCGGCGCGCAGCTTGGCCAGGCGCGCCACGGCCTCCAGCACCTGGGGCCCCGGCGCGGCAGCGCCCTGCCCGGCCGCCGCCACGTCCTGCCGGATCGCGGCGACCGAGGCATTGACATCGAAGGCGCGCCCGGCCGCCACGTCGAGCGACTGCAAGGCCTTGTCAGCGATGGCCAGGTCCGGCGGTTCCAGCAGTTCGCGCGCACCGCGCGACACGGCGCCGGGACCGTAGGCGTTCTGGTAGCGCGCCTGCACGCCCTCGAACTGGAGCAAGGCTTGCGCGCGGTCCTGCGCCCACCCCGTCAAGGGGGCAAGAAGCAACGACAGCAACAGGACGCAACGAGGCGATGACAGGCGGGAAAACAGCGACATCCCGCATTATTGGCACGCCGCCATCCCGCCCTCTTTTCAAGCCTGCGCCAGCTCCTCGCGCAGCAGCTTCGCGGCCGCGACCATGTTCGACAGCGCCGCCTCGGTTTCGGGCCAACCGCGGGTCTTGAGGCCGCAGTCGGGGTTGATCCAGAGGTTCTCGCCCGGCACCACCTGCGCGGCCTTGCGCATGAGGCGCACGATCTCGTCGACCGAGGGCACGCGCGGCGAGTGGATGTCGTACACGCCCGGACCGATCTCGTTCGGATAGCGGAAGCCGCCCACGTTGTTCTCCCCACCGAAACCTCGCAGCAGTTCCATGTCGGAGCGGCTGGTCTCGATGGTGATCACGTCGGCGTCCATCGCAGCGATCTCCGGCAGGATGTCGTTGAACTCCGAATAGCACATGTGCGTGTGGATCTGCGTCTCGTCGCGCACGCCCGAGGCGCTGATGCGGAAGGCGCGCGTGGCCGCCTTCAGGTACGCCGGCCAGCCCGCGCGGCGCAACGGCAAGCCTTCGCGGATCGCAGGCTCGTCGATCTGGATGATGCCGATGCCCGCGGCCTCGAGGTCGTTCACCTCGTCGCGGATCGCCCACGCGATCTGCTCGCAGGTGGTGGCGCGCGGCTGGTCGTCGCGCACGAAGGACCACTGCAGGATGGTCACGGGGCCGGTCAGCATGCCCTTCATCGGCAGCTTGGTGAGACTCTGCGCGTAGGCCGTCCATTCGACCGTCATCGGCGCCGGGCGCGCCACGTCGCCGAAGATCACCGGCGGCTTCACGCAGCGCGAACCGTACGACTGCACCCAGCCGTTGGCCGTGAAGGCGAAACCGTCGAGCTGTTCGCCGAAGTACTCGACCATGTCGTTGCGCTCCGCTTCGCCGTGCACCAGCACGTCGATGCCGAGTTCTTCCTGCTTGCGCACGGCGAGTGCGATCTCGGCGCGCATCTTCTCGCGGTAGCCGGCGGCATCGAGCTCGCCGCGCTTGAAGGCGGCACGCGCTGCGCGAATGTCTCCGGTCTGCGGGAACGAGCCGATGGTGGTGGTCGGCAGCGCGGGCAATGCGAAGCGCGTGCGCTGCACCTGCTGGCGCTGCGGGAAGGAAGACACACGGCGGTCGTCGCCGGCCACGCTGCGCGCCAAGCGCAGCGCCACATCGGCGCGGTGCACGCGCGGGCTGGCGCGGCGCGCAGCCACGGCGGCGCGGGCGGCGGTGAGTTCGGCGGCCACCGAAGCCTCATCGCCATCGACAGCCGCGCGCAGCACGCGCAGCTCGTCGAGCTTCTCGATCGCGAAGGCGAGCCACGAGGTCAGCTCGGTGTCGAGCTTCGTCTCGGCCGCGAGGCTGAACGGCACATGCAGCAGCGAGCACGACGGCGCAATCCAGAGCTCGCCCTGATGCTTTTCGGCCACCGGCTTCAGCTTGTCCAGCGCCGCATCGACGTCGGTGCGCCAGATGTTGCGGCCATCGACCACGCCGACCGACAGCACCTTGTGCGCCGGCAGCCAGTCGGCCACGCCGGTCAGTTCCTGCGGCGCGCGCACGGCATCGACATGCAGGCCGGCCACAGGCAACTGGCACGCCAGGCGCAGGTTCTCCGACAGTGGCGAGAAGTAGCTCGCCAGCAGCAGCTTCGGCGCATTGCGCGCGAGCTGCCAGTAGACGCGCTCGAAGGCGTTGCGCCAGGCCTCGGGCAGGTCGAGGCCGAGGATGGGCTCATCGACCTGCACCCACTCCACACCCTGCTGCTTGAGCCGGCCGAGCACCTGTTCGTACACCGGCAGCAGCGATTCGAGCAGCGAGAAGCGATCGAAGTCCGGCGCCTTCTCCTTGCCCAGGTACAGGAAGCTCAACGGCCCGAGCAGCACGGTCTTGACCGCATGCCCGGCCTGATGCGCCTGCGCGACCTCGTCGAAGAGGCGCGTCGATGCGAGCGCAAACCGGGTGTCGGCCTTGAACTCGGGCACGAGGTAGTGGTAGTTGGTGTCGAACCACTTGGTCATTTCCAACGCGAAGGTGCCTTCGGCGCCGTGGTTGCAGCTGGCGTCGTGCACATGGCCGGCCTCGTCTTCCACGCCGCGTGCCATCTTGAAGTAGCGCGACAGTTCGGGCTCGTCGCCGCTGAAGTCGAAGCGTGCCGGCTCGCAGCCCAGCAATTGGATGTGGTTGGCTACGTGGTCATAGAACGCGAAGTCGCCCACCGTCACGAAGTCGAGCCCCGCGTCGCGCTGCGCCTGCCAGTGGCGTGCGCGCAGTGCCTCGCCGACGGCTTCGAGCGCGGCATGGTCGATCTCGCCACGCCAGTGCTTCTCGAGGGCGAACTTGAGTTCCCGGTGGGCGCCCATGCGCGGAAAGCCGAGGATGTGGGTACGGGTGGTCATTGCAGGTTATCCGGTCGCTGATCTTGGAAACCGTCGATGGTCGGTGTTTGAGGAATATGATTCAAACGAAACCTTTTGCCCGTTCGCTTGAATCATTTTCATGATGCAGTCCATCCTTGAAATCCGTCATCTGCGCACGCTGACCGCGCTGCGCGACACCGGCAGCCTGGTGCGTGCGGCGCAGCTGCTCAACCTCACGCAGTCGGCGCTGTCGCACCAGATCAAGCTGCTGGAAGACCGCTACGGCGCGCAGCTGTTCGAGCGCAAGTCGGTGCCACCGCAGTTCAGCACCACGGGGCTGCGGCTGCTGCAGCTGGCCGACACCGCGCTGCCGCTCGTCGAGGAGGCCGAACGCGACGTGGCACGGCTCGCGCTCGGGCGCAGCGGCCAGCTGCGCATCGTGGTCGAGTGCCACACCTGCTTCGACTGGCTGATGCCTGCGATGGACGCCTTTCGCCAGCGCTGGCCCGAGATCGAGCTGGACATCGTCTCGGGCTTCCACCCCGACCCGATCGCGCTGGTGATGCAGAACCGCGCCGAGGTGGCGATCGTCTCCGAAGAAGACCCGGACGAGAGCGTGGACTACCACGCGCTGTTCCGCTTCGAGATCGTGGCGCTGCTGGCCAACGACCATGCGCTCACGAACAAGACCCACCTCACGGCACGCCACTTCGCCGACCAGACGCTCATCACCTACCCCGTGCCCGACGAGATGCTCGACATCGTGCGGCAGGTGCTGGCGCCTGCCGGCGTGGAGCCCGCGCACCGGCGCACGACCGAACTCACGGTGGCGATGCTGCAGCTGGTGGCGAGCGGGCGCGGCGTGGCGACGCTGCCGCTGTGGGCGGTGCAGAACTACCTCGACCGCGGTTACGTCACCGCGCGCCGCGTGGGCGCAAAGGGACTCACAGGGCGGCTCTACATGGCCTGCACGCAGGCGACCTCGGCGCGGCCGTGGCTGGACGACTTCGTGCGCGTCACGCGCGAGAGCTGCTTCAAGAGCCTGCCGGGAATCGAGTTATTGTGACGCCATAGGAGTAGCGATGACGGGAGGATCACGTCCGAATCCGGCCAGTGCATGCGGGTGCACGGCCTGAAGATCGACCACCACCACGGATTGACCGATGACATCCCCGAACACGCTCGATACCTCCACCGCCCGGCCCCCGCGCCACCGCTTCTTCCACGGCTGGCTCGTGGTCGCCGGCGCCTTCGCCGTCATGTTCGTGGGCTTCGGCTGCGCCTATACCTTCAGCGCCTTCCTCGAGGCACTGCAGCACGACTTCGGCGCCTCGCGCGGCGAGGTATCTCTGGTGTTCTCGCTCGCGGGCTTCCTGTACTTCGGGCTGGGCGTGTTCAGCGGTCCGCTCGCCGACCGCTGGGGCGCGCGGCGGCTCGCGATCGCGGGCATGGTGTTCGTGGGCCTCGGGCTGGTGCTTGCGAGCCAGGCACGCAGCCTGACGCAGATCTTCTGGGCCTACGGGCTCGGTGTCGGCCTGGGCGTGGGCGCCTCATATGTGCCGGTGCTGGGCGCGGTGCAGCGCTGGTTCGTGCGCCAGCGCGGCTTCGCCTCGGGGCTGGCCGTGAGCGGCATCGGCGTCGGCACGCTGGCGATGCCGCCGCTGGCCTCGTGGCTCATCGACACGCTGGGCTGGCGCGATGCCTACCTCGCGCTCGGCGTGCTCGCGGCCGTGGTCGGCGTGGGCATGGCGCTGCTGGTCGAGAACGACCCGCGCACACGCGGTCTCGGCCCCGACGGCGATCCGCCAAAGGCGCTCGCGTCCACCGCACTGCCGCCCGGCGCCTCGGTGCGCGAGGCCGTGGGCTCGGGCCGGTTCGCCGGGCTGTACGCGGCCTGTCTGATCAGCTCGTTCGGCTTGTTCGTGCCCTTCGTGCACCTGGTGCCCTACGCGCTCGACCACGGCGTGGCCGCATCGTCGGCGGTGCTGCTGCTGGGTGCGATCGGCGTCGGCAGCACGGCGGGACGCTTCTTCCTCGGCGGGCTGGCCGACCGCATGGGCCGGCACTACGCGCTGCCGCTGATGTCGGCGGGGATGGCGCTGTCGCTGGTGGTGTGGGCGATGTCGGGCGGGCTCTGGGGCCTGGCGCTCTTCGCCTTCGCCTACGGCGTGTTCTACGGCGGCTTCGTGGCACTGCTGCCCGCGCTGGTGATGGACTGGTTCGGCGGGCGCCACATCGGCGCGATCATCGGCATCCTCTATACCAGCGTCGCGATCGGCACGCTGATCGGCCCGAGCGCCGCGGGCTTCGCCTTCGACCTCACGCGCAGCTACCTGCTGCCGATCCTCGTGGCCATCGGCGCGAATGTCGTGGCGGCCGGCCTGCTGCTCGCGATGGCGCAGCGCGGCCGGCGCGCCGTTCAGTCGGCCTTCTGAACCAGTTTCAGCACGCTCGAGAAATCGAGCGCGCCGTGGCCCGCGAGGCTGTGCGCCGCGTACAGGCTGCGCGCCAGGCCGCCCAGCGGCGTGGCCGCGCGAACGGCGGTGGCGTTCTCCTGGGCCAGGCCCAGGTCCTTGAGCATCAGGTCGGTGCCGAAGCCGCCGGCGTAGTTCTTCGAGGCGGGTGCGGCTTCCATCACGCCGGGCACGGGGTTGTACTTTTCCAGCGCCCAGTTGCCACCCGAGCTGCGGCGCATGATCTCGGACAGCACCTTCGGGTCGAGCCCGTTGGCCACGCCCAGTGCCAGCGCTTCCGACGTGCCGATCATCAAGATGCCGAGCAGCATGTTGTTGCAGATCTTGGCGGTCTGGCCCGCACCGGCCGCGCCGGCGTGGAAGATGTTGGCGCCCATCTTCTCGAGCACCGGGCGCGCGCGCTCCAGGTCTTTCGTCTCGCCGCCGACCATGAAGGTCAGCGTGCCGGCGATCGCACCACCCGTGCCGCCAGACACCGGCGCGTCGATCATCGCGACGCCCTTGGCAGCGGCCGCCTCGGCCACCTTGCGCGAGGTCGCGGCGGCGATGGTGCTGCTGTCGATCACGAGCGTGCCGGCCTGGATGCTGTCGAGCAGGCCGGGCTTGCCAGCACCGCCGAGGAACAGGCCCTCGACGTGCGCGCTGGCCGGCAGCATGCTGATGACCACCTCGGCGCCCGCCACCGTCTCGGCGGCCGACTTGGCGATCGGCAGGCCCTCGGCGCCGAACTTCTTGCAGGCCTCGGCCGAGAGGTCGAAGGCGCTGACCGTGTGGCCGGCCTTGTGCAGGTTCAGGGCCATCGGGCCGCCCATGTTGCCCAGGCCGATGAATGCGATCTTCATGTGTGTTGTCTCCGTTGTTCTGTGCAGGGGATGTGAAGTCGGGTCAGGTCAGACCAGCGACGCCAGCTCGGCCGGCATCTCGCCGCGCGGGCGCAGGTGGTCTTCGACGAAAGCGGGCGTGATCTCTTCGAGCGTGGCGGGGTTCCAGCGTGGGTTGCGGTCCTTGTCGACCAGCACGGCGCGGATGCCTTCGGCGAAATCCTTGTTCGCGCAGAAACCCAGCGAGGCCCAGTATTCGAGGCGGAACACCTCGGCCAGCGACATGCGCGGCACGCGCTGCCAGAGTTCGAAGCTCAGCGCGATGGAACTCGGTGCGCCTTTGACGAAGGTCTTGGACGCGGTCTGCAGCCAGGCATCGTCGCTTTGCAGGTCGCGCAGACGCTTCGCGATGTCCAGCAGGTCGTCGCCGGCCATCAGCGCGTTGATGGTGTCGTAGTGCTCGCGCACCTTCGACGCGGGCATCTCCGCGCCCTCGCCCGCCTGGGCCAGGATGCGCGACAGCGTGGCGCGGTCGGCCCGGGCGTCGCCACCGGCCCACTGCGTGGACGCGATGGCCGCGAGCACGTCGGCCTTGCGCTCCTGCGGCACCAGCACGTCGGCCAGGCCGCAGAAGATGGTGTCGTGCGCGTTGATGTTGGCGGCCGTGAGCGCCAGGAACAGGCCCGTGCGGCCCGGCGTGCGGCGCAGGAACCAGCTGCCGCCCACGTCGGGGTACAGGCCGATGTTGATCTCGGGCATGGCGATGCGGCTTTGCAACGTCATCACGCGATGCGAAGCGCCCGCCAGCAGGCCCACGCCGCCGCCCATCACGATGCCGTGGCCCCAGCACAGGAAGGGCTTGGGGAAGGTGTGGATCAGGTGGTCGAGCTCGTACTCCTCGCGGAAGAAGTCTTCGGCGTAGGTGTTGCGTTCGGGGCCGCAGTCGAGCAGCGTCTGGTAGAGCTGGCGCAGGTCGCCGCCGGCGCAGAAGGCCTTCTCGCCCGCCGCGTCGAGCAGCACGCCGACGATGCCGGCATCGGCCGCCCATTCGCGCAGCTTGGGCGTGAGCAGGCGCACCATCGCCACCGAGAGCGAGTTGAGCGATGCCGGCGAATTGAGCGTGGCCACGCCGAAGCGCTGGCCGCCGGCGGTCTTGATTTCGTTGAAGAGAACTACGTTGTCTGTCATGTCATTCACGGAAAGAGAAACCCCAAAGGATACGTGCGCGGAATACCGCGGAACCGGCTTTGCCGGGCCGCTGGTATTGCCCCCTGCAAGGGGGTTGGAGGCCACACGAAGTGGGCAAGCCTGGGGGTGTGCCTTGTTTATCGGATATCGCTGTCGCCTTCCAGCAATTTTCGCGCAACGATGACGCGCATGATTTCGTTGGTGCCCTCGAGGATCTGGTGCACGCGCGCGTCGCGCACCAAACGCTCCAGCGGAAACTCGCTCAGGTAGCCGTAGCCGCCGTGCAACTGCAGCGCGTCGTTGCAGACGTTGAAGCCGGCATCGGTCGCGAAGCGCTTGGCCATCGCGCAATAGGTGCTCGCATCGGCATGGCCCGCGTCGAGCTTGCTCGCAGCCAGCCGCACCATCTGCCGCGCGGCGACCAGTTCGGTCGCCATGTCGGCCAGCTTGAACTGCAGCGCCTGGAAGCTCGCGATTGGCTTGCCGAACTGCTGGCGCTCGTGCAGATAGCGGCGCGCCGCGTCGAGCGCACCCTGCGCCGCGCCCACCGAGCAGGTCGCGATGTTGATGCGCCCGCCATCAAGCCCCTTCATGGCGATGCGAAAGCCCTCGCCTTCCTTGCCCAGCAGGTTCTGCGCGGGGATGCGGACGTTGTCGAAGTTGATGGTGCGCGTGGGCTGGCTGTTCCAGCCCATCTTGTGCTCCTTCTTGCCGTAGCTGACGCCCGGCGCATCGGCCGGCACCGCGAAGGCCGAGATGCCGCTCGCGCCCGCACCGCCGGTGCGCGCCATCAGCACCAGCACGTCGGTCGAGCCGGCGCCCGAGATGAAGGCCTTGCCGCCGTTGATGACGTACTCGGCGCCCTGCAGTTCGGCGCGCGTCTTGAGCGAGCCCGCGTCGGAGCCCGCGCCCGGTTCGGTCAGGCAGTACGACGCCAGCTTGCGCCCGCTCGTGAGGTCTTCGCCCCACTGCTGCGCCACTGCGTCGGTGGCCCAGGTGCCGAGCATCCACGTGGCCATGTTGTGGATCGTGATGAAGGCCGTGGTCGAGGGATCGACCGCGGCCATCTCTTCGAACACCAGCGCCGAATCGAGGCGCGGCAGGCCGAGGCCGCCAATGCGTTCGGGCGCATACAGGCCACAGAAGCCCAGTTCACCCGCCTTGGCGATAGCCTCGCGCGGAAAGGTGGCCTCGGCGTCCCACTGCGCGGCGTGCGGCGCGAATTCGCTCACCGCGAAATCGCGCGCGGTCTGCGCGAAGGCGTTCTGTTCTTCGGACAGTTCGAAATTCATTGTTGGCGACCCTTCCAGAGATCAAGTTCGGCGGTGCGTTTGCGGGTCGATTTTTCCAGACACGAATGGAACACCAGCGGCCAGATCGAGCCGCCCTCGTTCGCTTTCGACGCCCGCTTGCAGGCTGGGTCGCGGCCCTTGAGCCAGGTCCGCTGCTCCGTGCGCAGCGCCACGCGCATCTGCGGCGAGAGCGTCTTCATCACCTCGCCGTAGCGGATGTTGAGCGCGGCATCGGCCGCGCGGAAGTCGCGCAGCGCGCAGTCATTCATCTGCTGCTGGTTGCCGTCGGGCTTGCAGTCCAGCGAGCTCGCCTCATCGGCCGCCTGCGCGCCCTTGGCGAGCAGAAGCAGCAGCACGGCCGATGCCGCGAGACCGCGGAACGCGTACCTCACTTGAGGCTGATCGTCGTGTTGACGCCCTGGCTCACGGTGCTGTCGTCGAACCAGCGTGCCGTGACAGTCTTGGTCTGCGTGTAGAACATGATGACCTGCTTGCCGTACGGGCCCAGGTCGCCCAGCTTGGAAGCGCGCGAACCGGTGAACGAGAACATCGGGACCGGCACCGGGATCGGCACGTTGATGCCGACCTGGCCGACGTCGATGTCTTCCTGGAAGCGGCGAGCGGCGGCGCCCGACTGCGTGAAGATCGCCGTACCGTTGCCGTTCGGGTTGCTGTTGATCAGGTCGATGGCTTCGTCGATGGTCTCGGCATCGGCGATGCACAGCACGGGGCCGAACACTTCCTGTTCGTAGATCGTCATGCCGGGCTTCACGCCGGTGAAGATCGTCGGGCCGACGAAGTTGCCCTTCTCGTAGCCTGGCACCGTCGGCTTGCGGCCGTCGAGCACCAGCTTGGCGCCGTCGGCTTCGCCTCGTTCGATGAGGCTGTTCACGCGGTCGTACGCTGCGCACGACACCAGCGGGCCCACGTCCACGCCCTTCTCGGTGCCCGCGCCGATCTTCAGCGTCTTGGCCTTCTCGATGAGTTCGGGCACCCAGTTGCGCGCCTCGCCCACCAGCACCGCGACCGACACGGCCATGCAGCGCTGGCCCGCTGCACCGAAGCTGGCACCAGCCAGTGCATTGAGCGTCTGCTCCTTGTTGGCGTCGGGCATCACGATGGCGTGGTTCTTCGCGCCCATCATGCATTGCGCGCGCTTGCCGGCCAGGGTGGCGCGGTTGTAGACGTGCGTGCCGACCTTGGTCGAGCCGACGAAGCTGACCGCCTTGATGTCCTTGTGGTCGCAGATGCCGTTGACGATGGCTTCGCCGCCGTGCACCACGTTCAGCACGCCCGGGGGCACGCCGGCTTCGAGCGCCAGTTCGCACAGGCGCATCGTGACCATGGGGTCCTGCTCGGAGGGCTTGAGCACGAAGGTGTTGCCGGTGACGATGGCCATCGGGAACATCCACAGCGGGATCATGGCCGGGAAGTTGAACGGCGTGATGCCGGCGCACACGCCCAGCGGCTGCAGCAGCGTGTAGGTGTCGACGCCGTTGGCCACGTTGTTGGCCAGCTCGCCCAGTTGCAGGTTGCCGATGTTCGAGGCGTGCTCGACCACTTCGAGGCCGCGGAACACGTCGCCTTCGGCGTCCGGCAGAGTCTTGCCCTGCTCGGCCGTGAGGATCGCGGCCAGTTCGCCCATGTTCTCGCGGATGAGCTGCTGCAGCTTCAGGAAGATGCGGGCGCGCGCGCCGATGGGGGTCTTGCGCCAGGTCTTGAAGGCTTCCTTGGCGGAGTCGACAGCAGCGTCGAGCTCGGCCTGCGTTGCGAAGGGCACGCGGGCCAGCACCTGCTGCGTGGCCGGGTTGACCACGTCGCGCCATTCGGTGGTCTTCGATTCGACGAATTTGCCGCCGATGAGCAGCTTGACGGTGGCGACCTGGGTCGAGGGGGTGGTGGTGGCGTCCATGAGGGTTTTGTCTCCAGTGAATACGGGTGCCGGCCGGGCCGGTTCAGTCGTGCATCCTAGCTTTGCAGATTTGCCATGACAATAGACAAATATGCGTCATCGCTTTGCAAAAATGCAAAGCCCCGCATGACCCTCCACACAAGGCCGGACGCACATGGACTGGGACAACCTGCGCTACTTTCTCGAACTTGCCCGCTCGGGCACGCTGATGAGCGCGGCGCGCCGGCTGGAGGTCGACCACACCACCGTCGCGCGGCGCATCCAGGCGCTCGAAAAGGAGGTCGGCGCGCCCCTGTTCTCGCGCGAGTCCGGCGGCCACCGGCTCACCGAGGCGGGCCGCCGGCTGCAGCCGCAGGTCGAGGCGATGGAAAGCGCCTTCCAGGCCGTGGAGAGCACCGCGCCCGCTTCGCAGGAAGGCCTGTCGGGCCTGGTGCGCATCGGCGCCACCGAGGGTTTCGGCACGGTGGTGCTGGCGCCACAGCTTGCGCTGTTCGCACGGCAGCACCCCAAGCTCACCATCGACCTGCTCGCGATGCCGCGCCTCGTGCACCTGTCGCGGCGCGAAGCCGACATCGTGATCTCGCTCGAACGGCCGGCGCGCGGGCCGGTGGTCGTCACCAAGCTCACCGACTACACGCTGCGGCTGTACGCGTCGAAGCAGTACCTCGCCGCGCACAAGCCCATCCAGACCCGCGAAGACCTGCGCGGCCACACCTTCATCAGCTACGTGGACGACCTGCTGTTCAGCAAGGAGCTGCAGTACCTCGACGAGCTGCACCGCCCCGACAGCTTTGCGCTGCGCAGCACCAGCGTGCTGGCGCAGCACCGGGCGGTGGTGGCGGGTGCGGGCATCGCGGTGCTGCCGGCGTTCATCGCGCAGGACGACGGCGCGCTCAGGCCCGTGCTGCCGGACGCAGCGAACTTCACGCGCACCTTCTGGATGTCGATGCCTGCAGAGACCAAGCACCTGGCGCGCATGCAGACGGTGTGGAACTTCCTGCGCGAGACGGCGCAGGCGCGCCAGGCGCTGTTGCTCCTGCCCGGCCCCGGCGAAGAGAATGGCGCGGCACAGCGCCCGGCCCGCTCGCGCAGGCCGCCCCCGTAGTCCGTTCACGGAAATGGAGCCGCCCATGCCACGTCACCGTCCCGCGCGCCTCGCGCACATCGCCGGCATCGGCGTCGACCGCATGGGTGCCATCGCCGACGACGCAGACGGCCCGCCGTTCCTGCGGCTGGAAAACCTCGATGTCGACATCCCGCCCGACGCCGAGGCCATCGCCCGCACCGTGCGTGCGGCCTCGGAAGACTCGGACAACAGCTACCTGCCCTTCGTCGGCCAGTCGCGGTTGCGCGAGGTGGCGGCGCGGCATGTGTCGGAACTCTCGGGCGTGGCGTACGACGGCGCGCGGCAATGCGTGATCTCCGCGGGCGGGCTCTCGGGCATCCTCAACGCGCTGCTCGCGACGGTCGAGGTGGGCGACGAAGTGCTCGTGACCGACCCGACCTACGCCGGTCTTCTCAACCGCATCCGGCTCGCAGGCGGCACGCCGAAGTACGTGCCCTTCCGCTTCACCCCCGGCGGCGAGTGGAAGCTGGACCGCGAGGCGCTGGCAACCGCAGTCGGCCCCCGCGTGCGCGTGATGCTGCTGATGTCGCCCTCGATGCCGACGGGCGGGTACTTCGACGCCGACGACTGGCGAGCCATCGCCGCGCTCTGCGTGCAGCACGACCTGACGCTGATCCTCGACACGGCCATGGAGCGCCTGCTGTACGACGGCCGCCAGGTCATCCACCCCGCCGGCCTGCCCGGCATGGCCGAGCGCACGATCACCGTGGGCTCGTCGGCCAAGGAGCTGCGCATGATCGGCTGGCGCGTCGGCTGGACCGTGGCGCCCGAAAGCTACATGCCGGACCTCGTGGCCGTCTCGCTCGCGAACGTGGTGGTGCCGGTGGGCATCGCGCAGGACGCGGTGGCCACGGCGCTGGCGCAATCGGCGCACACGCTCGCGCCCTACGTGAGCGAGCTGGAGCGGCGGCGCGACACCGTGCTCGAGGAACTCAAGGGCCTGCCGGTCGGCGTGCCCGCCGGCGGCTGGTCGCTGCTGCTGCGCACGAGCGATTTCGGCATCGACGGGCAGACGCTCTCGGAGCGCCTGCTGACCCATCGCGTGTGCGCCACCGCCATGAAGGGCTGGGGCGAGACGCATGGCGCGCAGTACCTGCGCTTCGTGTTCTCCAACGAGCCGGTGGAACGGCTGCGCGGGCTCGGCGACAAGGTGCGCGCGGCGCTGGGCGCCTGATCCCTCAGGAAAAGAGCCGCTTCAGGAACCCGGGCCTGGGCGCCGGCGCCGCGGGTGCCGCCGCTTTTTCCAGCAGCGCGATGAGCCCGTCCACGCGCGGCTTCTTGAGCTTGCGCGCGTAGTCGATGTAGCTCTCGTCCTCGTCCATGCGGTAGAACCGCGGCGGCATCGGCAGTCCCTGCACCGCCGCCAGCAGCAGGCGCAGCGCGTCGAGCTGGTTCATTCGGATGGCGCTCGTGATCGCCGTTTCGCCCAGCGAGGGAACGATCTCGTTGGCCTGCGCGAGGCCGTCGTCGAGCAAGGGCTGGATCGCCACCGCATCGCCTGCGATCGCCGCCGCGCCCAGCGCCTCGAGCGCCGCCAGCTTCTCAGGCGAGAGACTGGCCAGGTAGGCATCGCTGCGCTTGTCGTCCTCGTCGCGCGCGTCGCCGCCCTGCATGGTCATGAAGTCGGTCACCAGCGCCACGGGCGCGCCCACCGCGTCGAGCGCCCAGAAGCTCGGGTAGCTGCCGTCGCCCCAGCCGGCGCTGAAGGTCACGATGTTGTTCGCGCTGCCCGCGCCCAACGGATAGTGATTGGCCCTGCCGCTCTCGCCCATTTCCGCGTCGAGCACGTCGTCGAAGTAGCTGATGTATTCGGGGTTGGCGGACTCGCGCGCCTCGCGCTCGGCCATGGCCTTGGCGCCGTCGACATCCATGAAGCAGCCGACGCCGGCATCGACCGGATAACCGTAGAACTCGTCGCTGCCGAGCTCGTCCTGCGATTGCCCGTCGAGCAACGCCGCTTCCCAGCGCAGATCGCTCGCCTGCAGGTCGCCTCGCTCGCGCAGCCACAGCACGGCCAGCGCGTGGCGACCTCCGCTGTGCAAGACCTCGACGGGGAATGCGCCCCGCCCGCTCACGCTGCGAACGAAGGGTTCCCGCTGGGGCTGCACCAGCGGATCGCAGGCCACGATGCGGCCGCTCGTGATGTTCAGGGTCCCGCAGGATTCCCGCTGCAGATGCCGTGCGCGCAGCGTGTCGTCGTCGAGAAAAATGCTCTGGAGGTTGTCGATGTCGAGATAAGCCATGCGCCCAGTTTCTCATCCCCCGGCAACGGCGGGCCACACCGGCGGATGGCTCCCCGGTGGCATCGACGGCCGCGGCCAGGCCGCCGGCGTGCGCGACAACTGCGCGCCGTGGCGCAGCGCCGCCAGTTCGCCGAAGCCCGAGGCCGACGTCTCCACATACGGCTCGACCCCGGCCCGCGCGATCGACAGCCCGCCCGGCACACGCCCCAGCCCGCGCAGCCACTGCCCCGTCTGCGCCAGCGACACCTGCACATGCCAGCTGCCGCCCTCCTGCTGCTGCCGCCACAGCGCCGCCGCGGCGCCGAGGGCGATCAGGTAGCCGCTCGCCTCATCGAGGATCTGCATCGGCATCGGGCGCGGCTTGCCGTCACCGGCGGCCTCGCCCTCGGCATGGTTGAAGCCCATCGCCGTCTGCACCAGCGAGTCGAAGCCGCGCCGCCCGGCCCAAGGCCCCTGCGTGCCGTAGGCCGTGAGCGAGACGCACACGATGCCTGGCCGCTCGCGCGCCAACGCCTCAGGGCCGAAGCCCAGTGCCGCGATACCGCCGGGACGGTAGCCCTGCACGAAGACGTGCGCGTCGGCCGCGAGCCCGCGCAGCACGGCGCGGCCTTCGCCGGTGCACAGGTCCACATGCGTCGAGAGCTTGCCGCGGCTGGTGTCGGCGATCGATTCGATGTTCGGGAGGTTCGGTGAGTTGACCAGCATCACGTCGGCACCATAGGCCGCCAGCGCGCGCCCACCGACCGGCCCGGCGAGGATGCGCGTGAGGTCGAGCACGCGCAGGCCTTCGAGCGGGCGCTGGTGCTCGCGCAACGGC
Source organism: Acidovorax cavernicola (assembly GCF_003581445.1). Taxonomy (NCBI): domain Bacteria; kingdom Pseudomonadati; phylum Pseudomonadota; class Betaproteobacteria; order Burkholderiales; family Comamonadaceae; genus Acidovorax; species Acidovorax cavernicola. The sequence goes on along the minus strand of NZ_QXMN01000004.1, from coordinate 141,060 downwards.
GGCAACGCGCGCGGCGGAGCCTCTCCGATGCGCTCGATGGTGAACAGCGGCTGCGCCGCCACGGCCTGACCTTGCGGCGAGGCATCCCATTCATCGAAGCGGCGCAGCGCGGTGGCCACCAAGCCTTGCGCTGCGGCGGCATCCTCGAAATCGCGCGCACGCCAGCCGGCCATTGCGGCCTCGGCATCGGCGCGCGTGGCGGTGGCCGGATCGAGCTGCATCAAACGCAGCGCGCCTTCGCGGTGGTGCTTGAAGTTCGCATGGATGCGCACCCAGCCGTCGACGCAGCGGTACATGCCCGAGAAGGTGTCCCACAGCTCGGGCACGCGGCCGTCGAGGCTGAACCAGCCCGTGCAATCGAGCGCGGCGTGCAGCGTGTCGACAGCCACTTCCTGACGCGCCACACCGCGCCGGTGCCCCAGCTCGCACGCCGCCAGCGCAGCGGCGGCGATGCTCGCCTGCGCCGCGAGGCCGACCGCGAAGGACGACGGCAGCACCGGATCGGCGCCCGTGAGCCGCGCAAAGGCCAGCGCCTCGGCAGGCAGACCCGCCAGTTGCCAGAGCCCGGCCAGGACTTCTTCACTCGTTGCCATGCGTCAACCTTTCGGGGAAAGAGGAAGGAAAGAAGAAATGAAAAAGGCAGGGTCCGCTTGCGCGGCCCTGCCTTGGTGTGTCGTTGCGTGCGCGACCTTGTGCCGATTACTGGATCAGCTTGGCGCCCGTCTTCGCCTGCAGCGCATCGAAGCTCACGCCCGGCGCCAGCTCGATCACCTTCAGGCCTTCGGGCACGACGTCCATCACGGCCAGGTCGGTGATGATGCGGTCGACCACGCCCACACCGGTCAGCGGCAGCGAGCACTGCTCGAGGATCTTCAGGTCCTCGGTGCCGTCTTTCTTCTTGGCGACGTGTTCCATCAGCACGATCACGCGCTTCACGCCGGCCACGAGGTCCATTGCGCCGCCCATGCCCTTGACCATCTTGCCGGGGATCATCCAGTTGGCGAGGTCGCCCTTGGCGCTGACCTGCATCGCGCCCAGGATCGACAGGTTGATCTTGCCGCCGCGGATCATCGCGAAGCTGTCATGGCTGCCGAAGATGGCCGAGCCGGGCAGCGTGGTGACGGTCTGCTTGCCGGCGTTGATGAGGTCGGCATCGACGTTGTCTTCGGTCGGGAACTGGCCGATGCCGAGCATGCCGTTTTCGCTCTGCAGCCAGACTTCCTTGGTGCCGGTGTGGTTGGCCACCAGCGTCGGAATGCCGATGCCGAGGTTGACGTAGAAGCCGTCTTCGAGTTCTTGCGCGGCACGGGCCGCCATCTGGTCTTGGGTCCAGGGCATCTCAGGCTCCTTCTTTCTTGTTGACGGCCTTCACGGCTGCTTCGCTGCCTGCGGCTGCGGCCTGGGCGATGGCGGTCTGCGCCTCGACCTTGGCGGCGGCGGCATCGACCGATGCGCTCACGGTGCGCTTCTCGATGCGCTTCTCGGGCGTGGCGTTGAGCACCAGGCGGTGCACGTAGATGCCCGGCAGGTGGATGTCGTCAGGGGCCAGCTCGCCCACCTCGACGATCTTCTCGACCTCGACGATGCAGACCTTGCCGGCCATGGCGGCGGCCGGGTTGAAGTTGCGGGCCGTGAGGCGGAAACGCAGGTTGCCGGCCTTGTCGGCCACGTCGGCCTTGACCAGTGCCACGTCGGGCACCAGCGAGTGCTCCATGACGTAGGTCTCGCCATTGAATTCGCGCAGCTCCTTGCCTTCGGCCACTTGCGTGCCCACGCCGGTCTTCGTGAAGAAGGCCGGGATGCCCGCGCCGCCGGCGCGCAGCTTCTCGGCCAGCGTGCCCTGGGGCGTGAATTCGAGGGCCAGTTCACCGGCCAGGTACTGGCGCTCGAACTCCTTGTTCTCGCCCACGTACGACGCGATCATCTTCTTGATCTGGCGCGTCTCGAGCAGCTTGCCGAGACCGAAGCCGTCGACGCCCGCGTTGTTCGAGATGACGGTGAGGTTCTGCACGCCGGAGTCCTTCAGCGCGTCGATCAGCGCTTCGGGAATGCCGCACAGGCCGAAGCCGCCGACCGCGAGCGTCTGCCCGTCGGCCACGACCCCCTTGAGTGCCGCGTCTGCGGAGGGATAAATCTTGTTCACTCGGGCTCCTTGATGGGTGGTGGAGAGTGGGTGGGAAAGGCTTCAACGATACTACGTACCCGCATACGTAGTATTTCGTAATGGTGACCCCCGATGCCAGAGATCGCCTGATGCCTGAAATCGACTATCGACTGGCCTTCGAGCACGCCCCCGTCGGCATGGTGGTGTCGAGCAACCGCACCATCGTCGCCTGCAACCAGCGCGTGTGCGAGATCTTCGGCGCCCAGCCCTCCGCGCTGGTCGGGCATTCGTTCAGCATCCTGTACCCCAGCGTGGCCGAGTTCGAGCGCATCGGCAAGCGCATGGAGCCCTTTCTCAACGCCAGCGGCCACTACGCCGACAACCGCATGATGAAGCGCCTGGGCGGCCTGCACGGCACGCTCGCCGGCGAGACCTTCTGGTGCCACGTCACCGGCCACGCGATGAACCGCGCCGCACCACACGAGGCCGGCATCTGGACCTTCGAGGACCTGGGTTCGCGCCGCGCCGTGAAGGCCGAGCTCACGCCGCGTGAGCGAGAGGTCGCGGCGCAGGTGATGCGCGGGCTGACGTCCAAGGAGATCGGCAAGGCGCTCGGCATCAGCCACCGCACGGTCGAGCTGCACCGCGCGCGCCTCATGCGCAAGTACGCGGCGGCCACCACCGCGGAGTTGGTTCAGAAGCTCATTGCGGGCTGACGAGCCAAAGCTCCATCCGCAGCATGTCCCGCAGCGGAATCCCGTTCTGCTTCGTCGCCCGGCCCCAGCGGCGCACGAAGTAGTCGAAGTCGACCCCGACGATGCGAAAGCCGAAGCGCTGGTAGAACGCCAGCTCGCGCAGGCTGCTGTTGCCCGTGCCGACTTCGAGCCGGTGCGCGCCGCGCTGCGCGGCCAGCGTCTTCGCCTTGCGCAGCATCGCCGTGCCGATGCCCTGGCCCTTGTGCGACTCGGCCACGGCGATGTTCATGATCTCCCAAGTGTCGGCGCGCGTTTCCATCAGCACCATCTGGCCGACGACCTCGCCGGCCTGTTCGGCCAGCCATTGCTCGCCGCGCTGCAGGTATTTCTCGATCTCGGGACGCGGGCCGTCCGCGTCGAGCAGGAGCGGCCAGGGCACCGCATCGGTCGGGGTGGCCCTGCGTATCTTCAAACCGGTCATGTGTGTGTTTCGGGCTTTCCTTTGCATGGCCCGATTCTGAGTTCTGAGCAGAAGTTCCACGCCAGAGCCCCCGGATCGTTGCGAAAACGGAAACGCCGTGTCGACAAAAGCCATGCGTTGTCGCGCTGCCAGAGGCCTATCGTGGAACCCACGCGAACACATCGTTCGCCCCACACAGGAGCAGACACCATGTCCACACCCCTTCATTCCGAGAAGAACCTCCTTCAGCAGACCAGACTGACCGTTGCGCAGGCCCGCGCCCTGGCCGGGCATCAGGTGCCCGTGGCACTCGGCCTCGCGGCGGTGATCCTGTCCGTGCTGGGCGTCAAGCCCTGAGCACCGGGGCTGGATCGCGCCGGGCTCAGTCCGGCTTGATGTCCGCGCCCTTGATCACCTTCGACCAGGTCGCCAATTCCTGGTCGACGAACTTGCCCAGCGCCGCCGGGTCCATGTAGGTCGCGAAAGCGCCCTGCTCGTCCATCTTCTTGCGGAAGGCCTCGCTCTCCACGATCTTGCGGATCTCCGTGCTGAGCTTGTTCACGACCTCCGGCGGCGTCTTCGCCGGCGCGAACACGGCGAACCACGACTCGACCTCATAGCCCGGCAACCCGGCCTCGGCCGAGGTCGGCACATTGGGCATCGAGGCATGCCGCTTGCTGCCGGTATAGGCCAGCGCCTTGATGCGCCCACCCGCAAAGTGGCCGATGACCGACGGCGGCGTGGTGATGAAGATGTCGACATTGCCCGCCACCAGGTCGTTGATGGCCGGCCCGGAGCCCTTGTAGGGCACGTGCGTGGCCGGCTGCTTCGTCTGGCGCGACAGCAGCTCGCCCGCGATGTGCTGGATCGAGCCGTTGCCCGACGAGGCGTAGAAGAGGCCGCCCTCCTTCTTCCGGCCGTATTCGATGAGCTCCTTCATCGAGTTCACTGGCAACTTGCCGCTCACCGCCACCACGTGGGGCGCGCGCATCACCATCGCCACCGGCACGAAGTCCTTCGTCGGGCTCCAGCGCAGGTTCGGGTACAGCGACGGGTTGCCGACGTGGTAGCCCGAGTACTGCATGAGCAGCGTGTAGCCGTCGGGCGCGGCGCGGGCCACGAACTCGGTGCCGATGTTGCCGCTGGCCCCCGGCTTGTTGTCGACCACGACCGGCTGGCCCAGAGCGCGCTGCAGCGGGTCGGCGACCAGCCGCGCCATGATGTCGGTGGAACCCGCGGGCGCGGTCGGCACCACGAAGGTCAGGGGTTTCGAGGGCCAGGTGTCTGCGTGCGAGGCGGCAGCGGCCAGCGCAAGGCAGACCACGAGCAGGCGGTGAACGGGTTTCATGGGTTTGTCTCCGGTGGTTTTATGGACTGTCTTCAGGCTGCACGCGTCAAGGCGCCAGCTCCGAGATCTCGATGAGATTCAGGTCAGGGTCGCGCACATAGACCGAACGGATGCGCGACGTGGCCCCCGTGCGCATCACCGGGCCCTCGACGATCGGCACGCCCTTTTCGCCCAGCCGCGCAACGACGGCATCGAGCGGCACGCTGGCGATGAAGCACAGGTCGAGCGAGCCGGGCGTGGGCACCTCGGCCTTGGGCTCGAACTCGTGGCCTTTCACATGCAGGTTGATCTTCTGCTGGCCGAAGCGAAAGGCCTTGCGGCCGGCGCCGAAGACTTCCAGCGTCATGCCCATCGTCTCCACGTAGAAACGCACGCAGGCGTCTTCGTTCGCGGTGGTGAGCACCAGGTGATCCAGGTGGTCGATCATGCGTTCTCCTTGTGAAGCAGGCGCGCGTTCGCGCGCTCGACGATCTCGTTGAAATCCGCTGGGCGCGCATGCCGCGTGAGCCGATGCCCGGCACGCGAGACCTGACCCGGCAGCTCGTGCTCCACGAGCGCTTCCAACTGGGCCGCGGCACCGATCAACCCATCGAGGTCCATGCCGGTGTCATAGCCCATGCACTGCAGCATGTGGACCACATCCTCGGTCGCGACATTGCCCGTCGCGCCCGGCGCATAAGGGCAACCGCCGATGCCGCCCAGCGACATGTCGAGCCGATGGATGCCCGCCTCGACAGCGGCGATGGTGTTCGCCAGGCCCATGCCCCGCGTGTTGTGAAAGTGCGCCGTCCAGTCCAATGCCGGATACCGCCCGCGCACGGCCTCGCAGACCGCCTGCACCTGCACGGGGTGCGCCATGCCGGTGGTATCGCACAGCGTGATGCCATGCACGTCCAACCCGGCGAAGCGGTCGATCCAGCCCTGCACGGTCTCCAGCGGCACGTCGCCTTCCATCGGGCAGCCGAACACGCAGGACAGCGACACGTTCACCGGCACCTTCGCCTCTTTCGCCAACGTGATGACCTCGGCCAGTTGCGCGAACGACTGCTCGCGCGTCATCCGCAGGTTGCTGAGGTTGTGCGTCTGGCTGACCGACATGACGACGTTGAATTCGTCGATGCGGCTTTCCAGCGCGCGCTGCGCACCGCGCACATTCGGCACGAGTGCGGTATAGACCACGCCCGGCTGGCGCACGATGCGCTGCATCACTTCTTCGCCGTCGCGCAGCGCGGGAATCGCCTGGGCCGAGGTGAACGAAGTGACTTCGATCTTGGCGTAGCCGAGCGTGCCGAGCCGATCGATCAGCGCGATCTTGTCGTCGGTGGGAATGAAGCGGCTTTCCATCTGGAAACCGTCGCGCGTGGCGACTTCGTTGATGCGCAGCCGCGTGCTGTTGCCTGTTTTCATGCGGCCTCGCTTTCCTTGCGACGCGCGGGCCAGCCTTCGCGCTTCAGGTCTTCCGTGTGTTCGCCAAGACGCGGCGCCGCATGCGCGATGCGCCCCGGCGTGGCACTGAGCTTCGGCACCACGCCCGGCACCTTCAGCGGTACGCCGTCGGAGCCACGCGTCTGGACGATCATCTCGCGCGCCAGGTACTGCGGATCGCTCGCGATGTCGGCCACGGTGTAGATGCGCCCCGCCGGCACGCCGGCCGCGTCTAGCACCGCCAGTGCTTCGTCGCGGCCGCGCTGCAAGGTCCACGCCTGGATGGCCGCATCGATCTCCTCCACGCGCGCGACACGGCCATCGTTGTGCAGCAACTGCGGATCGTTCTCCAGGTCCTCGCGACCGATGGCCCGCATCAGCCGGCGAAAGATGCTGTCGCCATTGCCGGCCACCAGCACATAGTGCCCGTCGTTGCAGCGATAGGCATTGGTCGGTGCGATGCCGGGCAGCGCACTGCCGGCCCGCTCGCGCACCGCGCCGAAGGCGTCGTATTCAGGCAGCAGGCTTTCCATCACGTTGAACACCGACTCGTACAGCGCCACGTCGATGAACTGCCCTTCGCCACCGTGCACCGTGCGGTGGTGCAGTGCCGTGAGCACGCCGATCACGCCGTGCAGCGCGGCCAGCGTGTCGCCCAGCGAGACGCCCACGCGCACCGGCACCCGACCCGGCTCGCCGCTCAGGTAGCGCAGCCCGCCCATCGATTCGCCGAGCACGCCGAAGCCCGGCTTGTCGCGATACGGGCCGGTCTGGCCGTAGCCCGAGATGCGCAGCATGATGAGCCGCGGGTTCAGCGCATGCAGCTGCTCCCAACCCAGGCCCCAGCCTTCGAGCGTGCCGGGCTTGAAGTTCTCGATCAGCACGTCGGCCTCGAGGGCCAGTGCACGCACCGCCTCCTGCCCTTCGGCGCTGCGCAGGTCCAGGCACACCGAGCGCTTGTTGCGCGACTGCACCTCCCACCACACCGAGGTGCCGTCCCGCAGCAGCCGCCATTTGCGCAGCGGGTCACCGACGCCGGCGGGCTCGACCTTGATCACGTCGGCGCCGAACTCGGCGAGCGTCTTGCCGGCGAACGGGCCGGCGATGAGCTGGCCGAGCTCCAGCACCTTCAGGCCTTCGAGTGCGTTCATGTCTGTCTCTGTCTCCAAGTGGGTGGCCCCCACTCTAGAAACAGATCGCGATGAACGGAATTGCTCTGACGGCAGCAGGGCTTCGCGAAACGCGAAGGCCGCGCGATGCGCCCTGCTGCTACTTCTTCTTCAGCGTGGACGCGGGCTTCGCCGGGACCGACGGCTCAGCCGGCGTCTTCACCCAGCCGCGCAGCATCACGCCCAGGCAGATGCCGGCCGCGAAGACGAGCCAATACACCCAGGACGGCAGGTTCTCCACCCCGCTGTGCAGGTTCATGCCGAAGGCTGCACCGATGGCCATCAGCGGAAAGGTCAGTGCGGCGATGGTGTTGAGCTTGTGCTGCGCACGGCTCATCTCGATGGCGGAATGCGCTTGCGCCTCGGCGGCGCGTGCCAGCCGGTAGTCGAGCGACATGCGCGTGTCGGCCAGCAGCAGCTCGAAGCCGCGTGCGATCTCCACCGCGAGGTCGCGCTGGTCGATGAGCATCAGGTCGTCCTTGACGGCATCGCGCGCGGCCTGCAACGTGTCCTGCATGTTCCGTGCGGCACGGGTGAGCGGGATCAGCGGGCCGAGGATCTGGAACAGGTCTTCCGAGGTCTCCGCGGCCTGGTGACGGATCTCGAAGGTGCTGAACGCCACGCGGTAACTTTCGAGCAGCTTGGCGAGCGCCCGCTCGCCGGGGTTGTTGCCCTTGTGCAGCCACGCGCCGTCGGGCTTGCGCAGGAACACCACGGGCTTGCGCTCGGCGCCGGTACCCGAGGGCGGCTCGTGCAGGATCACCATCAGGTGGTCCTGCTCATGGATGATGCGCTGCGCGCCGTAGGTGCTGCCGCCCAGCCGCTGCTGCATCGCGGGGGGCAGCTCCCAGTCGTAGTCGATTCGTCTTGGCATCAGGTGGCCTGCAGTTCTTTCCACAAGGTGTCGAACTCGTCCGCGAAGCGGCGCACCAGTGGTGGGTCGTTGCTCAGCACCAGGTTCTCCTCGTTGTACTCGCAGGCGCTGCGGGTCCAGTTGTAGCTGCCGTTGAGCAGCCGCGCGCCGTCGAAGAGCGCGAACTTGTGATGCATGTGGGCGTCGGTGCGGTCCACCGCCACCGGGATGCCGGCCGCGCGCAACTGGCCGACATCGCTGCCGCGGTCGAACTCCTTGTCGTTGTCGGTGACGAAGCGCACCGTCACGCCGCGCCGGTGCGCCGCCAGCACCTCGGCGGTGATGCGGTCGTCCGACAGCGTGAACACGCACAGGTCGATCGCGCGCTTCGCCGTCCGCACTTGCTGGTTGATCGCCTGCAGGCAGGCCGTGCCCGGGCTGAAGTAGGCCTGCGAGCGTACCGTGACGCTGTCGGGCGAGCGGCCCGTATCGATCGCGCGCACCACGCCCTCGAGCCACTTGAGCAGCGACAGCTGCTCGGGGTCGGCGGTGCGCGAGCGCACCAGGTCGAAGGCTCGGTTGCGCAGCTGGCGCAGGCCGTCTTCGGGCGGCGAGGCTTCGCGCAGGGTGTGGACCAGCACGCGGCGCTCGTCGTCGCTCAGGCGCGCATCGGTCATGGTGGCGTCGAGCTGGGCCAGCAGTTCGGGCAATGCGGACATCAGTGATCCTTGTCGGCTTTGGGCGGATGCGGCGGAGGGGATGCGCGCTTGGACACGGCCCGCGTGGCCTGCACTTCGGCGGCAAGGCGCTCCATGTCCTGCTTGATCGAACGGTCGAGTTCGAGCCGGCGCTCCGTGGCGGTCACCAGCGGCAGGATCAGTTCGCGGTAGGTCACGGCGATCTGCAGCATCGCGTCGGCCAGGCGCTGGCTTTCGCTCGGGCCCTCGGCCTGCACCACGGGCTCGGGCTTGAGCGCATCGACCGCGCGCGCCACGTCGAGCATGCTGCTCGCGATGCGCTGGCTGCCGTCCACGTCGGCGCCGCCGAGCTTGCGCTGCCGTACGAATTCGTCGCAGATGGCGGTCCAGCGTTCGCTTTCTTCCGGCGTCGGGCTGCCGAGCAGCTGGGCCAGTCGCAGCAGGTTTTCCTCGGCGCCGGTGGTCAGCGTCTGGGCCTCGCCGCGGTAGTGGTCGCGCAGCAGCGCGTCGAGCTCGTCGTCGCGCATCAGCGGGGTGATCTTGCCCGCGAGCTTGGTCATGTTGCGGTAACTGCCCTGCAGCTTGAACGGCGGCGCGGTGCGGTAGCTCTCTTGTTGCGCAGCCGATGCGATGTACGCGAGGTTCACCTTCAGCAGCAGGTCGCGTGCGCGGAAAAGGCGTTGCAGCAACGCCTTGATCTCTTCCAGCTCGACCGAGCTGTAGGCATGCGACAGCGCGCTGCTCGGCACGTCGTGGCCCTGGGCCATCTTCACCAGCAACTGCACGTCCTTCGGGTCGCGCGAGGCCAGCGGCATCAGCGTGGGGTTGGACGTGAGGCTGTTCTCGATGTACGAGAGCGCGAACGCCGCCTCGCGGCCCGAGAGCACGTCGCCCAGGTTGTAGATGTCGGCGCGGTTGGCCAGCATGTCCGGGATCTTGAACACGTCGCCCGACTCGGTGTACGGGTTGCCCGCCATCACGATCGCGAAGCGCTTGCCGCGCATGTCGTAGCTGCGCGGCTCGCCGTTCCACACGCCCTCGATGCGGCGCGTGCCGTCGGCCAGCGCGATGAACTTCTGCAGGAACTCGGGGCTGGTGTGCTGGATGTCGTCCAGGTACAGCATCACGTTGCTGCCCATGGCCAGGCCCAGGTTGAGCTTTTCGAGTTCCTGGCGCGCGGCGCTGTTGGGCGCATTGGCCGGGTCGATGGCCGTCACGCCGTGGCCCAGCGCCGGGCAGTTGATGCGCACGAAGATCAGCCCGAGGCGGTCGGCCACGTATTCCATCAGCGTGGTCTTGCCGTAGCCGGGTGGCGAAATCAGCAGCAGCAAGCCCATGCGGTCGGTGCGGCTGCCTTCGCCCGCCGAGCCGATCTGCTTGGCAAGGTTGTCGCCGATGATGGGCAGGTAGAGCTCGTCGATCAGCTGGTTGCGCACGAAGGTCGAGAGCGGCTTGGCCTGAAACTGGCTGAGCTTGAGCCGCGCCTTCTCGCGTTCGAGCAGCTCGTGGCGCAGGCTGTGCAGCGCCTCGTAACCCGGCACCGCGTGCGCGGTGTGGAACAGGAAGCGGCGCCAGAAATCGTTGAGGTTCAGCGTCAGGCGCCCCTCCCCCACGCGTGGATGCTCGCCGCGCAGGCCTTCGACCGTGCGGTCGAGCGCCGCATTGACGCGGGTGCGCTGCAGCGGCATCGCCAGCACGCTGGCCGCATCGTCGATCCAGTCGACCGATTGGGGCGCCTGGTGCGTGGTGTAGGCACGCACCCAGTCACGGGCCAGGCGCCAGCGCTCGGCCGGCGGTGCGGCGTCGAGGTCGTGCTGCCACGCATCGCGCCGGCCGCCGCGCTCCAGTTCGCGCAACAGCGCCGCCGCCAGGTCTTCGCCCGCGCCCGATACGGCCCAGGTCTCGCCGCCGTGCTCGCTGGCCAGTTCGCGCACGAGGTACGCGGCGGCCTGGTCGCACAAGGTGGTCACGCGGCCGTCGTGCGCGTCGCGCTCCTCGTCGCTCGCGGTGCCAGCCTGCGGCAGCAGGTCGGGCACCACATCGCGGGCGAAATGATTCAGCGCGCGTGCGATGTCGGCTTCGAGCTGCTCGAGCGCATCGCGCCGGCCGAACAACGACAACATCTGCATCGCGGCACGCGCGCGGCGCAGCATCGATTCACGGTGCGCGATCAGGTGGCCGTGCTGCCAGTAGAGCAAGGCCAGCGCGCGTTCGGTCGGGCCCCAGGCCAGCAGACCGGCCTGGTCCTGCATGCCGACGAGCGCGCCCAGCAGGCGCATCGCGTCGTCGTCGTGGATGCCCTTCTGGTAGCCCTCCTGATAGCGCGCCGCGGCGAAGCGGCGGACCATGTCGAGCAGCTGCGGATGCAGCGGGTCTTCGGCCAGCAAGGTGAGCACTTCGGCCCAGCTGCGCTCGGTCTTTCCGTCGAGCAAGGCCTCCAGCAAGCGGCCGGCCAGGTACTCGGCACGCGACAGCTCGGGCGTCTCCGACACCAGCGACTGGTTCCAGTAGCGCTGCAGCGGCAGCAGCCGCGGCTCGTCGACCGGGCTCTGGTAGTCGGTGCCCGTCACCCGGTAGGCCATGCCCTCGTCGCGGGCCACCAGCGTCAGGTCGACCGGCTGGCGATGCACGGTGAAGGCGTGTCGGCCCAGGCGCAGCGTGTCGCCGCCCTCGCTCACCAGCTCGCGCTTGTCGCGGATGGAGCGCAGGGCCTGGTCGCGCGCGGTCTTCAGGCGCGTGTCGAGCTCGTCGGCCTGCACCGCAGCACCCAGCGTGCGCAGGTCGGCGATCAGCGTGTGGAGCTTGCCGATCATCGGATCGGCAGCGAAGTAGCTGTGGACCTGCGTCAGGTCGCCGAATTGCGCGATGCGGCGCGGAATACCGTCGAGGATGCGCCCCGCCGCATCGACCACGCCCTGTGCGCGGCGCTGGCGGGCTTCCACCAGGCTCTGGCGGCGCGCGGACAGCGCTTCGTACACGGTCTCGCGCTTCTCGGCGATGTCGGCCAGGAAATCTTCCTGTTCGGCGAAGCGGCCTTCGATTTCCTCGAGCTGGGCCAAAAGGCGCGTGAGCGCGTCGTCGCATTTCTCGGGCGTGTCGGCAAACTCCAGCGCGTTCTCGACCGCCTGGCTGAAGAGCTTGAACTGCGCGCCGAACTCCGCGCGCGCCTCTGTCGCCCCCAGCGACTTGCGCCGTGCGCGTGCATCGGCACGCATGCGGTTGATGTCCGCGTAGATCAGCGAGATGCGGTCGAGGATCGAGGTGCGGATCACCGCGTCGCCGCCCGGCAGGCTGCCCAGTTGCTCGGTCAGCAGATCGAGACCCGCGGCCTGTTCATCGAGCGTCGCCAGCATCTGGCCAAGCGCGGGCGAGGTGCCCAGGTGGGGTAGTTCGAGCGCGAGCTTGTCCAACGCCTGGCGCTGGCCATTGAAGGCGGTGTCGGCCGCCAGGAACTGCATCGCGCGCTCGCCGATGCGCTGCTGCTCGGCCTCCAGCGCCGCATCCATGGCGGCGATGCGCGGCAGGTCGGCGTAGCGCAGCTCCTTGAGCATCTGCAGCGCGCCGCGCCGCTCACGCAGACGCCCCAACGCCTTCACGAAATCGTCGGGTGCGCGCCAGAGCGTGCTGGCGATATCGACCATCAGCGCGTGCTGCTCGTCTTCCGCGCGCGCCAGTGCGCGTGCGGTTTCGCGGCGGATGGTGTCGACCTTTTCGAACTCGGCCAGCGTGCTGCGCGCCACCTCGGCGATGCTGCGCAGCTCGCCCATGAGGCCGGCGGCCTCGGGCGCGTCGAGCCAGAAGTAGGCGTCGCTCACGCGGGTGCACTGGCGGATCAGGTCGTCGTAGGCCGCGCGCGTGGGCGCCTGTTCGCGCACCGCGCGGGCAATGCCCATGAGGTCGGACACGCCGCGCACCAGCTCGGCATTGCCGATCTTGCCGAAGAAGCCGGTGGCGGGCGGCTGCGCGCTCACGTGCTCTTCGCTGGCGAACGGCGTCTGCCACAGCTGCATGGGGTGCACGCGCGTGGGCTCGCCGTCGTCGCCGTTGAACACCAGGATGCGGCCGTCGGCAAAGCGCGCGTAGCCGTTGGCGATGATCGGCGTGGCGAGCTTCTTGTCGATCAGGTTGTAGTTGAAGAGCGCGTAGCGACCCGGCTTGCGGTCGTAGAAGATGTAGGCCACGTCCTCGCCGTTGGGCGAGCGCAGCATGCGCTTGAAGCGCAGGTTCTCCACCACCTCGCCCGGCAGGTCGAAGCGCTTGTGTTCGCCCGACTGCAGGTAGTAGCCACCGGGAAAGATGATGCCGTGGTCTTCGGGCAGCTGGACACAGGAGCCGCCGATGGCGTCGATGCGCTCGACCTGCTGCGTGCGGATGTTGAACACCAGGTAGCGCGTGACCTGCTCGCGGTAGGGCTTCACGCGCAGCAGGATCAGCATGCCGAGCTTGGCCCACGCGATCTCGGCATCGGTGAGCGACTGGCTCCTGTCTTCCACCGGCTCGCTGTAGATGCCCAGGCCGGTCTCGGTGTTGTTCTCGATCTTGATCGTGAGGTCGCCGCCCAGCGTCTCGACAAACACGGTGTCCAGCACGTTCACGTGCGGGTGCTTGCCGCCCACATGGTCTTCGCGGGTGGCGATGGTCCACTCGAAGTCGTGGCTCGCGGGCAAGGCGATGTCGCGCTCACCGCGGTTGTCGATGTAGCTGATGCCGCCGTCGCGTTCGATGGCCCAGCGGAACACGCGCACATCGTGCAGCTGTTGGCCGATCTGGAACGAGGCGAGCAGCTTGTCCTGTGTGACGCGCAGCTGCAGCAGCGTGGCCTGCTTGTAGTAGGCGTAGAGCTCGCGGAAATCGGAGACGAAGCGCGTGTCTTCCAGGAAGGTGCCGGCCAGCGGCACGGCCTGCAGCTCGTCGCTCTCGGTGGCGGCCTCGCCCGGGGGCGCGAGCCTGTACAGGCCGAACACGTCGCCCACGGCCGTTTCCTTGCGCAGGCCGATGAAGACGTTGTAGCCGAACAGCAGCAGGTCGCCGATGCGCACGATGTCGCGCGCCACGGCGTTGTTCTCGGTGCGCGCGCGGGTGCGCAGGATCAGCGCCTGGTCGGAGCGGCCGAACTCGGCCAGGCGCTGCTCGTTGAGCGCCTGCGTCTTCTGGAGCAGGCCCTCGCCCTGCGTTTCGAGCCGCTTCTTCAGCAGGTCGTAGCTGCCGCTGCCGGAAACCAGCGCTTCGGTCGGGTCGGAGGGGGCCTGGGCGCCGCTCGGCGCTCCGGTGTCGTCAGTGGATTGCATGGATGGGCGCGGTCAGTCCGCGCGCAGCAGTGCGAGCAATTCGTCGCGGTGAGGCTGGGTGTCGAGCCAGCCGCGGATGCGGTCCAGCTCGTCGATGCAGTCGTCGCCGTAGCGGCGGCGCAGCGCGGCGACGCGGGCCTCGCGCACCTCTTCGGTCTGCAGCCGGCGCTGCCAGCCGTCGGACAGCAGCTCGTCGAGCCGGTCGGCCAGGCCGCGGCTCACGAGGGCGCGCCACTCGCCCTGGTCGAACCAGAGGTTCTGGCAGGCCACGCAGCGGTCGATGCGGAAATCAGGCCCGGCGCTCACGCGCAGGCGCTGCATCAAGCGGTCGCATGCAGGGCAATGGCGCACGGCCGCCAGGTCGAACACCTCGATGACTTCGTCGTCGACCTCATGCGGCACGCGGTTCGGGTGGGCGACCTTCCAGGCGCGCCAGTCGTCCATCGCCATCACCATGCCTTGGCAGTCACCGCACTGCACGCCGAGCAATGCTTCGGCGAGGGCGACCGGTTGCATCGCGGCGTGCGCCGTGCAGCTGCACTTCAGGTTCGGGTTCATCGCGCACCCGATCAGTGACGGAAGGTGGAGATTAGGTTCTGCAGCGCCGACTTCTGGCTCTCGGTGCCGTCGCTGGCGATCCTGCTCATCAGCGAGGCAACGCTGAGGTTCTGGATTTCGCCCGACGAATTGCCCAGCGCGCCGACGATGTCGCGCAGGTCCTTCACCACATCACGCTCGCCGGAGAGCTGGTCCTTGAAGGCGACCTGCACGGCCTGGCTCTTGGAGATGACGCCGTCGATGCCCTTGCCCACGGAGAGCGAGCGCACGAAGCTGTCGAAGTAGTCGCCCTGCCCGCCCACGATGTCGATCTTGGCGTTGGCCAGCGCGGTGCCGAGCACCTCGGCCTGCTCCTTGGCGATGGACGTCTGCGCGTCGATGCCCTTGAGGGTCTCGATGTGCGACTTCTCCAGGCGCATGCGGAATTCTTCGTGGTCGCGGGTCTCGGGGCTCATGGACTTCATGGCCTCGAACTTCTCGTGCAGGCCCTTCGCCTCGGCATTGAAGCGCGCCTCGATGACCTGTGCATCGGCCTGGCCCGACTTGAGCGTGGCTTCTGCGTCGGCCGCGCGCACGTTGACGTCGGCGAGACCGAGTTTTTCCTTGCCGGAGGCCTCGGCCTCGAACTTGGCACGCATGCCGGCCGCCTCGGCCTGCGAACGGGCCTCGATGACCTGCGCGTCGGCCTGACCGGCCTTGAGGATCGCATCGGCATCGGCCTGACGCACATGCACGTCGGCCAGACCCAGCTTTTCCTTGCCCGAAGCCTCGGCTTCGAAGCTCGCGAGCTTGGCCTGGGCCGTGGCGATCTCGACCTTGGCCGCGGCAAGACCCGGTGCAGCGGAAATGGCTTCCACGCCTTCGGCTTCGCGCTTCTTCGATTCGGCGTCGCGTTCGGCCACCTTGAGCTTGGCCTCGGCCAGCGTGAGTTCCTCGGCCGCCTTGTGGCGCGCGCGCTTTTCCTGCGTCTCGGCCGCCTTCACGTCGAGCACCATCTTCTCTTCGGCCTGGCCCTCGGCCATGATGACAACCGACTTCTTGGTGCGCTCGGCTTCGGCCACCACGCGCAGTTCCTTGATGGCTTCTTCCTGCTCGGCCACGGTGCGCTCGACCACGATGCGCTCGCGGATCACGTCGGCGATGGCCTTCTTCTGCACTTCGACGGCCTTGTCCTTCTCGATGCGCTGCAGGGTCACCTCCTTCTCGCGATCGACGATCTCGAGGTCGCGGGCACGGATGACCTTTTCTTCCTCGATGGCCACGGCGCGCTTGCGGTTGTTCTCGGCCACTTCCCTCTCGCGCTGTACGTTCTCGTGCTGCACGGACACCGTCTGCTCCCCGAGCAGGCGCGCCGTTTCGGACTTGGTGAGTTCTTCCGCCCGGATCTTGGCCGTCTCGGCCTCCTCGCGGGCACGTACGCTGGCAATTTCGCGCTGCTGGCGCGCGGTGGCGTCGGCCTGCTGGCGCTCCAGTTCGAGCAGCGCTTCCTGCGTCTCGACGTTCTTCTTCTTGATCTGCATTTCCTCGTTGCGGCGCAGCTCGTTGGTGCGCACATGCTCGACCGCCGTCAGTTCGGTGATCTTCTTGATGCCCTGTGCATCGAGGATGTTGTTGGCATCGAGTTCCGACAGTGGCGTCTGCTCGAGGTAGTCGATGGCGGCGTCTTCGAGCACGTAGCCCGAGAGGTCGTTGCCGATCTGGCTGATGATCTCGTCGCGGAAGCCGTCGCGTGCCTGGTACAGGTCGACGAAGTCCATCGACTTGCCGACCGTCTTGAGCGCTTCGGAGAACTTGGCCGAGAACAGCTCTTCGAGCGTCTCGTGGTTCGAAGCCCGCGCGCAGCCGATGCCCTGTGCCACCTTCAGCACGTCGTCGGCCGTCTTGTTCACGCGCACGAAGAACTTCACCTTGATGTCGGCGCGAATGTTGTCGCGGCAGATCAGGCCTTCGTTGGCCGAACGATCGATCTCGATGGTCTTGACCGAGATGTCCATCAGCTCGGCCTTGTGGATGATCGGGTAGACCATGCGGCCGGTGAAGGTCACCTCGGGCTCGGCGCGCAGCGTGTTCACGATGAGTGCATGGCCCTGTTCGATCTTGCGATAGAACTTGGCGAACATCGCGAACAGGCCGAGGATGACGACGGCCAGGATGACCACGGCAAAGATGATGGGCTCCATTTTTTCTCCAGATGCTTTAAGAGCGAGCGAACGAATCGGGGTGAGGGATGCGCGCGGTCAGACGATGTCTTCGTGCGCCGCGATGAGGTAGCGCGCGGCCACCTCGTCGTATTCGAGGATGAGCGCGTGCGAGCCGCGCTTGAGGCTGTTGGGCGTGGGCGCCCAGACACGGATGTTGAGGCTGGCGCCGCGGCGCGCCACCTCGGCGCGGCCGTCTTTCTCGTTCACCGTGCCGGTGACAACGCGGCAGACCTGGCCCACCAGCGCCGCATTGCTCACGGCCGTGTGGCTCACGAAGAGGCCCTTGAGCGGACGGATCGCCACCGCCGTCACCGGAATCGCGATGGCCGCGCTGGCCACCAGCAGCACCGTGCCGGCCACCAGCTTGAGCACCATCGTCGGCACCAGCGGCAGCAGCCACTCGCCGCCCAGGCACGACAGCGTCCACGCCACCAGTACCAGCAGGCTCACGGCCACCGAGAACGGCACGCCGTTCAGGCCGAAGGCGACCACGTAGCTCGCGATCTGGCCCATGTCGCTGGTGTCGCCGTCGGCATGCGTCTGCAGGTCGACGTCGATCCCGCTGCTCTCGAAGTCGACCATGCCGACCACCGCGAGCACCCAATAGATCACCACGACGCCGAGCAGCACCGTGTAGATCGCGGTGGGGTACCCCGTCACCGCTCCCATGAAATCGCCCATTGATCCTCCCGCGTGCGGGTTGGTTGTTGTTCTCTTTTCTTCTTACCTGCCGCCCGGCTTCTTTGTTCCGGTGTTCTTCTTGTTCGCCCTGCCTGCAAAGGCAATCAGTTCGCGCGTGGCCTTCTCCTTGATGGCCAGGCGATCCTCGGGCGACAGGCCGTAGCGCGCCGCCAGGAATTCATAGTCGGCCGCATTCAGCGACACCGTGAGGCGCGGCCGCTTCGGCTTCGAGGTGGTCGCCAGACCCAGCACCTGCCGGATCTGGTCGGGCGTGGACACATGCTGCTCGAACGCCGCGGTGCGCACGGCCTCGAGCACCGCCTCTTCCACATCGAAGGCCACCTGGACCGCGCGTATCGCCTCGTCCGAGCCCTGCCAGCGAACCGGCTTGACCCGCACGGTCATTCCGAAACCGGCTTCGGCGGCTCGGACGGCTTGGCCTGACGGGCCCGGATGCGCTCCATCACCTTGCCGGTGCGGTCGGCGTCGTTGCCGATGCCCGCCGCTGCCAGCTTCTTTTCGAGCGCACTGTGACCGAACTCGTCTTCGAGCTGCTGGCCTGCCGTCATGCGATCGGCCAGGTCCTCGTGGCGCGAGCGAATGCGCTCCAGCGACTCGCGCGCACTGGCCAGGCGCGATCCGCCGCTGCCGATGTTCTCGGAGATCGACTGCGTGGCGCGGTAGACGCTCTCGGTGGTCTTGGCGATGCCGATCTCGCGCTCGTGCTCGCGGATGCGCGCTTCGGCCGACTTGATCAGTTCCTTGAGCCGGGACACCTGCAGCGCGTACGAGGCGTGGGCCTTGGCCTGCTCCTCGAGTTCCTGCTCCAGCGTGCCGACCTTGGCCGCCACATCGAGCGCCAGGCCTTCCTGCGTCTTGTTGAGGGCTTCGAGCGCCAGGCCTTCGTAGCGCGCGACCTCGCCCTTCAGGCGTTCGATCTCGCGGGCCGACTGCATCTCCTTGGCCATCACGCCGGTAAGGTCGCCCTTGGCCTTCTCGATGCTGTGCTTGGCGTCGATGATTTCCTGTTCGTAGATGCGCGTGGCGTTGCTGTCGATCACGCTCTCGCCGATTTCGCGGGCGCTGCCGCGCAGCAAGGTGACCAGCTTCTTGATGACTGTCATGGGAGTCTCCGCTTAGTTCAGGAAATCGGACAGGGCGTCGAGGGCATCGAGCGCGTTGTCGCTGAGCACGGCCACCTCGCGTGCGATGTCTTCCACGCTGGCATTGCGCCCGAGAGCCCCGGTGAGCACGTAGCGGCCACCGACGCGCCCGAAGGACGACAGCGGCACCGACGGATTGAGGTCGAGCAGCGATTCGAGCAGCTCGGTGCGCCGCGCGGGCTTCACGTCCTCTTCGGTCCAGAGGTAGCAGATGCAGATGATCTGCATCTCGGAGCTCGTGACGAAGATCGGCAGCTCGTCGCGCCCTTCGATGCTCACCTGGACCACCGGCGTGCTGCCCGGAATGGGCTGCAGCTGCACGGGCAGCCCGCCCATCGCCGCACCCGCCAGCGCATCGAGCCCCTTGAGTTGATCGAGCAGTGTTTGCATACCTCTCCTTTGGGTTGTCTACCGTTGGAAGCGCGCGATGCTTCGCTGGATTCACTATAGGTGCAGCGACATAACATGTCAAAAATCTTTTTGACCCGTGCGCATGACTTTAGGCACTGGCGCGCTCTCTAGAATCCGCCGATGGCCAGCACCATCAACCCCGCACGTGTCGATTTCGTGACGCTGCGCCTGTTCTGCGCGGTCGCCCAGTCGGGCAGCATCACCAAGGGGGCGGAGGCGTGTCACCTCGCGCTCTCGGCGGCGAGCCGGCGGTTGTCCGACTTCGAAACGGCCACCGGATCGAAGCTGCTCGAGCGCAGCTCCCAGGGCATCGCGCTCACACCGGCCGGGCATGTGGCGATGCAGCATGCGATGCGGCTCTTTCAGGGCTTCGAGCAGTTCAGCAGCGAGCTGGGCGACTACTCCAGCGGCGTGCGCGGCCATGTGCGGTTGTGGGCCAACATGTCGGCACTGACGGAGTTCCTGCCGACCACGCTGGCGGCCTTCCTCGGCAAGCATCCCGACATCCGCGTCGAAGTCGAGGAACAACTGAGCGGCGACATCGTGCGCGCACTGGTCGATGGCCTCGCCGACGTAGGCGTGTTCGCAGAGAACACGCCCGCCTATGGCCTGGACGTCGCACCCTTCCAGACCGACGAGCTCGTGGTGCTGTGCGCCAAGCCGCACCCGCTGGCCCGACTGCGCACGAAGCAGGTCGACTTCAAGACCTGCCTGGCCCATGAGTTCGTGGGGCTGAACCGCAGCAGCTCGCTGCTCGAGCTGACCTCGCGCGCGGCCGAGCAGGCCGGCATCCCGATGCGCCTGCGCGTGCAGGTGCGCAGCTTCGATGCGATGTGCCACATGATCGCGGCCAACCTGGGCATCGGCGTGGTGCCGCTGGCCGCCTGCAAGGCGCAGGTGGCGGCCCTCGACCTGAAGGTGGTGCACCTCAAGGACGCCTGGGCCACGCGGCGCCTGCTGATGGCGACGAAGACCGGTGCGGCGCTCTCGCCGGCAGCGCAGCTGCTGGTACAGCAGCTGCTCGCCTCGTCGAACTGAATACGAACGCGCTATCTCGCCGCGTCCGCTCCCGCCTCCAGCACCGCCCACTCTTCATCCGTGAACAGCCGCGAGCGCGTCAGGAAGCGCACGCCCAGCGGCCCTTCGAGCGAGAACATGCCGCCGCGCCCCGGCACCACGTCGATGATCAGCTGCGTGTGCTGCCAGTACGCGAACTGCGGCCCGCTGATGTAGAACGGCATGCCGCCGATGTGGCCCAGCAGACGGTCGTAGTCGCCCACGATGAACTCGCCCTGGGCATAGCACATGGGTGCGCTGCCGTCGCAGCAACCGCCCGACTGATGGAACATCAGCGGGCCGTGCCTTGCGGCGAGGTCGCCCACGAGCGCGAGCGCCGCGTCGGTCGCGGTGACGCGCAGAACCTCGCCGGTCATCAGAAGAAGCCCAGCTTGTTCTCGCTGTAGCTCACGAGCAGGTTCTTGGTCTGCTGGTAGTGGTCGAGCATCATCTTGTGGTTCTCGCGTCCGATGCCCGACTGCTTGTAGCCGCCGAAGGCCGCATGCGCCGGGTACTGGTGGTAGCAGTTGGTCCACACGCGCCCGGCCTGGATGCCGCGGCCCATGCGGAAGGCGCGGTTCATGTCGCGGCTCCACACGCCGGCGCCCAGCCCGTAGAGCGTGTCGTTGGCGATGGCAAGGGCTTCTTCCTCGTCCTTGAAGGTGGTGACCGACACCACGGGCCCGAAGATTTCTTCCTGGAAGATGCGCATCTTGTTGTGGCCCTTGAACACGGTCGGCTTCACGTAGTAGCCGTCGGCCAGGTCGCCATCGAGGCGCTGGCGCTCACCGCCGATCAGCACCTGCGCGCCCTCCTGCCGGCCGATGTCGAGGTACGACAGGATCTTCTCCAGCTGCTCGCTCGAGGCCTGCGCGCCGATCATGGTGGCCGCGTCGAGCGGGCTGCCCTGCTTGATCGCGGCCACGCGCTTCAATGCGCGTTCCATGAAGCGGTCGTAGATCGACTCCTGGATCAGCGCGCGGCTCGGGCAGGTGCAGACCTCGCCCTGGTTCAGCGCGAACATGGTGAAGCCTTCGAGCGCCTTGTCGAAGAAGGCGTCGTCGCGCTCCATCACGTCGGCGAAGAAGATGTTGGGCGACTTGCCACCCAGCTCCAGCGTGACCGGAATGAGGTTCTGGCTCGCGTACTGCGAGATCAGCCGGCCGGTGGTGGTCTCGCCGGTGAAGGCGATCTTGCCGATGCGGTTGCTCGACGCCAGCGGCTTGCCCGCCTCCACGCCGAAGCCGTTGACCACGTTCAGCACGCCCGGCGGCAGCAGGTCGCCGATGACCTCCAGCAGCACCAGGATCGACACCGGCGTCTGCTCGGCGGGCTTGAGCACCACGCAGTTGCCGGCCGCCAGCGCGGGCGCGAGCTTCCACACGGCCATGAGGATCGGGAAGTTCCACGGAATGATCTGGCCGACCACGCCGATGGGCTCGTGGAAGTGGTACGCGAAGGTCTCGTGGTCGATCTCGCTGATGCCGCCTTCCTGCGAGCGCACGCACGAGGCGAAGTAGCGGAAGTGGTCGATGGCCAGCGGCAGGTCGGCGGCCATGGTCTCGCGGATGGGCTTGCCGTTGTCCCAGGTCTCGGCGGCGGCCAGCATGGGCAGGTTCTCCTGCATGCGGTCGGCGATGCGGTTCAGGATGTTCGCGCGCTCGGTGGTCGAGGTGCGGCCCCAGGCGCCCTTGGCCTTGTGGGCGGCGTCGAGCGCGCGCTCGATGTCGGCGGCGCTCGAACGCGGCACTTCGCAGAAGACCTTGCCGGTGACGGGGGTGATGTTGCCGAAATACTGGTTCTCCACCGGCGCGACCCATTCGCCGCCGATGTAGTTGCCGTAGCGCTTCTTGAAGGGCACCGCGGTACCGAATTTGCCCGGTTCGAGCATGTCCATGGGTTGTCTCCGTTGGGTAAGGTGTGAACGGGCGCCGCGACATGCGGCGGCCCGCACAGGCACCGCAAGCGGCATACCCGGCCGAATCAGGGCAATCCCGAGGCCACTCTCCAGAGGAGGCGCGGCGGTCCAGAGGGTTTCCATTCGCAATCTGCGACATGTCTGCGCGAATACGGCGACTACGATGTCGCACAAGGCGAATCGCCGGGAACCCATCCATCGGAGCCACGCATGAGTGCAGCGCAGTTGCCATCGGTCAGCGTCGAACAGGCCCGCGAGCTGTTCTTCGCGCAAGGGCGCGACCCCGCGCCATGGATCGCGCCGCACATCTCGCGCTCGTGGCAGCGCAGCCGGCCGGTCGACCCGCAATGCATCGACCCCACGCCGATGGCGCCGTCGCTGCTCGACGAGCGGCGCGAACAGGCCATGCGCCTGCTCAGCTGCGCGCAGCCCGAGCTCGACGGGCTCGCCGAGCATGCCGTGGGCAACGGCTGCATCGTCGCGCTGTCGGACGCCAGCGGCCTGATCCTCGAGGAAATCGGCAGCCCCGACTTTCTGCCCAAGGCGCAACGCGTGGCGCTGCAGCCCGGCGTGGAATGGTCGGAAAGTCACCGCGGCACCAACGCCATCGGCACCGCGCTGGCCGAGCGCGAGGCGCTGTTGGTGCTGGGCGGAGAGCACTACCTGGCACAGAACGGCGCGCTGGGCTGCGCCGCGGCGCCGATCTTCACCGGCCGCGGCGAGCTGGCCGGCGCGCTCGACATCTCGGGCGAAACGGCGCGCGTGAACCACCACGCCCTCGGGCTGGTGCGCATGGCGGCGCAGCAGGTCGAGCACCGCATGCTGCTGGCCGATGCTTCGGGCCATGTGCTGCGCTTCCATGCGCGGCCGGCGCTGATCGGCACCGCGCGCGAAGGGCTGGTGGTGATCGAGGGTGGCCGCATCGTCGCGGCCAACCGCGTCGCGCTCGACCTGTTCGGCCGTTCGTGGGACGGCCTGCTCGGCGTCGACGCCGAGGAATTCCTGGGCGTGCACTGGCCGCGCATGGAACACCGGCGCAGCCTGCTCACGCTGCCGGGCGGGCGGCAGATCGCGACCGTCATGGAGCGCACGGGCACGGCGAGCAGCGGCACGGGCCGCACCGGCGCGCGGCACGCGATGGCCGCCACGTCCGCCGGCGACGACGACGTGGTGCGCCCGCTGCTGGAACGCGCCGTGCGCGTGCTCAACGAAGGCGTGCCGGTGCTGGTGAACGGCGAGACCGGCAGCGGCAAGGAGGTGTTCTCGCGCCGCCTGCATGCCGCCAGCCGGCGCAGCGCGGGCCCGTTCGTGGCGGTCGATTGCGCCTCGCTGCCCGAGACGCTGATCGAGGCCGAACTGTTCGGCTATGAAGAAGGCGCCTTCACCGGCGCGCGCCGCAAGGGCATGCCGGGCCGCATCCGGGAAGCGCACGGCGGCGTGCTGTTTCTCGACGAGATCGCCGAGATCCCGCTCGCACTGCAGACGCGGCTGCTGCGCGTGCTCGAAGGCCGCGTGGTCACGCCGCTGGGTGGCGGCCAGGGCGTGGCGGTCGATTTCGACCTGGTCTGCGCCACGCACGCGGGCCTGCCCGCGCTGGTCGAGGCCGGGCGCTTCCGCGCCGACCTGATGTACCGCGTGGCCGGTTTCACCGTTGCCCTGCCCTCGCTGCACGAGCGCGCCGACCGGCGCGCGCTGATCTCGCGTCTGTTTCTCGAATCGGGCGGCGCCGCCAAGCACCTGTGCCTGGAGAACGACGCGCTCGAACGCCTGGCCGCCTACCGCTGGCCCGGCAACGTGCGCGAGCTGCGCAGCGTGCTGCGTGCCCTCGTCGCGCTGGCCGATGCGGGCGATGCCGTGACGGCCGATGCCCTGCCCGCGCACCTGCGCGATGCCGCGCCCATCGCCGACTCTGGTGACTTCGGTGAAGCGGCAACGCCGCAACCCAACGCACCGCTGCAGACCATCACGCGCCACGCCATCGACGAGGCGCTGCGGGCCTGCGACCACGACGTGTCGCGCGCGGCACGCCGGCTCGGGGTCCATCGCAGCACCGTGTACCGCCACCTCGCCCGCCAGCGACCGCCCGCGGGCAACACCAAAGACTGACTTGCCCGCACGCGCGGGACCGGCCAGACTTTGCGCATGCCCTTGTTCCCGCCTTCATGACCACCGGCAAACCCGCGCGCAAACTGTCGGCTGTGCCGTCCACCCTGCGGATTCCGCTGGCCGCGCGGGCCTCGGGCGATGCGCTCTTTCCGCAGATGGCCGTGCGCGACGCCTACGCCGCCGGCATCCTCGAGAAGATCCGCGACGACGACCACGCCCTGCCCGACGACCGCACGAGCATCTACGGCATCCTTGCGCGCACGCGGCGCTTCCGCAGCCTGGCGCAAGACTTCCTCAAGCTGCATCCGGGGGCGCGCGTCGTGAACATGGGCTGCGGCCTGAGCCACTACTTCCAGTGGTTGGACGACGGCAAGTCGCGCATGACCGACGCCGACCTGCCCGAGGTGCTGGACCTGCGCCGCGAGCTGCTGCCCGAAACGCATCCGCGCCACGACCTGCGCGAACTCGACCTGACGGCGCCCGACTGGTGGGACCAGCTCGGCCTGCCGCGCAAGCGCCAGGCGCAGCCGGTCTTCCTGTTCACCGAAGGCGTGCTGATGTACCTCGAGCCCGAGCAGGTGAACGCCGTGTTCGCCACGTTCGGCGAACGCGCGCCGCCGGGCTCGGTGCTGGCCTTCGACGCGATGTGCTGGCTGGCCGTGGGCCGCGCGCGCCAGCACCCGTCGGTGCGCGCGACCGGTGCGGAGTTCCGGTGGGGCCTGCGTCGGAGCGAGGACCTGACGCGTCCCCACCCGCACCTGCAGCTGGAAGGCACCTACCGCGTGATGGAGGGCATGGGCTGGCCCTACACGCTGTTCGCGCCGATGGTGCTGTTCTTCCTGGGCGTGCCGATCTATGCGGTGTATGCGCTGAAGGCGAAAGCCTGACGCGCCCGGTGGCGAACGTGCCTGGACAGGCTCAGGCGAAAGGCACGCTGCGATACGGGCTGCGCGCGTCGCTCAGCAGCAGGCGGTTCGTGCGTAGCAGGTGCTCTTCGCGCGCGTCGGAGTACTGCCAGATCAGGCCGCCCGCGATGTACGCAGCACTCACCTGCGACCAGTTGGTGTAGGCCGCGCGCACCTGCGGTGCCAGTGCGCCGGCAAAGTCCGCGAACTCCGCGCGCTCGATGTAGCCCAGCTGCACCGCCCAGCGCGACAAGTTGGCCAGGCGCACCGCATCCCAGGCCACCAGGCTCGTCACCTGCTCCGGCGCCACGCCGAAGTGCTGGCGCAAGGCCTTGACCCAGCTCTGGCTGCCCGCCAGCAGTTGGCTCACGTCGGCGCTCGAGCGCCCGGTCTGCGCGGAGAGCGCGCGGACGTCCAGGTGCTCACGCGCCTTGATCTGGAAGAACGCGGGAAACCACGCGTCCATGACCAGGCGCAGCACGCCGGGCGTGGACTGCACCGCCGCATCGATCGCACCAATGGCCTTCCACGACGGCAGGTAAGTGGCGCGCTGACCTTCTTCCGTCAACCAGCGGGCGGTCTGCTCGAAGCTGGCCCGGTCGGTCACGTTCCAGACCTGCGCGACGCCTTCGCTCAGGGTGTCGTTGTCCTTGCCGGTGAGCACTGCGTTCACGCTGTCGCCGTTGAAGGCCGACAGCGGCGTGCTCAGCGTGACCAGCCATTGCTCTTGCGCGGAAAGCGCCGGCGCGGCAGCGTCGAACTTGAGCTTGTCGTTGTCGAGCATCGCGTGCGCGAGCGTGTCCTTGAACCCCATGAAAACTCCTCCCGATTTGTTTGTCGAATGAAACGCGGACGACTCAGAAGGTGTGA
Source organism: Acidovorax cavernicola (assembly GCF_003581445.1). Classification (NCBI taxonomy): domain Bacteria; kingdom Pseudomonadati; phylum Pseudomonadota; class Betaproteobacteria; order Burkholderiales; family Comamonadaceae; genus Acidovorax; species Acidovorax cavernicola. The sequence goes on along the minus strand of NZ_QXMN01000004.1, from coordinate 115,151 downwards.
ATGAATCCGGCGTGGCCGAGCAGCCCGCTCAGGCGCGTCCCCTCAAGGCGCAAAGCACAGCCATAGCTCGGGCTATGGCGAGCATTTGCAACGCGGAGGGGGCGCGTCTGGGCGGGATGAGCGGACATGGCGGGTTCGTTCGCACCTTCTCAGGCCCGCGATTGCAGGCGCACGATTTCCTGCTGCAGGAACGCGAGGAATGGCGCGCGCAGTGCTTCCTTCATGTGCGCGGGCAGCGCCATCGGCGGGGTCGAACCGGTCAGCAACTGGTCGCCCTTCTCCCCGATCTGCAGCGCGCGCGGCTCCACGCGCTCCAGCGCGATGCGAAGCGGCGACTCCATCAGATCCTTGCCGTACAGCGCTTGCGCGGTCAGCGCCACGCCATACGGGCCGCCGAACAGCGGGAAGTCGGCCAGCGCGAACTGCAGCGTCTCGCCTGCGGCGATCTGGAACTTGTCGACCACCTTGCCCAGCTTCTTGGCCAGCTTCGGGTTGGCGGGATCGAGCAAGGTGTCGGTCGCGCCATAGTCGGCCACGAGTTCGGCCAGCTTCCACTCGCGCTGCTGCACCTGCCGCTGGCTGCCGTTTTCCGCGTGGTACGCCACCACCGCCGCGACCGTCGGCGCCAGCACCTCGCCGCAGCGCTTGCGCAGTTCCGCCTCGGGCTCGTCGGCCACGCCGGCCCAGTCTTTCCACGCCTTGTAGCGCGCGAGCAGCGTCGAGACGAAGGACGATGCATCGTCCGCGCGCGCGGGCAAGGCATGGCCTTGCGCCGGCGGCGGTGCGGCCGACAGCACGGTGAAGTCGTCCTGCACGTAGATCGCCTGGTCGGTCAGCAGCAGCCCTTGCGACGTGCGCTTGCCGCTGAGGCGGTTCATCGCGTGGTAGCCGAGGAAGAACAGCGGGATCTCGTCGCCCAGCCAGGGCTTGGGCAGGTACATCTGCTCGACCGCCTGCGCGAACACTTGCGGCGCATCCTCGTGGTCGGGGTGATCGGTCTGGTCGGGCAGGAAGGAGAAGCCCGACAAATCGGATTGCGACAGGGCCTGCACCTGCTGCTGGACGCGTGCGCGCAAGGCATCGCCGTGGCGTGAGCGTTCGGGCGGCAGCGCACCCAGGTGATCGGTGAACGACGAAAAGACGAATGACATGTTGAATCTCTCCCTGAAACCGTGGACATGGATAAGTAGGCGGCCCGACATCTGCTTCCATTGGCCATGCACGGCAGATCGGTCGTGATCGCGGAATGTCCTGGAAGAACATCGCTGCAATGCCGGCCAGGAGGAGCTTGTCTCCCGGGGCTCACGGACTGGATGATCACGCCTCGTTGAAAGAGGCGCGGCCATGCTACTTGGAAGCGTCGCCCGGCATTCTGACGAATTCTGCGCACGGCCGCGACCACGAAATGCGGTTCGCTAGCATGGCAGTCTTCGCAATCCATGGCGCCTTGCAATGCGCCATCACACGGGAGTCATACGAATGGGTACATGGTCCACCGCCGGCTTCGGCAACGACGAGGCACTCGATTGGCTGGGTGAACTGCAGGAAGCCGATGACCCGCTCGCCTTCATCCAGGAGACGCTGGACTCGGGCTCGACCGAAGGCATCGTCGCCGCGAGCGAAGTGCTGGCAGTGCTCGCCGGACAAGGCGGCGCCGACGTGCACCCGCACGCGATCGACTGGTGCGCCGGCAAGGCCGCGCCGCCCGCCGCGCTGCGGCATGCCGCCGCCGATGCGTTGCAAGCCATCCTCGACGACCCCGACGCGGACGGGCACGACACCTGGGCCGAACTCGGTGAGGACGACGAGGACTACCTCGCGTGGCTGGCGAACCTCAAGAGCCTCCAAGTCCGGCTGCGCGGTTAGCCGAGCACCGCTGAACGCGTCCGGCGTTCCGGTAAAAAAGTGCGTCACGTTACGTAACGGATGGCGACAGCTGCCCGTTTCGCCGCCTGGGCCCGATCGGGCCGCTTGCACAAAAATCTTTTCAAATCAACAAGATAGGGCGTTCGCAGCTCAACGCCGACGGCCGGAATCAAAGGCGGCACGCATGTTGCCCTCTGTAGTCATTTATTTGACGAGGAGGCTGCATGTCCACCACCGTATCGCCGATCGCTTCGATCCCTGCTGCTGCCGAAAGCGGCGCGTCCCCCGTGGTGCTGGCCCAGGCCAGCGTCACGCCCCTGGGCCCTGTCGGATCGGGAGCCGCCATGGCCGCCCCGGCTGCGGCGACAGCGCCGACCAGCCTGGGCACGCTGTCCAACGCCTCGCCCGGCACGGTCGTCATGCGCGACGGACTACGGATGCCGGTGGACGGCAACCAGACCCTCATCGCGGGCGACCGCGTGATCGTGCCCGACGGCGGCCAGGCCAACGTGCTGTTCCCCGGCTCGGCCACCAACAAGGCGCCGCTGGCCGGCGTCTTCGCGGGCGGTACCGACGCCACCATCACCTCGACCAAGCTGTCCAGCGGCCTGGAGCAGGTGAATGTCGACGTGGCCTCCGGCAACCTCGATGTCACCTCGCCCGACAGCGACGCGGAAGCCGCGGCGCTCGCCGTGAGCAAGAAGACCGCGGGCGGCAGCGGCATCGGCCTGGGTGAGTTCGCACTCGGCGCACTGGGCGCCATCGGCCTGGGCGCCGCACTGAGCGGCGGTGGCGGTGGTGACGGCGGCGGCTTCCCCCTCTTCGTCTCGGGCATCGGCGACAGCGACGCAGATGCCGATTCGGACACCGATGCCGATGCTGACTCGGATGCCGACGCAGATGCTGACGCCGATGCGGACGCTGACGCCGATGCAGATGCGGACGCCGATGCCGACGCGGATGCAGACGCTGATGCGGATGCCGACGCGGACGCCGATGCAGACGCAGACCACCTGCTCGATCCGGGCGACGGCCTCGTCGGCGGCCTGCTCGGCGCGCTCGACAACGCCCTCGGCCTGGGAGGCGGGAGCGGCGCAGCCAACGTGCGCGCCGCGACAGCCGGCTCGTCGGGCACGCTCGCCTCGCTGATGCCCGTGGCCGACGGCCTCACGGACCTGGTGGACGACCTGCTCTCGCCCATCACCGGCGAAGAGTTCCGGCCCAATGACCCGAACGAGTTCGAGGCCGTGGACAACGCGGTCGAAGACATCGCCATCCACGTCGGCGGCGTGCTGACGCCGGTGGTCGACGGCCTGCTGGGTGACGGCCTGACCGACGCCCTCGTCGGATCGCTGATCGGCCAGGTCGACTACCTGACCGATGCGCTGGGCAACGCGCTCGAGAACATCCTGGGCGGCGACGGCTTGCTCGGCGGCATCACGACCCCGCTGGGCCTGGACGGCCTCGCGGACGACCTGCTCGGCACCGACGGCGTGGTCAGTCAGGTGCTCGACGGCCTGCTCGGCGACGGCAGCCTGCTGGGCAACGTGCTCGGCGAAGACGGCCTGATCGGACAACTGCTGGGAGACGACGGCCTGCTGGGTGGCCTGCTCGGCGACGGCGGCTTGCTGGGTGGCGTCCTCGGCGGCGACGGTGGTCTGCTCGGCGGTGTGCTGGGTGACGACGGCCTGCTCGGTGGCCTCCTCGGCGGAGAAGGCGGTTTGCTCGGCGGTGTACTGGGCGACGACGGCCTGCTGGGCGGCATCCTCGGTGGCGAAGGCGGCTTGCTTGGCGGTGTGCTGGGCGACGACGGTCTGCTGGGCGGCTTGCTCGGTGGCGAAGGCGGTCTGCTTGGCGGCGTGCTGGGTGACGACGGCCTGCTGGGCGGCTTGCTCGGCGGTGAAGGCGGTCTGCTCGGCGGCGTGCTGGGTGACGACGGCCTCCTGGGCGGCTTGCTCGGCGGTGAAGGCGGTCTGCTCGGCGGCGTGTTGGGTGACGACGGCCTGTTGGGCGGTCTGCTCGGTGGCGACGGTGGCCTGCTCGGCGGTGTGTTGGGTGACGACGGCCTGTTGGGCGGTCTGCTCGGTGGCGACGGTGGCCTGCTCGGCGGTGTGTTGGGCGATGACGGCCTGGTCAACGGCCTCCTCGGCGACGAAGGCATCCTGGGCGGCGTGCTCGGTGGCGACGGCGCGCTGGCCGGCGTGCTCGGCAGCGAAGGCCTCACCGGCGGACTGCTTGGCGGCGACGGCCTCGTGGACAGCCTGCTCGGCCCGGATGGCGCGGTCGGCGCATTGCTCAGCGCCACCCCGCTCGCCGGCCTCCTCGGCGGCGAAGACGGCTTGCTGAGTGGCCTGGTGGGCGATGACGGCCTTCTGGGCGGCCTCCTCGGCGACGACGGCCTGCTCGGCGGTGTCCTGGCCGACGACGGCATCCTCGGTGCCGAAGGGCCGGTCGGCAGCCTGCTGGGCGGCGTCCTTGGCGGCGATGGCGGCCTGTTGGGCGGTGTGCTCGGTGGCGAAGGCGGCCTGCTCGGCGGTTTGCTGGGTGACGAGGGCTTGTTGGGCAGCCTGCTCGGTGGCGGCGATGGCGGTCTTCTGGGTGGTGTGCTCGGTGACGACGGCCTCCTGGGTGGCGTCCTCGGCGGCGACGGTGGTCTGCTTGGTGGCGTGCTGGGTGACGACGGCCTCCTGGGCGGCGTCCTCGGTGGCGACGGCGGTCTGCTCGGCGGCGTGCTGGGTGACGACGGCCTCCTGGGCGGCGTCCTCGGCGGCGACGGTGGTCTGCTCGGTGGCGTGCTGGGTGACGACGGCCTGTTGGGCGGTGTCCTCGGTGGCGACGGCGGTCTGCTCGGCGGCGTGCTGGGTGACGACGGCCTGTTGGGTGGCGTCCTCGGCGGCGGCGAAGGTGGTCTGCTCGGCGGCGTGCTGGGTGACGACGGCCTGCTGGGTGGCGTCCTCGGCGGTGGCGAAGGCGGTCTGCTCGGCGGTGTGCTGGGCGACGACGGCCTTGTGGGCGGCGTCCTCGGTGGCGGCGAAGGCGGTCTGCTCGGCGGCGTGCTCGGTGAAGACGGCGTGCTGGGCGGTGTGCTCGGCGGCATCGTCGGCGAGGACGGACTCGTCGGCAGCCTGCTCGGCGGTCTGCTGGGAGGCAAGGGCCCGACCGCGGACATCCTCGAGCCGGTGTCGTCTGTGCTCGACCATGTGACGGATACCGTCGCGCCGGTCGCGTGCGAGGCCACGCAGGCGGTGTCGGGTGCCACGGCGCCCGCGACCGACATCCTGGCCGGCGCGGTATCGACGGTCGCCCCGGTGGTCGCACAGGTGGTGGGCACGGTCGAACATGCGGTCACGCCGCTGGTCAACGAGGTCGTGGCCCCGATCACCAGCCTGCTCGATCACGGCACCAGCGGCTCGCCGCTGGCACCCGTGACGAACATCCTGCACGGCCTGTTGGGCTGATCGAGGGCGAAGGAGGGAGCGGCCGGCAACGGCCCTCCTCTTCTTGTTTCGTTTTCCGCGCAGAAGGCGCAGCGCACCGCCCCCGGCGCGCTGCGCCTTCGCACGTCTGCCGTGCACAATCGGCGCTCCCCGAGTCCGGAGAAGGTGTGAACGAACCCGCCATGTCCGCTCATCCCGCCCAGACACGCCCCCTCCGCGTTGCAAATGCTCGCCATAGCCCGAGCTATGACTGCGCTTTGCGCCTTGAGGGGGCGCGCCTGCGCGGGCTGCTCGGCCACGCCGGATTCATTCACACCTTCTGAGCCCCTTTTGCCCCACGCGCGCATGCGAATCCACGAACTGAAACGACGACTCCGCGAGGCCGGGGCCGGCCCCAGCCACGAGCAGCGCATCCTGCGGCTGTGGTCGCATGCGCTGCCGCGCAACAGCGGTCGGCGCCTGCCGGCCACGTTCTTCCCGTCGTCGCTGATGGAGGTGCTGCCGGCCATCGAGGCCGAGCTGGCGGGCCTGGCACGCATCCATGCCATCCATCCCGGCGCGGACGGCTCCGAGCGGTTGCTCGTCGCGCTGGCCGACGGCCAGACCGTCGAGAGCGTGCTGCTGCCGCGCGATGGACTGTGTGTCTCGTCGCAGGTCGGCTGCGCGGTCGGTTGCCAGTTCTGCATGACGGGCCGCGACGGCCTGCTGCGCCAGGTCGAAAGCGCGGAGATCATTGCGCAGGTGGCGCTTGCACGTCTGCGCCGGCCGGTGCGCAAGGTGGTGTTCATGGGCATGGGCGAACCGGCCCACAACCTGGACAACGTGATCGAGGCCATCGAGCTGCTCGGCACGGTGGGCAACATCGGCCACAAGAACCTGGTGTTCTCCACCGTGGGCGATCCGCGCGTGTTCGAGCGGCTGCTGCAGGCGCGCGTGCGGCCCGCGCTGGCGCTCTCGCTGCACACGACCGACGCCGAGCTGCGCCGCAAGCTCCTGCCGCGCGCGCCGAACCTGACGCCCGAAGCACTCATCGACGCAGGCGAGCGCTATGCCCGCGCCACCGGCTACCCGATCCAGTACCAATGGACCTTGCTCGAAGGCGTGAACGACGGGCCCGAGGAAATCGAGGGCATCGTGCGGCTGCTGTCCGGCAAATACGGCGTGCTGAACATGATCCCGTTCAACACGGTGGACGGCGTGGCCTTCGGGCGCCCGTCGCGCGAACGCTGCGAGCAGATGGCCCGCACGCTGCACGCGCGCGGCATCCTGACGAAGCTGCGCTACTCGGCCGGCCAGGACGTCGATGGCGGCTGCGGCCAGTTGCGGGCGCGCGCGGTCGAGGCGCGGGTGACGGTGCCGATCCGCCGCGCCGACGACCGGCTCAGCTGAGCGAGTCCATCCAGTCCCACACGGCTACGGGCGCCTCGACCATCACGTTGTGGCCATGCGGCCCCAGGTCGCGGGCCTCGGGATCGAGAGAGCGGGTCTGCTCGAGGGTGACCAATGCATCGTGGCGCCCCTGGCCCAGGTGAACCGGGCAGCGCGCCAGGGCCACCAACTCGGACAGCGGCGGCTTGCCTACCGCATTCGCGCGCGGGTCCATCGCGAGGCGCCAGCCCTCGTTCTCGTGCGCAACGCCGCGCGCCACGACAGGCGACGCCACATCGGCGATTCCCGCCAGGCCGGACACCTTCAGGTAGCGATCCCGCGCCTCGTCTTCCGTTGCGAAACGCTTGGCGGGCTGCGTTGCCAGCATCTCCATGCGACGGACCTCGTCATCGCTCCACGCGACCTTGATGCCGGCTGCGAACACGCGGTGCGGCACGACGCCGAACCACCCGGTCGCCAGGGCCAGGCCGATCACGCCGCCCAGCGAATGGCCGAGCACCACAAGGCGGCCTTCAGGCTCCAGATGCGGCAGCACCGCGCGCGCCACCGTGGCCGCGTGCTGGCCGATGACGTAGGACGCCTGCCGGTCCGATGCGCCGTGTCCGGGCAGATCGAGCGCGAGCCAACGGCCCTGCCATCGCGCCCCGGCTTGCGCACACAGCGGCGACCACACCGCGCCTGTCGCGCCCATGCCGTGCAGCAGCACCAGCAGATCGCGGCCTTCGCCGCCTTGTTCCGTGTACATCTTGTTGTCTCCAGGCACTTTCGATGGCGCGAGAATACCCGGCGATGCGTCGGAAAGCGTCCGATCTGCACCCGCTGCCGTCGCACGACGCGGGGCCTTGTCCGGCCCTGTTTGCGCGGAATGGCTGACGCGCCGTACCCTGCCGCTCGGGGCATGCTCGACGTTTTCCCCGCCGCCACCCGGTCCTTCTTTCCCCTTCTCCTCCAAAGGCTTTCGCCCCCTCAAGAACACATGCTTGATCGCCGATCCTTCCTCGCCGCCGGCAGTGCCGCCGCCGCACTCGCCGCCCTGGGACTGCCCGAAGAGGCGCTGGCCGCCAACGGCCTGCAACTGAGCCAGCCGGCGCCCTTCTCTTTCGATGCGCTCGTCGCGCAGGCCAAGCGCCTGGCCGCCCGCCCCTACACCGCCGCCGCGCCGCTGGCGCCGCAGGTGCTGGAGCGCATCGACTACGACGCGCACGGCAAGATCCGCTTCGACCCCGCCAACGCCCTCTTCCGCGACGGACCCGGCGCCTTTCCGGTGACGTTCTTTCACCTCGGCCGCTTCTTCCAGACCCCGGTGCGCATGCATGTGCTGGAAAACGCCGGCGGCGACAGCTTCGCGCGCGAGGTGCTCTACAGCCCCTCGTACTTCTCGATGCCCGCCGACAGCCCGGCGCGCTCGCTGCCCGAAGGCGCCGGCTTCGCGGGCTTTCGCCTGCAGGAAAGCCGCCTGGGCGACCAGGGCAAGCTCGACTGGCAGAAAAACGACTGGGTCGCCTTTCTCGGCGCCTCGTACTTCCGCGCCATCGGCGAGCTGTACCAGTACGGCCTGTCGGCGCGCGGCATCGCGCTCGACGTGGCGGTGCCCGACAAGCCCGAGGAGTTCCCGAACTTCACCCGCTTCTATTTCGAGACACCCGCCGCGGGCAACACCACCTCGATGACGGTCTATGCGCTGCTCGAAGGGCCGAGCGTCACGGGCGTGTTCAAGTTCGTCATGCAGCGCGGCAAGGCCGTCCTCATGGACATCGATGCGCGCATCTTCCTGCGCCGCGATGTCTCGCGCCTGGGCCTGGTGCCGCTCACGTCGATGTACTGGTACTCCGAAACCACCAAGCCCACCGCCATCGACTGGCGCCCCGAGGTGCACGACTCCGATGGCCTCGCGATCTGGAATGGCGCGGGCGAGCGCATCTGGCGCCCGCTGAACAACCCCACGCAGACACGCGCCTCCGCGTTCGCCGACACGAAGCCGCGCGGCTTCGGCCTGCTGCAGCGCGACCGCAACTTCGACCACTACCAGGACGGCGTGAACTACGAGAAGCGCCCGAGCCTGTGGATCGAGCCGCTGGGCGACTGGGGCGAAGGCTCGGTGCAGCTCATCGAGATCCCGACCGACGACGAGATCCACGACAACACCGTCGCCTTCTGGGTGCCCAAGGCCGATGCCAAGGCCGGCGCGAGCTACAGCCTGCAGTACCGGCTGCACTGGACCGACCAGGAACCCTTTCCGTCGCCGCTCGCGCGCTGCGTGGCCACGCGCATCGGCCGCGGCGGCCAGCCGGGCCAGCCGCGCCCGCAGGGCGTGCGCAAGTTCATGGTGGAGTTCATCGGACAGCCGCTCACCACGGTGCGCTTCGGTGTGAAGCCCGAACTGGTGCTCACCGCATCGCGCGGCAAGTTCTCCTACGTCTTCGCCGAGGCCGTGCCCAACGGCGTGCCGGGCCACTGGCGCGCCCAGTTCGACTTCACGCCCGAAGGCACGGAGCCGGTCGACATGCGGCTGTACCTGAAGAACGGCGACCAGACGTTGACGGAGACCTGGCTGTACCAGTACCAGCCAGGTTGAGCCTCGCGAAGCCTCAGCGCTTCGTGACCGAGACCAGCTCGACTTCGAAATTCAGCGTGGCATTCGGCGGGATCAGGCCGTTGCCCGCGCCGCGCGCGCCATAGGCGATCGATGCCGGGCAGGTCAGCTTGGCCTTGCCGCCCGGCTTCATCTTCTGCACGCCTTCGGTCCAGCATGGGATCACGCCGTTGAGCGGGAACTCGGTCGGCTCGCCGCGCTTGTACGAGCTGTCGAACTCCTTGCCGCTGTCGGGGAAGGTGCCGCGGTAGTGCACCTTGACCACGTCGGTGGCGGCCGGCGAGGCGCCGGTGCCTTCCTTGAGCGACTGGTAGATCAGGCCGCTGGGCGTGGTGACCGCGGCGGATTGCGCAAAGGCTGCGGGAATGGCAAAGACGGACACGAGCGCGGCACAGACATAAGACTTCACGAAACACCTCGGTGGTTGAAAAGCTGCCGATTATGGACAGCCCCCGTGAAGCCGCCTGTACGCCGATGTATCCGATGGAACGGCCCTTGCTTCGGGACTGACGCACTGTCACCATCCGCAAAGAGAGGAAGCCCCCATGCGCTCCAGCGACGCTTCGCCGGCCCCTGTTGCCGGCACCGGCCATCTCAAGAAAGTCCTCGGTCCCGTCCAGTTGTGGGGCATTGCCGTCGGCCTCGTCATCTCGGGTGAGTACTTTGGTTGGAGCTACGGCTGGAACACGGCCGGCACGCTCGGCTTCCTGGTCGCCACGGTGCTGGTGGCCACGATGTACACCACCTTCATCTTCAGCTTCACCGAGCTCTCGACCGCCATCCCGCACGCTGGCGGCCCCTTTGCCTATGCACGGCGCGCCTTCGGTCCGCGCGGCGGTTTCGTGGCGGGCTTCGCGACGCTGATCGAGTTCGTCTTCGCGCCACCGGCCATCGCGCTGGCCATCGGCGCCTACCTCAACGTGCAGTTCCCGGGCATCAACCCGAAGTGGTTCGCGGTGAGCGCGTACGTGATCTTCATCGGGCTCAACTGGATCGGCATCGGCATCGCGGCAGCGTTCGAGCTGTTCGTCACGGTGCTCGCGATCTTCGAGCTGCTGGTGTTCATGGGCGTGGTCGCACCGGGTTGGTCGATGGCGAACTTCGTGGCCAACGGATGGGCCGGCGGCAATGTGCTGAACGGCGCGGCGGTGTCGGGCATCTTCGCGTCGATCCCGTTTGCGATCTGGTTCTTCCTGGCCATCGAGGGCGCGGCCATGGCTGCCGAAGAGGCGCGCGACCCGCACCGCACCATTCCGCTGGCCTACACCACCGGCATCGTCACGCTGGTGCTGCTGGCCTTCGGCGTGATGATCTTCGCGGGCGGCGTGGGCGACTGGCGCCAGCTCGCCAACATCAACGACCCGCTGCCACAGGCCATGAAAGCGGTGGTGGGCGGCGACAGCGGCTGGCTGCACATGCTGGTGTGGATCGGCCTGTTCGGGCTGATCGCCTCCTTCCACGGCATCCTCATGGGCTACTCGCGCCAGATCTTCGCGCTCGCGCGCGCCGGCTACCTGCCGCGCTACTTCGCCGGCCTGAGCCCGCGCTTCGACACGCCGCATCGCGCGCTGCTGGCCGGCGGCGTGGTGGGCATCGTCGCCATCTTCAGCGACGAGTGGATTCAGTTCGGCGGCCAGACGCTCACGGCCAACATCGTCACGATGGCCGTGCTCGGCGCGATCGTGATGTACCTGGTTTCGATGGCCGCGCTGTTCAAGCTGCGCCGCAACGAGCCGAACCTGCTGCGCACCTACCGCGCGCCCTTCTATCCCGTGTTCCCGGCCGTCGCGCTCGGCCTCGGCCTGGTGTGCCTGGGCGCGATGGTCTGGTTCAACACCATGCTCACGGCGCTCTTCCTCGTACTGATGGCGGCCGCCTACGGCTACTTCCTGCTCACCTCGGCGCAGCGCGACGCCGCCGCACCGGACGAGATGCTGTCTTCCACGCCCTGAAACCCTCCCACGACACGATGCCCTACCGCACCACCATCGCCGCGCAGGTGTTCGCCTTCGACGACCTGCGGCAGGTGCTGGCCTGCGCCAGCCCTGCGCGCTCGGGCGACTACCTCGCGGGCCTGGGCGCGGCCACCGCGCAGCAGCGCATGGCGGCGCGCCACGTGCTGGCCGACACGCCGCTCAAGCAGTTCCTGAACGAAGCGCTGATTCCCTACGAGCAGGACAACATCACGCGGCTCATCATCGACACGCATGACGCGCAGGCCTTCGCGCCGGTCGCGCACCTCACGGTCGGCGACTTCCGCAACTGGCTGCTCTCCGGGCAGGCCACCACCGACGCACTCACCGCACTGGCGCCGGGCCTCACGCCCGAGATGGTCGCGGCGGTGTCCAAGCTCATGCGCAACCAGGACCTCGTGGCGGTGGCGAAGAAGTGCTGCGTGGTCACGCGCTTTCGCAACACCCTCGGCCTGCCCGGCCACCTGGCGGTGCGCCTGCAACCCAACCACCCCACCGACGACCTGCGCGGCGTGGCCGCCTCCACGCTGGACGGCCTGCTCTACGGCGCGGGCGACGCGGTGATCGGCATCAACCCCGTGTCCGACAGCCTGCCCGTGCTGGGGCGCTTGCTGCACATGCTCGACGAAGTCATCCAGCGCTTCGAGATCCCCACGCAGAGCTGCGTGCTCACGCACGTGACGAACACGCTGAAGCTGGCTGAAGCCGGCGCGCCGGTGGACCTCGTGTTCCAGTCGATCGCGGGCACCGAGCAGGCGAACCTGTCGTTCGGCGTGACGCCCGCGCTGCTCGACGAGGCCCACGCCGCCGCGCAGTCGCTTGCGCGCGGCACCGTCGGCCACAACCTCATGTACTTCGAGACCGGCCAGGGCAGCGCGCTCTCGGCCAATGCCAACTTCGGCGTCGACCAGCAGACCTGCGAGGTGCGCGCCTATGCGCTCGCGCGGCGCTACCAGCCGCTGCTCATCAACACCGTCGTCGGCTTCATCGGCCCCGAGTACCTGTACGACGGCAAGCAGATCATCCGCGCCGGGCTCGAAGACCACTTCAGCGGCAAGCTGCTCGGGCTGCCCATCGGCTGCGACATCTGCTACACCAACCACGCCGAGGCCGACCAGGACGACATGGACAACCTGCTCGTGCTGCTGGGCACGGCGGGCATCAACTTCATCATGGGCGTTCCGGGCGCGGACGACGTGATGCTCAACTACCAGAGCACCTCGTTCCACGACGCCCTCTTCCTGCGCGAGACGCTGGGCCTGAAGCGCGCACCCGAATTCGAGGCCTGGCTGCAACGCATGCAGATCACCGACACCGCCGGACGACTCGCGCCGCCATCGGCCAACCGGCTGCTGAACGACATGGGCGGGCTGTCCGCACTGGCGCCATGAGCGATTCACCGGTCACGCCCAATCCCTGGACGCAATGGCGCGCCGCCACACCCGCACGGCTCGCGTTGGGTCGCGCTGGTGCCGGCATGCCCACCGACGAGACGTTGCGCTTCGGCTGGGCCCACGCGATGGCGCGCGACGCGATCCACGCGGCGCTCGATGTCGATGCGCTCGACGCCGCACTGCGCGCGGAGCAGTGGGATGTGAATCGCGTGCGCAGCCGCGCCCCCGACCGCACCACCTACCTGCGCCGCCCTGACCTGGGTCGCCAGCTCGACGCCGAAGACGCCGCGCGCCTGCGCGATGATCGGCCCGCGGGTGGCTGCGACCTCTGCCTCGTGATCGGCGACGGCCTCTCCTCGCTGGCCGTCGCGCGCCACGCGGTGCCGCTGCTCGCGGCCCTGCGTACGCAACTGCCGACCGGCATTCGCCTGTCGCCCGTGTTCATCGCCACCCAGGCGCGCGTCGCGCTGGCCGACGAACTGGGCGCAGCGGCCGGCGCGGCGCTGTCGGTCATGCTGATCGGCGAACGCCCGGGCCTCAGCTCGCCCGACAGCCTCGGCATCTACCTGACCCACGCGCCACGGCGCGGCCGGCACGACGCCGAGCGCAACTGCATTTCGAACGTACGGCCCGAGGGGCTGTCGTACACGCTGGCCGCCTTCAAGCTCGCGTGGCTGGTGCGTGAATCGGTGCGCCGGGGGCTGAGCGGCGTGGCGCTGAAGGACGAGAGCGATCTGGCGGTGCTCGCAGCAGACCCGCACGCCGTTGCCTATGATCCCGGGACCGATCCCCAGGAGACAAAGAGATGACCACCGCTCGCTACCCCCTCGCCGAACTCAAGGACCTGCCCGACGACATCCGCACCGCGATCCTCGCCGTGCAGGAAAAGGCCGGCTTCGTGCCGAACGTGTTCCTCGGCCTTGCGCGCCGTCCCGCCGAATGGCGCGCCTTCTTCGCGTACCACGACGCGCTGATGCTCAAGGAGGAAGGTTCGCTCACCAAGGGCGACCGCGAGATGATCGTCACCGTCACCAGCGCGGCCAACCAGTGCCTGTACTGCGTGGTGGCGCACGGCGCGCTGCTGCGCATCTACGAGAAGAAGCCCCTGGTGGCCGACCAGGTGGCGGTGAACTACCGCAAGGCCGACATCACGCAGCGCCAGCGCGCGATGCTCGACTTCGCGATGAAGGTCTGCGAGAACTCGCACGCCATCGAAGACCGCGACTTCGCGCCGCTGCACGCGCACGGCTTCGACGACGAAGACATCTGGGACATCGCGGCCATCACCGCCTTCTTCGGGCTGAGCAACCGGCTGGCCAGCTTCAGCGGCATGCAGCCGAACCCGGAGTTCTTCCTGATGGGCCGGCTGCCGCGCGAGAAGAAGTAAGAAGAGAAGAAGGCGCGGCTACCGGCAGCAGGCTCAGGCCTTGCCGCGGCACGAGGCCAGCGCGTCGAGCGCCGGCTTGTAGGTGGGCGTGGTCACGTCCATCAGGCCCAGCACCGTGTGGTACAGGTTGTCGTGCGTGAGCGGCGCATCCAGCCCCGCTTCCATGCACGAACGCGAGAGCTTGCGGCGCTCGCTCATGCCGTCGCCGAACCACGTGACCATGGGCACGTGCTTTTGCGCATCGGGCGCGAAGCTGTACGGCACGCCATGCAGGAACAGCCCGTATTCGCCCAGCGACTCGCCGTGGTCGCTCACGTAGAGCAGCGCCGGGTCGTACTGCTTCGACTGGGTCTTGAGCCAGTCGATGGTCTGGCCGAGGAAATGGTCGGTCTGGGCGATCGAGTTGTCGTAGACGTTCATCAGCTCGGCATGCGCGCATTCGGCCAGCGCGTTGGTCTTGCATTCGGGCGTGAAGCGCTTCAGCTCGGGCGCCGAGCGCTTGTAGTAGGCCGGTCCGTGGCTGCCCATCTGGTGCATCACCAGCACCACGCCCTTGGCGCGGCGCTCGGCGGGCAGCGCGGCAATGCGTTCGTCGAGGCCCTTGAGCATCACGTTGTCCAGGCACTCCTCGCCATCGCACAGCGCCTTCTTGGTGGCGGCGTCGAGGCCGTCGAAGGCCGAGGCGTTCGGGATGCGCGCGCACACGCCCTTGCAGCCGGCCTGGTTGTCGAGCCAGAACACCGCCAGGCCCGAGGCCTGCAGCACGTCCATCAGGTTCTCGTACTCGTTCTTGCGCGACTCGTAGCCGCTCTTGCCCAAGGCCGAGAACATGCAGGGCACCGAGGCCAGCGTGTTGGTACCGCACGAGCGCACCTCGCGGTAGCTCAGCACGTCGCGCTTGGCGAGCTCGGGCGTGGTGTCGCGGGCATAGCCGTTCAGTCCGAAGTGATCGGAGCGCGCGGTCTCGCCCACCACCACCACGAACAGCGGCGGCCGCTTCTGCGCCGCGTAGCTCGGGCCCAGCGCGGTGCCGGCGGTGATCGGGATCAGCTTGCCGCTGCGCTTGAACATCGGCTTGAGCACCACGGCGCCGGCCGAGTACAGGCTGGCGATCGGGTTCATCATGTAGCGCAGGTGCACGTTGTTGCGCATCAGCGGCGCCAGCTGCCGGTTCATGGCCACGCCCGTGACCACCGCCACGACGGCGGCCAGCGCCAGCAGCAATGCGTTGCGCCAGAAGTGCGACAGCAGCCCCATCGGCACGATGCGCACGCGCCAGATCGCCCAGGCCGCCGGCAGCACCACCAGGGAGACGTTGAGGGCCATGCGCCAGCTCAGAAGGTCGCGCGCTTCGTTGGGGTCGGTCTGGAACGCGTTCGCGATCATGCTCGGGTCCATCACCACGCGGTACTGGAGCATGTAGTGCTGCGCCACCGCGGCGATCACGACCACGAGCAGCCACAGCGGCTTCATCCAGCGCGACCAGGCCGTGAGCGACAGCATCGCGACGGTGCCGCACAAGGTGAACATCCCCAGCCCGAAGACGGTCGGCAGGTAGGTGCTGGGCGCACCGCCCAGGCGGGCCAGGTCGTTCAGCAGCGGCCAGTTGGTCGTGAGGCCCAGGTACAGGCTCAGCCAGACGATCACCTGCCGGGTCGAGCGGGGCTGCGAGATCCAGCGGTCGATGCGTTGCCAGAGAGTGCCCGCAGCGCCTGAATCCGCCAGCGGCGCGGGACTGGATTCAGAGCGGTTGGTGGCGCGCGCTACCAGCGCGGATTCGAGACGCGAAACAGACATGCGGCCAATGTAGGCAGCGCGCCTGAAGAGAGCCTGAACAGTTCATTCAGAGCGCATTCAGGCTCGGCCGATGCGCGCGCGGCGCAGCAGCCGAAGGCGCGGGCTGCGCGACACCGCGCGGCCGGCCGGACGGCTGATGCCGCGCTCCACCACGATCGAGACCAATGCCGCCAGGATCGCGGCGGCCGTCACGTCGGTGGGGAAATGCAGGCCCAGGTACAGCCGGCTCCAGGCCACCACCACCGCCGCCAGCAGCGCGAGCCGCATGGGCGTACGCCACGGCAGGCACCACAGCGAGAAGGCGGCGGCAAAGGTGCCGGCCGCATGCAGGCTGGGAAAGCCCGGCCGCACGCCCTGTGGCACCCACTGGATGCCCAGTCCGTAGAACGCAGGCCGCGGGAATGGCAGCAGCGAGCGGAAGGTATTCACCACCAGCCACACCACGAGCACGCTGACCAGCGCCGTGAAGAAGGCATGGCGCCAGCGGCGGTCGACGGCCGCCGCGGCCGCGATCGACAGCGCCAGCAGCGTCGGCAGCACGTCGGATGCGAACATCGCGAACCGGATGCTCCACGCCGGCGCCGACGCCGAGGCGTTGACCCAGCTGAACAGGGCGAAATCAAGGGCTTGCATGCAGGGGCGCGGGGCGCTCGTGAGGAAGGGAAGGCCGGCGGCGCGTGGCCACCAGGTCGATGAGAAAACCGACGGTCCAGCAGATCCAGGCGGTCCACAGCGTGTGGCTCATGTAGTGGGCGCCGCGCATCTGCTGCGTGAGGCCCAGCACCAACCCGGCAGCGAGCGTCACGCCCAGCCAGATCGCAGCCGCGCGTGGTGCGACGCGCCGCAGCACGAAGTACCCGCCGAGGTAGGCGAAGGCGGCCGACGCATGGCCCGCCGGGAAGCAGCCGCCCGGGCCGCCGTCGCTCACGCCCCATGCCCAGTGCGACACATGGCGCGCGACGCCGCCGAACTCCTGCAGGTCCCACGGGCAGCTCGTGGCGCTCGCGTGCTTGAGCAGGCTGACGGCCACCACCGACGCCAGCACGGTCAGCGCCAGGCGCGCCCGCGTGGGCATGTCGAGCCGCCGCAGCACGCCCACGGGCCAGCGGATGGCCGCGAACAGCCCGGCCACCAGCAGCCAGCTCAGGTTGCGCGCACCCTCGTGCATCACGTGGACCAGGAAGGGGTTCTCGCGCCAGGGAAAGCCCATCGGTGTGCCTGCCAGGCGGGCCAGCGGCAGGTCGCCGCCAAGGGCGTCCCAGGTCATCAACAAGGCCAGGGCAAGCAAGGTCAGGGCTCCGAGACGGAGGTTCGCGGTACGACGGGTCATGAAGAAAAACAGGCCTCGGAACAGACTGGCGCGAGCCTACGCACGCGGGATGAACCCAGTCTGAAGCGACCTGAACGATTCCTGACGCGCCGATCCGGCCAGGGGGCGGCGCTAGACTTCGAGTTTTTGTAAGGGCCACCGCGTGCGAATCTTGCTGGTCGAAGATGACAGTTCGTTGGCAGACGCGGTCTGCAGCTACCTCGTCGCCAAGGCGTTCGTCGTCGACGTGGCCCCCAGCCTCTCCGAAGCGCGCGGCGCCCTGCTCTCGGTGCAGTACGCGGCGGTGCTGCTCGACCTGCACCTGGGCGACGGCGACGGTCTCTCGCTGCTGCCGCAGGTGCGCGCACTGCGCGAGCCGCCCATCGTGATCGTGCTCACGGCGCGCGACCAGGTCACCGACCGCATCCGCGGTCTCGATGCGGGCGCCGACGACTACCTCATCAAGCCCTACGACCCCGCCGAGTTGCTCGCGCGGCTGCGTGCCGTGGAACGCCGGCGCAGTGCCAACACGTCGCCGGTGCTGCAGCTGGGCACGCTCGAAATCGACCTCGCCCACGACCGCGTGCGCAAGGACGGCACGCCCGTCGTGCTCACGCAGAAGGAGTGGGCCCTGCTGCGCGTGATGGCCACGCGGCCCGAGCGCATCCACACGCGCGACAACCTGGCCGATGCGCTCTACGGCTTCGGCGACGAGGCCGACAGCAACACGCTCGAGGTGTTCATCAGCCGCCTGCGGCGCAAGCTGGGGCGCAGCCACATCCAGACGCTGCGCGGCCTGGGCTACCGGCTGTCGTTCTCGGCGGACGACGAGGAATGATGAGCGGCTCGTTGCTGCGCGACCGCCGCGACTCGCTCGCCGGCCGGCTCACCCGCACGCTGATCCTGTGGGTCGGCGGCGTGTGGCTGGTGTGCGTCTTCGCCGTGGTCTGGTATGTGGACCGCGAGATCAACCACAACTTCGACAACGAACTGGTGGAGGTGTCGCATCGCATGTTCGACATGGCCGTGCAGGAGCTCGAGAAGCTGCGCCTTCATCACGAGAACGGCAACCAGGACACGCCGCTGATCGCGCCCAAGCAGCTCTTTTCCGAAGACGCCGTGATGTACCAGGTGGTCGACGTGCACGAGCACGTGCTGCTGCGCTCGGCCGAAGCCCCCGACGACGCCTTCGACGTGCCGCTGGCCGCCGGCTTCGCCAACAACCAGACCTGGCGCATCTACACCGTGCGGCACCCGACGCTGGGGCTGTACTTCCAGGTGGCCGACCCGCTCGACGAGCGCCGCCGCGCGTTGAACCGCACGCTGTTCGGCCTGATCATCCCGCTCGGCGCCGTGCTGCCGCTGCTGGCGCTGGTGCTGCGCCGCGTGGCGCGCACCGAGCTGCGCGTGCTGCAGCAGCTGGCCGCCGAGATCGAGAAGCGCAACGGCGCCGACCTGCGCCCGATCACCCTGCCCGGCCTGCCGCAGGAACTGCGCGCGGTGGGCGACGATGTCAACCGCCTGCTGGAGCGGCTGTCGCAGTCGCTCGACGTGGAACGCGCGCTGGCCGCCAACGCCGCGCACGAGCTGCGCACGCCGCTGGCCGCCGCGCGGCTGCGGCTGCAGACCGCGCTCGACCACGACCTCAAGCGCACCGACGTCGAAGGCGCGCTGCAGGCGCTGCAGATGCTCAGCCATCGCGCGGAAAAACTGCTGCAGCTGTCGCGCGCGGAGTCGGGCGCCTCGCTCGCGCGGGCGCGCGTCGACCTGGTGCAGCTGGCGGGCACGGTGGCGCAGGAGTTCTGGCAAGACCCGCAGATCAACGAACGTCTGAAGCTCAAGGTGCCCGACAGCACGGCGCCCGTGGCCTTCGGCGACGTCGATGCGCTGGCGATCGCGCTGCGCAACCTGGTGGAGAACGCGCTGCGCTACAGCGGCGACGGCCGCGTGACGATCGAGGTCGCGGCGCCGTGCGTGCTTGCGGTGCGCGATGCCGGTCCGGGTGTCAGCGCCGAGCAGCTGCAGACGCTGCGCAAGCGCCATGTGCGCCACGGCTCGGACCGCGCCGGCTACGGCCTGGGCATGTCGATCGTGGGCACCATCGTCGAGAAGCACCACGCGACGCTGGAACTGGCCTCGCCGCCGCCCGGCGCGGCGCGCGGCTTCGAGGCGCGCATCGTGCTGCAGCCGGCCTGAGCTTTTTTCGTCAGCGCGTCTTCAATCGCTGACGATCTCGCGCAGCCAGTCGGGCAGCGCCAGCGCCTTCTGCTTCGGGAAGTCGACCCAGATGGTGGTGGCGCCGCCGGCGGCGCAGATCAGGTCGGGCGCGTCCTCGCGGACCATGGTGGCCCAGCTCTCGAAGGTGGTGCGGCCCGGATCGCTCACGTACATCTTGATCCGCACGTTGCCCGGGTACTCGATCTGCCGGTAGAAGTTGCAGAAGGCGTTGACGATCACCATGCCCTCGCCGCCCGGCGTGGGCTCGACGCCCAGCGAGCGGATCCAGTCGATGCGCGCGGTCTCGAGGTAGCGGAAGTAGGTGCCGTTGTTGAGGTGACCCATGGCGTCCATGTCGCCCCAGCGGATGGGGATCGACATCTCATACACGAGCTTCTTCTTTTCGGGGATTTCGATTCTCATCGGTGGGCCTTGATGGATGCGAGGATGCCCAGGACGAACAGCAAGGCAGCCACCCATTCGGTGGCCTGCGGCCAGCGGCCATCCCAGAGGAAGGAATAGAGCAAGGCGAACAGCGTCTCGCTCACGATCAGCTGGCCGCACAAGCTCGCCGAGAGGCGCTGGCTCGCCACGTTCCACAGGATGGTCGCGAGCCACGACGAGCCGAAGCCGCCCGCCAAGGCGATCCAGATGAACAGCATGCCGTCGGGCTGTGACTGCAGCGTCGCGACATCGCTGCCCGCCACCGCCCACAGCAGCAAGGCGCCGAGGCCGGTCGCGATGCCGAGCCAGTTGGCCCAGTCGGCCGCATGCACCTCGCGGTGCCGCTGCAGCCAGGCGGCGTTGAGCAGGCCGTAGACCGTCCAGCTCACCATCGAACACAGCGCCAGCGCAATGCCCCAGCCGAAGCGCGCGCCGCCGCCACCGCCCGCGCCGTGCTGCGCCGACCACGCGCCCCAGATCATCAGCGCGATGCCCGCGCCGGTGAGCAGCAGGCCGGGCAGCAAGGCCCGCATGTGCAGGCCGGCAGGTCGGCCCAGCAACATCATCCAGACGGGAATGGTGCCGATGATGAGGCTGGGCACCTCGGTGCCCGCGGCCTGGATGCCGAAGGCCAGCAGCAGGTAGTAGCCGCTGAAGCCCAGCACGCTGAGGCCGAGCGCCGCCAGCGCCTGCGGGCCCGTGGGCCAGCGCACGGCCGCAGGCCGTGCGAACACCGCCAGCGCGGACACCGCGCCGAACACCGCGAAGCGCGCCGCCGTGATGTCGACCATGCCGAAGTGGCCGACCATGCGCGGCGCCACGAACACCAGGCCCCAGAGCGCGCCGGCGCCGAGGCCGGCGGCAATGCCGATCCAGGCCCGGGGGCTCAGAGCGCGAACCCGTCGTCGGCGGCGATGACCGCACCGTTCACGAAATGGCTCTGGCCGCTGGCCAGCAGCACGATCAGGCCGTCGAGGTCTTCGGGCTTGCCCACGCGCTTGCGCGGCAGCATGTTGACCAGCTTGGCGCCGCCCTCGGTGCTCCAGTGCTCCTCGTTGAGCTCGGTCGTGATGTAGCCCGGGCACAGCGCGTTCACGTTGATGCCGAAACGGCCCCACTCGAGGGCCATGGCCTTGGTCATCTGCACGACGGCGATCTTGCTCATGCAGTAGGTGCCGATCTGCGGCATGACCTTCAGCGCCGCGGCCGAGGCGATGTTGATGATGCGCCCGCCGATGTAGGTGCCCGGCGCCGTGCCCTGCGCGCGCGCCAGCATGCGCTTGCCGACCTCTTGCGCGACGAAGAAGGAGCCCTTCACGTTGGTGTCGAAGATGTAGTCGTAGTCGTCGGGCGTGACGTCCTGCAGGCGCTGCGTGGCGCTCACACCCGAGTTGTTGACGAGGATGTCGATGGGGCCCACCTCGGTCTCGGCGCGCGCCACGGCGGCCTTGATGCTGCCGAAGTCGGTCACGTCGAGCTCGACCACGTGGGCGTCGCCGCCCTCGCCTTCGATGCGTGCACGCAGTTCCTTGAGCTTCTCGACGCGGCGGCTGGCCAGCACCACGGCAGCGCCGGCACGGGCCAGCGTTTTCGCGAACTGGGCGCCCAGACCGCTGGAGGCGCCGGTGACGAAGGCCACGCGGCCGGAGAGATCGATGCTGTAAGCCATGAACACAATCCTGTGGAGTCACGCAGGTGACGCAAAGGCCCGGCATGGCGCCCCCCGCCCGCTGGCGACAAGGCCCCCACCGGACGCCGCATAAAATGTTTCGCGAACCGGGAAGCCCCCGCGCCTCGAAAAATCATTATCGACCCAACCCACATGACGCACGACGAAATCCTCGCCCAGTTCGGCCCTCGCGAAGCCATGGAATACGACGTGGTCGTGGTCGGCGGCGGCCCCGCCGGCCTCTCGACCGCGATCCGCCTGAAGCAGCTCGCCGCCCAGCAGGAGAAAGAGATCTCCGTCGTCGTGCTCGAGAAGGGTTCCGAGCCGGGCGCGCACATCCTGTCGGGCGCCATCATGGACCCGCGCGCGCTCAACGAACTGCTGCCCGACTGGCAGGAACTCGGCGCCCCGCTGAACCAGCCCGTCACCGACGACGCCATGGTGTTCCTGGGCGAAAAGTCCGGCCTGCGCACGCCCAACGCCTTCCTGCCGGCCTGCTTCCAGAACCACGGCAACTACATCATCAGCCTGGGCGCCTTCACCAAGTGGCTGGCACAGCAGGCCGAGAACCTCGGCGTGGAAATCTTCCCCGGCTTCCCGGCCGCCGAAGTGCTCTACAACGAGAACGGCTCGGTGCGCGGCGTGGCCACCGGCAACATGGGCGTCGGCAAGGACGGCGAGCCCACCGAGAACTTCCAGCTCGGCATGGAGCTGCTGGGCAAGTACACGGTGTTCGCCGAGGGCGCGCGCGGCCACTTGGGCCGCCAGCTCATCGCCAAATTCAAGCTCGACGCCGGCAAGGACCCGCAGACCTACGGCCTGGGCGTCAAGGAAGTCTGGGAAATCGACCCCAAGCGCCACCAGCCCGGCTTCGTGTTGCACACGGCCGGCTGGCCGATGGACAACAACACCTACGGCGGCGCGTTCCTCTATCACATGGAGGACAACAAGGTCACGATGGGCTTCATCACCGGCCTGGACTACAGCAACCCGTACCTGAGCCCGTTCGAGGAAATGCAGCGCTGGAAGCTGCACCCCAACATCCGCTGGTACCTCGAAGGCGACGAAGCCAAGGGCATCAAGCCCGCCAAGCGCATCGGCTACGGCGCGCGCGCGATCACGGCCGGCGGCCTGATGTCGCTGCCCAAGACGGTGTTCCCGGGCGGTGCGCTGGTCGGCTGCGAGGCCGGCTACCTCAACGTGAGCCGCATCAAGGGCAGCCACGCCGCCATCAAGACCGGCATGCTGTGCGCCGAGGCCGCGTTCGACGCCGTCATGGCCGGCCGCCAGCACGACGAACTCACGGCCTACCCGGCCGCGTTCGAAAAGAGCTGGCTCTACACCGAGCTGAACAAGGCACGCAACTTCAAGGCCTGGTTCAAGAAGGGCCTGGGCATCGCGACCGTCATGAACGGCGTCGAGCAATGGCTGCTCAAGGGCCACATCCCATGGACCCTGCGCCGCAACAAGCCCGACCACCAGTACCTGAAGCCGGCCGCCGAGTGCAAGCCCATCGTCTATCCGAAGCCGGACGGCAAGCTCACCTTCGACCGCCTGTCGAGCGTGTTCATCAGCAACACGAACCATGAGGAGCACCAGCCGGCCCACCTGACGCTGAAGGACGCGTCGGTGCCGGTCAACGTCAACCTCTCGAAGTTCGCGGGCCCCGAGAGCCGCTACTGCCCGGCGGGCGTGTACGAGTTCGTGCCCGACGAAGCCAATGCCGGCAAGGAGCGCCTGCAGATCAACGCGCAGAACTGCGTGCACTGCAAGACCTGCGACATCAAGGACCCGACGCAGAACATCGTGTGGGTCACGCCCGAAGGCGGCGGCGGTCCGAACTACGTGGGCATGTAAGACACGCCCGCGTTCTCAGGCAACGCCCTGGAAGCCCTCTCCGGAGGGCTTTTTTCATGGGGCTTCAGTCGAGGTACGCAGTGACCTCGTCGGGCGTGAGGAAGTGCACCAGCGACACCTGCGGGTTCTGCTCGGCATGCAGCACGTGGGTGAACCCGTTCCAGCCGCGGGCGGGCTTGTCGTCCGTTTCCAGCGCAACGAGCACCAGACGCCCCTGCTTGCGCGCGTTCTCGCGCAGCGTGCCCTCGCCCCAGGACCATGCCATGCGGTCCACCAGCTCGCCCTTGGCGAAGGCCGTCGCCTGCAGCCAGAGAAAGGAGGCTGAATCGCTGTCCTCGTCGCGGCGCGCACGCGGCGGCTGCCGGATGCCCAGCGTCTGGGCGTGCGTTTCCATCAGGTCCTGCAGCAGCGAGAACGCGTGGAAGTTGTTGTTGATGCCCTGGGCGCGAACGACCATGCCCGCGCGCGACGCCGGCAGCAGGACCACCAGCTCGTCCTCGTACGACAGCTGGGCCGCCGCGCGCAGGAAGTGCAGCGCCTCGAAAGGCAGCGAGTCGTTGGCATACATGGCCTCGATGTGCGCGAGCAGGGCTTCGTCCGCCAGCAGCGACTGGTGATTGCGCACATCGCGCACCACCATCGTCATGAGCGGCAACACCAGCAGATCGACCGCGCGCTGGAGCGCATCGACCTCGAAGCGCGCCTGCGGCGACAGCGACGCGAGCGCGACCTCGGCGGCCTGCCAGGCGGCGAGTTCTTCCTGGTCCTGCGGTTCGTCGTCGTCCTCGTCGGGTTCGTAGGGCTGCGCCGCGCAATACGGCGCCAGCGACGCCAGCAGGCGCCCCGCCAGTTGCCGCACGGCATCGAACATGAGCTGCGGGTCGGCGCCGTTTTCCACCAGCGCGCCGCAGAACACCGCCAGCAAGGCGGCGCGGTGCGGATGCAGGTCGCCGAGCTGTGCGATGGCGGCGCGCAGCACCTCGTCCTTCGCCGAACCCTCCACCACCTGGAAGTAGAGCGCACGGACCTCCGGCCGCTTGAAGAAGGAAGCCTGGGTGTCGAGGTCGGTGTCTTGAAGGACAGGCAAGCGCAGCGTGGCGAGGAGATCGGGAGGCAGCATGGGCATGCGCAAATTGTGCGGCACCCGCCGACGCTATCCTCGCGGCACAAGGAGACAAGACCTCATGCACATCGTCATCACCGGCGGCGCCGGCTTCCTGGGCGCACGCCTCGCGCGCACCCTGCTGGCCCAGGGTCGGCTGTCGCTCGCCGGCGCCCCCGCCCGCGACATCGCACGCATCACGCTGGTCGACCGCGCTGCGCCGCCACCCGACCTCGCGGCCGACGCCCGCATCGCGGCGACCATCGGCGACCTCAATGCCCAGCTGGCCGACGACGGCGCCGCCTTCTGGCGCGAAGCCGATGCGGTATTTCACCTAGCCGCCGCCGTCAGCGGCGAATGCGAGGCCGATTTCGACCTCGGCATGCGCAGCAACTTCGCCGCCACGCACGGCCTGCTCGACAAGCTGCGTGCGCTCGGCACGCGGCCGGTGCTGGTGTTCTCCAGCTCGCTCGCCGTGTTCGGCGATTCGCCCGAGCAGCCGCTGCCCGCGCTCATCGACGACCGCACGCTGCCCACGCCGCAGACCAGCTACGGCATCCAGAAATTCATCGGCGAACAGCTGGTGGCCGACTACACGCGCAAGGGCTTCGTGCAGGGGCGCAGCGTGCGCCTCATGACGGTGAGCGTGCGCCCCGGCCGGCCGAACGGCGCGGCCTCGGGCTTCTTCAGCGGGATGATCCGCGAACCGCTCGCGGGCCTGCGCGCGGCCTGCCCCGTGCCCGAGGAGACGCCCGTGGCCATCGCCTCGCCGGCCCGGACCATCGAGGGCATCGTGCGCGCCGCCGAGGCGAGCGACGCCGACTGGGGCCCGCGCACCGCGCTGAACCTGCCCTCGCTCGCCACCACGGTGGGCGAGATGGCCGCCGCGCTCGAACGCGTGGCCGGCACGGCGGCCACCGCCCTGCTCGACCGCACGCCCGACGCCACCATCCGCCGCATCGTGAAGACCTGGCCGGGCCGCTTCGACACGCCCCGCGCCCGGGCCCTGGGCCTGGCGGCCGACGAGAGCTTCGATGCGGTGATCCGCGCCTACGTCCGTGAAAATCCCGACGCGGTGAAACTGGTTATTGGTGCATAGTCATTTCTTTTGCATGAAACCGGTCTCAGGCCTCTTTCGCGCATCCTTTTTTCCAACCGAGGAGACAGACAAATGAAGTTGACCCGACTGGCCGCTGGCCTGGTGCTGGGCATGGGCATGGCCTGCGCCGTTTTTGCGCAGACGACCATGAAGATCAGCATTTCCGTGGCGCAGAACTCGCACCAGGGCGTGGCCATCGACACCTTCGCGAAGGAAGTCGAGAAGCGCACCGGCGGCCGCTACAAGGTCCAGACCTTCTACAACGGCGCGCTCGGCGGCGAGCGCGAGTCGATCGAGGCGGTGCAGCTGGGCACCCAGGAACTGGCGTTCTCCTCGACTGGCCCGATCCCGAACTTCGTGCCCGAGACCAAGATCCTCGACGTGCCCTTCCTGTTCCGCGACAAGGCGCACGCACGCGCCGTGCTCGACGGCCCCATCGGCCAGGACCTGCTGACCAAGTTCGATGCGAAGGGCTTCAAGGCCCTGGCATGGGCCGAGAACGGCTTTCGCCACATGACCAACAGCAAGCGCGACGTGAAGGCCCCTGAGGACCTCAAGGGCCTGAAGATGCGCACGATGGAAAACCCGGTGCACATCGCCGCCTACAAGGGCTTCGGCATCGTGACCACGCCGATGGCCTTCCCCGAGGTGTTCACGGCGCTGCAGCAGGGCACGGTCGACGGCCAGGAGAACCCGCTGCCGGTGATCATCTCGGCCAAGTTCGACCAGGTGCAAAAGCACCTCTCGCTGACCGGCCACGTCTACTCGCCCTGCATCTTCGTGATGAACAAGGCCACCTTCGACAAGCTCAGCGCGGCCGACAAGCAGGCCTTCATCGACGCCGCCAAGGAAGGCGCCAAGGCCAACCGCGCCCGCGTGGACGAGGACGACGCCAAGGGCGTGGCCGACCTGCGCGCCAAGGGCATGACCGTGATCGACAACGTCGACAAGGCCAAGTTCGTGGCCGCGCTCGCGCCGGTGAACGCCCAGTTCGAGAAGGACTTCGGCAAGGCCAACCTCGACAAGATCCGCAACTACAAGTGATGAACCGGCGCCTGTCCCCGACGGCGCCGACGCCCGCGCAGCCCCTGGCTGGCGGGCTTTTTTTGTTGGGAAACCTGAGAAATTCGAGAAACGCGAGTCGTTGCGTATGAAAGAAAAATTCCTCGGCATCGAGCGCTGGACCACCGGCGTCTCGATGATCGGCGCCTGCCTCATGCTGGTGGTCGCCTCCGCGCTGGGCGTGTTCCAGATCGTCACCCGCTTCGTGCTCGAGCAGCCCGCCGAGTGGAGCGAGATCCTGATCCGCGTGAGCCTGATCTGGATGGTGTTCCTCGGCATCCCGATGGCCTTCCGCCAAGGCGCGATGGTGAGCGTCGACGTGCTCTACCGCTGGAGCCCGCCACGCGTGCGCCGCGTGCTCGACGCCGTGGTGGCACTGGCTGCGCTGGTGCTGATGCTGGTCATCCTCTGGTGGGGCTGGGACTACGCCATGCGCGGGCGCGTGCAGTCGATGGCCGGTCTCGAAAGCCTGTCGATGGTCTGGGCCTACCTGGCGTTGCCCGTCGGCTCCGTGTTCTGCCTGTTCGGCATTGCGGGCAATTTCCTTGATCCGAAGCGGCTTGAGTTGGAGACTGCGCAATGAGTGTGGTGATGGTTGCAACGATGGTGCTGTGTTTTGCACTGTCGATCTCGGTGGCCGTGTCCATCGGTCTGGCGTCGATCCTGGGCATCCAGGTCACCAACGCCAACATGCTGATCTCCGTGAAGGAGATGTTCAATTCGATCAACAAGTTTCCGCTGGCGGCCATCCCGTTCTTCATCCTGGCCGGCAACCTGATGGAGACCGGCGGCATCTCGCGCCGCCTGGTGGAGTTCGCCAAGAGCATCGTGGGCGGCGTGCAGGGCGGCCTGCCGATGACCTGCGTGCTGACCTGCATGATCTTCGCGGCGGTGTCGGGCTCGTCGGTGGCGACCACCTTCGCGATCGGCGCGATCCTGATCCCGGCGCTCATCAAGCACGGCTACCCCACCTCGTACGCGGCGGCGCTGCAGGCCACGAGCGCGGAGCTGGGCGTGATCATCCCGCCCTCGATCCCGATGATCCTGTACGGCGTGAGCGCCGAAGTCTCGATCGGCGAGCTGTTCATCGCGGGCTTCGGCCCCGGCATCCTGATCAGCCTCGCGCTGATGCTCTTCGTGTGGGTCTACTGCAAGTGGAAGGGCTGGGGCAAGAACGACGGCGACGGTCGCATGCCCTTCGGCCGCGCGCTGTGGCAGGCCGGCTGGGCACTGCTGATGCCGGTGATCATCCTGGGCGGCATCTACGGCGGGATCTTCACGCCGACCGAGGCCTCGGCGGTGGCGGTGTTCTACGCGCTCGTCGTCGGCATGGTGATCTACCGCGAGATCAAGATCACCGACCTGTTCGCGATCCTGCGCAAGTCGGTGCTGTCGTCGGCGGTGATCATGTTCATCATCGCCAACGCAGGCCTGTTCGCCTTCCTGATCACCCGCGCCGGCGTGCCCGATGCCATCGGCCACTGGCTGCAGGAGGTGCTGAAGTCGCCCGCGATGTTCCTGCTGGGCGTGAACGCGGCACTGTTCGTGATCGGCATG
The DNA here is from genome assembly GCF_003581445.1 of Acidovorax cavernicola. Lineage (NCBI taxonomy): Bacteria > Pseudomonadati > Pseudomonadota > Betaproteobacteria > Burkholderiales > Comamonadaceae > Acidovorax > Acidovorax cavernicola. Next base: position 86,999 of record NZ_QXMN01000004.1, on the reverse strand, counting down.
TTCATCGAGACGAGCGCGGCCATCATCGTGCTGGCACCGATCCTCGCGCCGGTGGCGGTGCATTTCGGCATCGACCCGGTGCACTTCGGCCTGATCATGGTGGTGAACCTGGCGCTGGGCATGATCACCCCGCCCTTCGGCGTGAACCTGTTCGCCGCCTGTACGGTGGCGCGCATCTCGCTCGACCGGATCGTGCGGCACCTGATCCCGTTCGTGCTGGTGATCCTGGCCTGCCTGATGGTGATCACCTACGTGCCCTGGATTTCGCTGTCGCTGCGCGACCTGGTCTACGCCAGGTAGCCGGCAGCGCGCAGCCATGCACGCCACTTGAGGCGGGCGGCCTTCGCGGGCCGCCCGCCTTGTCGTTTCAGCGCTCCTTTTTCTGTTGCAGGTACTGGCTCGGTGGCACGCCGAGCGTGCGGCGGAACATCGCGGTGAAGGCGCTCGGGCTCTCGTAGCCGTGCGCCAGCGCCACTTCCAGGATCGACGCGCCCGCGGCCAGCCGCGGCAGGCTCAGCAGCAGCCGCGCCTGGCGGCACCATGCACCGAAGGTCATGCCGGTCTCGCGTTCGAACAAGCGGGCCAGCGTGCGCGCATTCATGTGCAGCCGCTCGGCCCAACCGTCGAGCGTGGCGGGCTGCGAAGGGTCGCGAATGAGTGCCTCGCACAGCGCAGCCAGGCGCGCGTGGCGCGGCATCGGCACATGCAATGACAGCGCGGGCGCGGCCTCGATCTCGTCCAGGATCAGCTCCATCACGCGCTCGTCACGCCCGCCTGGCGGGTAGTCGAGCGGCAGCGAGACCGCCGCCACGATCAGCTCACGCAGCAGCGCGCCCACATGGATCACACGGCAGTCGGCCCCCAGGTCGGCGCGCGTGCCGGGCTCGACGAAGACGGTGCGCATCTTCACCTCGCCGGCCATGCGGATCTGGTGCGTCATGCCCGGCGGCACCCAGACGCCGCGTCCGGTCGGCACCACCCAGCTGCCGGGCTCGGCGCTGACCATCATCACGCCCGAGATCGCGTGGATGAGCTGCCCGCGCCGGTGCGCATGCGGCGGAATGAAGGCGTCGCCGGCCGGGTCGGTCGCCAGCACGGCCACGGCGCGGGGGGTCGATTCGCCTTCTTCGGGGCGCAGATTCAGTTTGTCCATTTCACGACGATGTTTGCACATTCGTGGCGAGAACATCTTTTCGTGTCTTCCTACGATGGCTTTCCCCCTCTTTTTCTCCAACCGGACATCGAAGAAAGAAGCCATCGCATGAACTCGCGCCGACTCGGGCTGCTCACCGGCACCCATGCCGTCAACGACCTCTACCAGGGCCTCGTGCCCGCGCTGCTGCCCCTCATGGTGCTGGAGCGCGGCTACAGCTACACGGCCGTGAGCGGCCTGATGCTGGCGGCCACCGGGCTGTCGAGCGTGGTGCAGCCGCTGTTCGGCCTGTACGCCGACCGCCACCCGCGCGCCTGGCTGGTGCCGGTGGGCTTCCTGGTGGCGGCGCTGGGCGTGGTGCTGGCGGGCCTGAGCCAGAGCTACCTGCTGACCTGGATCGCGGTCGCGCTGTGCGGACTGGGCATCGCGGCCTACCACCCGCCGGCCACCGTGGCCGCGCGCGCGGCCGGCGGCGCCTCGCAGAAGGCGATGAGCGTGTTCTCGGTGGGCGGCACCATCGGCGCCTCGTTCGCGCCCGTGCTGGCGGCCACGGTGGTCGGTGGCGGCAGCCTGTCGCGCAGCTACCTGCTCGGCATTCCCGCGCTCGCGATGGGCGTGGTGTGGGTCGCGGCGAACGTGCGGCGTGGTGCGGCGGCCGGCACGTCGTCGGCATCGCGCGGCTCGAAGGCGGGCGCCCCGGTGCTCAAGCCCCACAACGACTGGCGCGCCTTCGGCCTGCTGGTGGCGACCATCGTGGGCTGGTCGATCCCGTACGTCACGGTGCTGTCGATGCTCTCGCTGCGCATCACGCGCGACCTGCACGGCACCAGCTTCCAGGGCGCCGCGGCGCTCACCGCTTTCACTGCGGCTGGCGCCGTGGGCACGCTGGCCGGCGGCTGGCTCGGCGACCGCATCGGGCGCATGGGCACGATCCGCTGCGGCTACCTGCTCGCGCTGCCGGCCATGGCGGGCCTCGTGCTCGCATCGACGCCCGGCATGGCGTTGGCCTGCACCGCGTGGCTCGGCATGAGCATGTTCCTGCCCTTCGCCGCGCAGGTGACGCTCGCGCAGGACTACCTGCCGCGCAACCCGGCCACCGCCAGCGGCATCACGCTCGGGCTCGCGCTCTCGGTCGGCGGGCTGGTGTCGCCGCTGTTCGGCATGCTGTCGGACGCACGCGGGCTCGGCACGACGCTCACGGTGGTGCTGTGCGTGCTGTGCGTCGCGACCGTGCTGGCCTTGCGGCTTCGCAACCGCACGGTGCAGGTGATGACGGGTGAGGCTGCGGCGGCCTGAGTTCGACCTCGCGCTCTGAGCAACAGACCACGGAAATCCGTGGGCGATTCAACGCCACGCGTCCCCTCTTTCACTGCCAGAATCGACGCAAGCTTCGACGTCGAGCCTGACAGAGCAGAAGAAGGAAAAGGACGCCATGCATCGAATCGCCGCCCAAGGTTGCAGCCTCGCCGCCGCCGGCCTGCTGGCCACGGCCGGTTTCGCGGCCACGCCGGGCGCACCGGCGGTACCGGCCACGGCGCCCGCCGTTGCGGCGAACCCCATCGCCAGCCTCGCCGAAGTCGAAACCGCCGTGCGCGCCTGGGCTGCTGCCTGGTCCGCGCGTGACGTGGAGCGCTACCTCGCGGCCTACGCGCCCGACTTCACCCCGGCGCGCGGCCAGACCCGCGAGCGCTGGGAGGCCGACCGGCGCGCCCGCATCACGGGCAAGTCGCGCATCAGCGTGGGCATCGAGGGCTTGGTGATCAGCATCCAGGGCACCTCCGCCAGCGCGCAGTTCCGGCAGGTCTACCGCGCCGATGCGCTGACCGAGACCGACCGCAAGACCCTCGAACTTCAGCGCGTGGGCCCGCGCTGGCTGATCCGCAAGGAGAGCGCGGGCACCTGACACGGACGCATTCGCGCCCCAATCCCCCTGTAGGCAAATGGTTCACGAAGATGTCACCACTTGCAACGATGCTGCAGCCTTCGACCTCCGAAAGCTGTGGCCGCCATGTTCCCCACCAAGACCGAGAAGGCACGCGACGAACTCCAGGCCGGGCAGCGCACGCTCAGCCAGCGTGAGCGCGCGCTGCTGCTGATGGCCGACGGCCGGCGCACGCTGACCGACTTCAGCCCCCTGTTTCCCAGCCGTGTCGAGGCCGAGCAGGCGATCCAGGGGCTGATGCAGCGGGGCTACCTGCAGGAGGCGCGGCCGGCCCCGGTGCCACCCGCTCCCGCCCCCACGCCCGTCCCGGCCGCGGAGCCGATCCAGGTCGCCACGTCGGCCGACAGCTTCGACGGCAAGCGCTCGCTGGCCACCACGCGCATGTTCCTGTTCGACATCTGCGAGCGCATGTTCGTGCGCCGCGACCCGCGCTTCGCCAACCAGATGCGCGACGCCCTGCGCGAGGCCCGCGACCGCGAGGCCATGCTGACCATCGCCGCGCTGATGCTCTCCGAGATCGAGAAGAGCGCCGGCCCCGAGCGCGCCGACTCGCTGCGCGAGCGCATCGACAAGCTGCTGCCGCCGGCCGAAACCGTGCACTGAGCCGTCGGGCCCGGCCGCTCGATCCACTACACTCGTCGGGTCAGGAGAGAGCCCCGCGCGACGGGGCCGCCGAAGGCGCAGGGGTTCCCCGAACGCTCAGGCAAAAGGACTGACAAGACGCCGGCAACCACCGGCGTTTCCTTGCTGGAGAGAGGCCACTGCACCCCGGGTGCAACGATGGCCCACCGAAGGAGCAAACCCCGATCGTGGGGCGAATCTCTCAGGTAAAGCGGACAGCAGGGGTGGCCCGTGGCGTTGCAGCCATGGATTTCGACTGCCCCTTTGGAGTGCCCCGTGGCTGCTTCTTCCGCTTCCGACGCTCAACTTCTCAAGACCCCACTGTACGACCTCCACGTGGAGCTCGGCGCCCGCATGGTGCCCTTCGCCGGCTACGCCATGCCCGTGCAGTACCCCGCCGGCCTGATGGCCGAGCACAAGCACACGCGCGACGCGGCGGGCCTCTTCGACATTTCCCACATGGGCCAGTTGCGCCTGGTCGGCCCCGACGCCGCCGCCGCCTTCGAGACCCTGATGCCCGTCGACGTGGTCGACCTGCCCGCCGGCAAGCAGCGCTACGGCCTGCTGCTGAACGACGAGGGCGGCATCCTCGACGACCTGATGTTCTTCAACGAAGGCAACGGCTCGCTCTTCGTGATCGTCAACGGCGCCTGCAAGGTGGCCGACCTCGCCCACATCCAGAACAGGATCGGCGCGCGCTGCGAGGTGCAGCCCCTGCCTGACCACGCCCTGCTGGCGCTGCAGGGCCCGCAGGCCGCCGCCACGCTGGCGCGGCTGTCGCCCGGCATCGAGCGCTTCGTGTTCATGACCGGCGGCGCGGTGCAGATCGGCGGCATTCCCGCTTTCGTCACCCGCAGCGGCTACACCGGCGAAGACGGCTTCGAGATCTCGGTGGCCGCCAAGGATGCCGAGGCGCTGGCCCGCCTGCTGCTCGCGCAGCCCGAGGTGAAGCCCGTCGGCCTGGGCGCGCGCAACTCGCTGCGGCTGGAAGCCGGCCTGTGCCTGTACGGCAACGACATCGACACCACCACCACGCCGGTCGAAGCCTCGCTCAACTGGGCGATCCAGAAGGTGCGCCGCGCCGGTGGCGCGCGCGAAGGCGGCTTTCCGGGCGCGGCCAAGGTGCTGGCCCAGCTGGCCGCCGTCGCCTCGGGCGCGGCCGGTCACACCGACCACGAGACGCTCACGCGCAAGCGCGTCGGTCTGGTGGCGCTGGAACGCATTCCGGTGCGCGACGGCACGCTGCTGCAATCGCTCGAAGGCCACGACATCGGCACCGTGACCAGCGGCCTGCTCGGCCCCACGGCCGACCGTTGCGTCGCCATGGGCTACGTGGCCGCCGCCTTTGCCGAGCCCGGCACGCGCGTGCAGGCCATCGTGCGGGGCAAGCCGGTGCCGATGGAAGTCTCGACCATGCCCTTCGTGCCGACGCGCTACTACCGCGGCTGATTTTTCAAGCGCCTCGCCGACCCGGCTAGGCTCTGCACCCCGATTCATTTTTTCCACGAGGAGTTTTTTCATGAGCATCAAGTACACCAAGGACCATGAATGGGTGGCGGCCGAAGGCGGCGCTGCCACCGTCGGCATCACCGTGCATGCGCAGGACGCGCTGGGCGACGTGGTGTTCGTCGACCTGCCCGAAGTCGGCAAGACCTTCGCGCAGGGCGAGGTTGCCGGTGTGGTCGAGTCGGTGAAGGCCGCCGCCGACGTGTTCATGCCCGTGTCGGGCGAGATCACCGAAGTGAACGAAGCGCTGCGCGCCGACCCGTCGCTGGCCAACACCGATCCGCTGGCAGCCGGCTGGTTCTTCAAGGTCAAGCTGAGCGAACCCGCACAGCTCGACGCCCTGCTGGACGCTGCCAGCTACGACAAGTTCGCCGCCGAATCCTGATCCGCTGAGTTCTTCAGCACCTTTGTCTTTTCCTCCCGAGCCCTCACCGCCATGCCGACGCCCGCCCTTCCCTCTTTGCAAGAACTAGAGAACGCCGAAGAATTCCTCGCCCGCCACATCGGCATCGATGCGGCGGACGAGGCGCGCATGCTGCCGGTGATCGGCTCGGAAACGCGCGCGGAGCTCATCGACGGCATCGTGCCGGCAGCCATCCGCCGCGCCCGGCCGATGCGCCTGCCCGCGCCGGTCACCGAGGCCGACGCGCTGGCCGAGCTGAAGGCACTGGCGTCGAAGAACAAGGTGTTCAAGAGCTTCATCGGCCAGGGCTACTACGGCACGCACACGCCGGGCGTCATCCTGCGCAACATCCTGGAGAACCCCGCCTGGTACACCGCCTACACGCCCTACCAGGCCGAGATCTCGCAGGGCCGCATGGAAGCCCTGCTCAACTTCCAGACGATGGTGTGCGACCTCACGGGCATGGCCATCGCCAACGCCTCGATGCTCGACGAGGCCACCGCCGCCGCCGAGGCCATGACGCTGGCCAAGCGCAGCGTGAAGAGCAAGAGCAACGTGTTCCTGGTGTCGGGCGACTGCCACCCGCAGACCATCGAGGTCATCAAGACGCGCGCCGCGCCGCTGGGCATCGAGGTCAAGGTGAGCACCGTGTCGGAAACGCTGCCGCACCTGATGGTGAGCGGCGAGTTCTTCGGCGTGCTCGCACAGTACCCCGCCACCACCGGCCACGTGCACGACCTGCGCCCGCTCGCGGGCCACGCGCACCAGTGCGACGCCGCCTTCATCGTCGCGGCCGACCTGCTGGCGCTCACGCTGCTGGTCGCACCCGGCGAGTTCGATGCCGACATCGTCTGCGGCACCACGCAGCGCCTGGGCATGCCCCTGTGCAACGGCGGCCCGCACGCCGCCTACCTGGCCTGCCGCGATTCGTTCAAGCGCTCGCTGCCGGGCCGCCTGGTCGGCGTGAGCGTCGACACGCACGGCCAGCCCGCCTACCGCCTCGCGCTGCAGACGCGCGAGCAGCACATCCGCCGCGAGAAGGCCACCTCGAACATCTGCACCGCACAGGTGCTGCCGGCCGTGGTCGCCAGCATGTACGCCGTGTACCACGGCCCCGACGGCCTCACGCGCATCGCGCAGCGCGTGGCCGTGCTCACCGCCATCCTCGCCAAGGGCCTGTCGCAGATGGGCCGCGAGCCGGTGAACACCACCGCCTTCGATTCGCTGACGATCCGCACCGGCGACGACACCGCCGCGATCATCGAACGCGCCCAGGCCGGCGACGTCAACCTGCGCCAACGCCTGCAGCAGCACCTTGGCATCTCGCTGGACGAGACCACCACGCGCGCCGACATCGAGACCCTGTGGGCGCTGTTCGTGCCCGCCGGCACCGCGATGCCGCGCTTCGACGACCTGGCCGCCCACACCACGCCGCTGATCCCCGACGATCTGCGCCGTACCAGCGCCTTCCTGACGCACCCGGTGTTCAACACCCACAAGAGCGAAACCGCGATGCTGCGCTACATCCGCAGCCTGTCGGACAAGGACCTCGCGCTCGACCGCAGCATGATCCCGCTGGGCAGCTGCACCATGAAGCTGAACGCGACCAGCGAGATGATCCCCATCACCTGGCCCGAGTTCGCGAACATCCACCCCTTCGCGCCCGCCGACCAGCTGCAGGGCTATGCCCAGCTCGACGCGCAGCTGCGCGCCTGGCTGTGCGAGGCCACCGGCTATGCGGGCATCAGCCTGCAGCCCAACGCGGGCTCGCAGGGCGAGTACGCAGGCCTGCTGGCCATCAAGTCCTTCCACGAAGCCAAAGGCCAGGGCCATCGCAACATCTGCCTCATTCCCTCGTCGGCCCACGGCACCAACCCGGCCAGCGCCCAGATGGTGGGCCTGCAGGTGGTGGTGACGGCCTGCGACGCGCAAGGCAACGTCGACATGGACGACCTCAAGCGCGCCTGCGAAAAGCACAGCGAGCACCTGGCCGCCGTGATGATCACCTACCCCAGCACGCACGGCGTGTTCGAGACCCGCGTGAAGGAACTGTGCGAGCTCGTGCATGAGCACGGCGGCCGCGTGTACGTCGATGGCGCCAACATGAACGCGCTGGTCGGCGTGGCCGCGCCGGGCGAGTTCGGCGGCGACGTGAGCCACCTGAACCTGCACAAGACCTTCTGCATTCCGCACGGCGGCGGCGGTCCGGGCGTCGGTCCGGTCTGCGTGGTGGAAGACCTCGTGCCCTACCTGCCGGGCCATGCGACGGCCGGCGTGCCCTCGAACGGCGTCGGCGCCGTTTCTGCAGCGCCGCTGGGCAATGCAGCCGTGCTGCCCATCAGCTGGATGTACTGCCGCATGATGGGCGCCAAGGGCCTGCAGGCCGCGACCGAGACGGCCATCCTGAGCGCCAACTACATCAGCGCCCGCCTGAAGGACCACTACCCCACGCTGTACGCGAGCCCCAACGGCCACGTCGCGCACGAGTGCATCCTGGACCTGCGCCCGCTCAAGGACACCAGCGGTGTCACCGCGGAAGACGTGGCCAAGCGCCTCATCGACTACGGATTCCACGCACCCACGCTGAGCTTCCCCGTGCCCGGCACGCTGATGGTCGAGCCGACCGAAAGCGAGCCGCTGGCCGAGCTCGACCGCTTCGTCGACGCGATGATCGCCATCCGCGGCGAGATCCGCCGCGTGGAAGAAGGCGTCTGGTCGAAGGACGACAACCCGCTCAAGCACGCGCCGCACACCGCCGCGAGCCTGCTGGGCAGCGAGTGGAGCCACCCGTACTCGCGCGAACTCGGCGCGTTCCCGCTGGCCGAACTCAAGCAGGCCAAGTACTGGCCGCCGATCGGCCGCGTCGACAACGTCTACGGCGACCGCAACCTGTTCTGCAGCTGCGTGCCGGTGGGCGACTACCAGGAAACCGAAACGGCCTGACGACAGCGGCAGTCGTGCCCGGCGCATGAACCCGGACGAAGTCGCATCGCTCAAGGCGCGCTGGCGCGGCTGCGTCTGGGCCCACACGCTGAGCGATGCCGAAGGCGCGGCGCTGCTGCCGCAGTTGCGCTTTGCCGAGCTGGCCGCGGGCCAGCCCATCTGGCACCGGGGCGATGCGGCCGACCACTGGGTCGGCATGGGGCGCGGCAGCATGAAGCTGTGCACCACCTCGGCCTCGGGCAAGCCCGTGACCTTCATGGGGCAGGCCTTCAGCTGGGTCGGCGAGATCGAGCTGATCCGCGACATCCCGCGCCTGTGCGACGCCGTCGCGCTGTCCGACGCGGTGATCATCAAGATGCCCAAGGCCGCGTTCTTCCACCTGCTGGGCACGAACCCCGCCTTCAATCGCTTCGTGCTGACGCTGCTGAGCGAACGGCTCACGCAATCGATGGTGCTCACGCTGTCGGACCGCACGCTCGATCCCGTGGCCAAGGTGGCGCAGAGCCTGGCCTCGCTGTTCAGCCCGTCGGCTTTTCCGCCGCGCTCGCTGGAGCTGCAGGTGTCGCAGGCGGAGCTGGCGATCTACTGCAACATGTCGCGCCCGCGCCTGAACGCGGCGCTGAAGCAGCTCGAAGCCGAGGGCCTGCTCACCCTCGGCTACCAGGTCGTCACGCTGACCCGGCTCGACGCGCTGCGCAGTTACTGCGGCGCGGCGTCGGCGGCCAGCGGCAGCCACACGCGGCCCGAAACCGCATAGGCGTTGACGGCGGTGATGCCAGCCGCGGGTGCGCCCGAGGCCGGGGCCCAGACGTACTGCGGATGCGTCGCGAACAGTGCCACGCCCAGTTCGTCACCCGGCTGCACGCGGGCGGCCACGCCGCCGAGCGCCACACGCTGACGACCCGTGGGCACGGGCACCACCTGGTCGGACAGCAACGCCACCTCGCCGCCACGCTTGCGCAGCGCCAGACCCACCAGCGCGACGCCCGGCCCGGCCTGCCCCTGCACGTCGAGTTCGGCTTCGGGCACGCCGGCCAGCACGGCGCCGGCTGGCACGGACGCCAATGCGACGAAGCGCGGCGCCGCCGTGCCGGCAGGCACTTCGGTGCGCGGCAATGCGGCGCTTGCGTTCAGCGCGATCGGCATCGCGCCGCGATACGCCGTGCCGTCGTCCAGCGCGACGCACGTGGCCGGCACCGACGACAGTCCGGCCGTCTCGTCGCGCAGCTTGGCATCGAGCCAGCGCGCCATCGTGTCCATCGCATCGAGGTCGCCGCAGCGTGCCGGCTTGTCGCGCTGGCCGGCGCGCGGGTTCACGTGGCCCGCGCGCAGCACCATCAACCGCACGTCGCCGCCACCCGAAGCCAGCTGGCGCCAGTTGCGCAGGCCGTCGCCCATGTCGAACAGCACGTCTTCGCTGGCTTGCACCACGAGCGCATCGACGCGTCGCATCGGTTGCCCGGCCCAGCTCGCGCCCGAGGGGCCGTGCGTCTGGTACGCATCGCGCAGGCGCGGTGCGTCGGCGCCGAGATCGGACCATGCCCAGGCGCCGGGCTTGGGCGCCTGCTCGCACAACGGCCGCAGCAGGCCGCCGTCGCGCACCTTGCCGCGCTGGGCCATGAAGCATTCGAACTGCACGAAGCCCTGCTTCAGCACACCCTGCGGCGCCAGCGCGTGCTGCAGGTCGTACCAGGTCATCGACGGGATCACGGTGGTGATGCGCGGCTCGCGCTGCGCCAGTTGCATCTGGTAGCCGCCGCCGTACGAACCGCCGATGCTGCCGATGCGCGGCTTGCCGTCGGCGCCCTTGCGCAGTGGCAGCTCGCGCTCGGCCCAGTCGATCAGGCTGCGGATGTCGGCGATCTCGGCCTGCGGGTCCATGATGCGGCTGTCGCCGCCGCTGTCGCCATGGCCGCGGTGGTCGAAGCTGATGACCGCGTAGCCACGCGACACCAGCGTGGGCACGAGGCGGTCGAGTCGCGTCCAGTAGTTCGCGCCGGGGTCGGTGTCGTTCGGCGGCATCGCCTGCAGCCGGCCGAGCCCGAAGCCGCTCGCGTGCAGCACCAGCGGGTAGCCGCCTTCGGGTTGGGTGTCGGGCAGGAAGAGCGTGAAGGCGACCTTCGTGCCCGTCGTGCTTGCAGCACCTGACACCAGCGGGTCGGCCACCGGTGACTGCGTCGACAGTTGCTGGATTGTGGCGGCCTGCGCGCAGAGCGCGGCGCCCAGGCATGCCGCCGCGCTCAATGCGGCGGCGCGAATGATGGCCTTCATGTACGGGTTCCTCAAGGTTGCGTGTCTCGAAGCACGCAACTCTAGGAACGAAGGCGGCGGCGAACTGTCCCCGCAGGAACAAAGGTGGCCCAAGCGGCCGGGAGGGCCACCTACGGATTACGGTTGCTTCTTCTTCGCGATCTCGCCGGTGGCGATCTGCGCGCGCAGCCCACGCAGGCTGGCCTTCATGCGGCGCTCGTTCTCGGGGCCCATGCGCACCAGGATCTTCTGGCCGGCCGAGAGCGATTCGAGCTTGGGGTCGACGTATTCATAGCGCACCCACGGGCGCTGCGAAGGAATCTCGCCCTTCACCTCGACCAGCCTCACCTGCACCGGCCCGGCCGGCTCCGGGGCCTGCAGCAGGTGGTCGATCACGGCGACGAAACGGTCGTTGAAGTAGCGGCCCGGATAGCCCAGCTCTTCATACGCCTGCTGGAACAGTGGATAGAGGCGCGCATACACGGCAGCCGCCTTGGCGGGATCGACCGACTCGGCCAGCAGCACCAGGCCGTTGTAGCGCGCCGAATTGTTCGCCGCGATGGTCTGCACGCCCTGCTGCGGCCCTTCGGTGATGAAGCGCTGCGGCGCGGGCTGCACCGGCCACTTGCTCGCGGGCGCCTGCTCGCGCGGCAGGTTGTCGACCGTGGCGACGAAGCGCCGCACCATGCCCTCCGAATGCAGATAGGTGGCCACGGCCTTGCCGCCCAGCAGGTCGGTGAGCGCCTTCAGCACGCGGGAATCGGAATTGCCCAGCGCGGGCAACGCACCATCGGGCGGGGCCAGCGCCTCGACCGGGTTCTGCGGGCCCTTCGGCTCCTCGGCCTTGGGCGGCTCAGGGGGCGCGTCGTTCGGGGCCGCGGCCACCGGCACGGGCTCGGGCGCCTTCAGCGCCTGTTGCTGCTGGTACCAGCGCCAGCCGAAGAAAGCAGCCGCGAGCACCACCAGCACGAGGCCGACGATGGTGCCCATCGGGGCCTCCCGGCGGGGTCGGAACTCGGGGTTGTCGCGGGGGGTGTCGGCATCGGACATGGGCGGTTTCCTTTTGCGGGTGGCATTGGGGAGACGAAAAGCAATGGTGCACCAGGATGGCCTTCAAGACCCTCACGATGCCCACGTTCTCGTAACCCCCTGTGACGCCCCGACCGCGCCGAAGTTCAGTCGGTCAGTGCGTCATTCGGTGCCGATGCGCACCACGTGCGCTGCGCGCGGATCGACGCGGCCCGCATGCAGATCGGCGATCACCGCCTGCGCATGCGCGAAGCCCCGGCCCTGCGCCAGCGTCATCCAGCGATTGCCCGGGCGGCTCAGCTCGGCGATGAAGCGGCCTTGCGCTTCGTTGAAGCGGCGATTGACCTCCTGCGGGCCCCAGTCGGCATTGCGCTTGCGAATCTGCACGGGCGCGAAGTACAGCTGGGGCGTCGGGCCGGGCAGCGCGCTCGTGTCGCCGAGGAATTCGGTCTTCTGCGCCGAGCCCGCATAGCAGTCGTACACCAGCGATTCGCCGAAGTGGTGGTGCACGGTGGCGCGCAGGTCGTCGTGGCCCGCGAAGTCGACGTACAGCGTGGGCACGTCGGCCGCCAGCGTGGCGATCTCGCCGTAGGCCACCGTGCGGTCGTAGCAGCCCAGCGCGTCGACGAAGGCGCGGTTGCCCTGCGAGGTGGCCGCCACCAGCTGCACGCCCTCGCGACGGCCGAGGCAGAAGGCCGTGCCGAACGCCGTCTTGCTCGACGCGCTCGACACCACCACCTGTGTCGCGCCGAAGAAGGCGTTGTCTTCCAGGAAGTCGGCCAGCATGAACGAGGTGATGAACAGCGGGCGCACCAGCATCTGGTAGTCCTCCAGCGCGGCGACGTAGCCGGCATCGTGGCTGCAGCGCATGTACTGGTTGTAGGCCGACACCAGCTCGCTGCGGTGCGCCGCGCCGTCGTAGAAGCCGCGCGGCGTCACGCGCACCGGCTGCATGCGCAGGTGGCTCGCGATCGGAAAGTAGCCATAGAAGCGCTCGCCCACCGCCACACCCTCCACGTTCGAGGCCACCACGTCGGCAAAGCCCCAGGCTGGCATGTGGCCCCAGTCGGCATCGCCGGTGGGAAAGAACTGCCAGTACTTCATCACCGCATCGCCGAAGGCCGCGTAGGTGATGTTGTTGGTGGTCAGCGAGAAGCGCTCGATCTTCACAAGCACCTCGCCCGGGGGCAGTTCGACGGTCTCCTGCGAGGTGACGATGCGGGTGGTCCCGAGCGCGTTCTTGCGCGTTTCGAGGCGGGTTAAAGTGAATGCGTTGTTCATTCGCAAACTGTAGGACGGCCCGCCTTGCCGCGGGTTCGGAAACCCGGTCCATGCCCGCAGCACCCCGCTCCAAGCCCCTGAAACGCCCCACGCAGGCGCGCAGCAAGTTCACCGTGCAGGCCATCTACGACGCCTTTGTTCGGATTTGGCGCGCACAGGGCTGGGAGGGCGTGACCACGCGCGCCGTGGCGCTCGAAACCGGCATCGCCGTCGGCACCTTCTACGACTACTTTCCCGACAAGGAAGCCCTGCTTTCGGGCTATGTGCGCCACTGCGTGGAGGCGCTGCTCGCGCGGCTCGACGAGGACGTGATCGCGCCTTCAGGCATCGACTGGCGCGAACGCACGCAGCGCCTCGTGCGCCTCACCTGCGACACGCGCCTGGCCGAACTGCCCGCGTTCGACCACGAGATGCTGATGCTCGAGCACCGCGTGGCGGAGCCCAAGCACCACCGGCGCGTGTACGACGAACTGCTCGCGCGATGGGCGCAGGCCTTCGCAGCCTGCCGCGACCTGCAACCGCCGCCCTCGCCCGCCACCGTGCAGGCGCTGCTGACCGCCGCCTGGGGCGCTCGCCGCTACCGGCTGCTGGTGCAGCCCGACGACGCAAATGACGCGTGGGTCGGCGAGATGGAAGCGATGGTCATGGCGCGGTTGGCTGCGCGCTGAGCGCCTGCAGCCACGCCAGCGTGCCCTGCAGCTCGGCCGGGCGGATCTCGTGCGCGCCCGGGAAGTCCGAGCCCGACAGCGCCAGCGGCAGCCCGCGCGCCAGTTCGCGCGTGGCCTGCGCGGCGCTTGGCGGAATCACGTTGTCGGCGCTGCCGTGGCTCACCCACAGCGCCTTGCCCGCGAAGGCCTCGGGCGGTGCGATGTGCGGCACCACCTCGGGCAGCAGCCGGCTGTGCCACACCATCGCGGCGCGCAGCTTGTCGGGCTGCGTGAGCAGCAGCGACAGCGACATGATCCCGCCCTGGCTGAAGCCGCCGACCACCACGCGCTCGGGCGGCACGCCCAGTTGCTGCGACGCCGACGTGACCATCTCGCCGATGAGAAAGCGGCTTTCACGTTCCTGCTCTTCGTCGATGCGGCGCGTGCCGTCGGCCAGCACCTGGAACTCGAACCACGCGTAGGCGCCGGGCGACAGCACATACGGCGCGCGCAGGCTCAGCACATGGAACTGCGGCGGCATCATGCGCGCCAGACCGAACAGGTCCTGCTCATTGCTGCCCACGCCGTGCATCAGCACGAGCAGCCACGGATCGCCCGCACTCTGCTGCGCAGGGTGATGCAGGAACTGGAGGGGGAGATGAAGAGAGGTCATGGGTCGATCGAGATGAGATGGATGGAGCGCACGCCCTGTTCAGCGAAATCCCCGGGCCAGCGCCCGCGTGACCTCGGCCGACGACACCTCGCGGCAGCCGGTGGCGTTCTGCCCCGACCACAGCGGAGAAAAATCGCCGCTGCCCTGCGCCTCGGCCTTGGCGCGCAGCGGCGCGATGCCCGAGGTGGCGAGCGGAAACTCCGGCGCCGGCCCGATGGGCCCCAGCTCGCGCATCACGCGGTTGACGATGCCACGCGCCGGCCGGCCAGTGAACAGGTTGGTCAGCGCCGTGTGGCGCGCGCCTTCGCTCTTCAGCGCCGCGCGATGCAGCGCGCTGATCGTCGCCTCGGGCGTCAGCAGGTAGGCCGTGCCGATCTGCACGCCCGCCGCGCCCAGTGCCATGGCCGCGGCCACGCCGTCGGCATCCACGATGCCGCCGGCCGCGATCACCGGCACCTTCAGCGCGCGCACCAGCTGCGGCAGCAGCGCGAAGGTGCCGAGCTGCTTCGTCAGGTCGTGAGAGAGGAAATGCCCGCGATGGCCGCCGGCCTCGAGCCCCTGCGCGATCACCGCGTCGACGCCGTGCGCCTCGAGCCACAGCGCCTCCTCGACCGTCGTGGCCGAGGCCAGTACCTTGGCGCCCCAGCCGCGCACCTTGGCCAGCAGCGGCTCGGGCGGTAGGCCGAAATGGAAGCTCACCACCGGCGGCTTGAATTCGGCCAGCAGGTCGGCCACCTCGGCGCTGAAGGGATTGCGTCCCGGTCCGGTCGGGATGCCCGCCGGATCGATGCCGAACTCCGCGTAGTAAGGCGCCAGCGCCGCGCGCCAGGTCGCCTCGCGCGCCTCGCTCGGCGTGGGCGGCGTGTGAGCGAAGAAGTTGACGTTGAAGGGCTTGTCGGTGCCCGCGCGGATGGCCGCGAGCTCGCTGCGCATCGCATCAGGGCTGAGCATCGCGCATGGCAGCGAGCCCAGAGCGCCTTCGTTGCACACCGCGATCGCCATCGCACTGCCCTGCGCGCCGGCCATCGGCGCCTGGATCAATGGAAGTTCGGTGCCGAGGATCTGTTGCAGCGTGGTCATTCGGGGTGCGCTCCTGTGTCCGTGTGTCGAATGACGGCATTCTCCGGCCAAGCCGGTGGGCGCTGCGGCTGCGGGGTCATCGCGGGCGCGGCTGCCCGCAAGCTCAACGCGACTTGCCGAAATCCTTCAGCTTGAAATCGGTGTCGTCCTTGTAGCCGTACAGGCGGCACACCGTGCGGAAGTCTTCGACCGGGAAGCCGGTCCAGGCGTAGTTGCGGGCGCGGCGGCCCGTCTTGCGGTTCTGCACATCGAAGGACAGCGAGGCCTTCGGCTCCGGCAGGTTGATCGTCTTGTGCAGGCTGGGCACGAACTGAAAGTCTTGCGTCTCGAAGCGCTTGGAGAAGCCGAGCGCCGTGCGCACGACGATGGCCTCGGGCGTGAACTCGAAGGCCGACACGAAGAGGTAATCGCGCCGCAACGCGACGATGGTCGCCAGCGCCAGCAGCAGCGTCACCGCATAGAACATCGGCGTGTTGATCGTGCGGTCGACCGTGAAACGGTAGGCGTAGTTGAACACCAGCGAGGTCAGGCCGACCATCAGCACCAGTTGCCCGACCTGCTGCAGCAGCCACTTGGCCCGGTTCGAGACGGAAACGATCACGGGGTGATCACTCCTCGCTGGTCCACTCCACCTGCACGCCCAGGCTGCGCAGGTTCTCCACGAAGCGCGGGTGCGCGCGCCGGATCGGCGTCGCGTTGCGGATCTCGGACTTGCCCTCGGTGCTCGCGGCCACCATGAAGAGCGCGATCGCCACGCGGATGATGTACGGGCTCTCGACCACCGCCGGCGTGAGCGCGTGGCCGCCGAAGGTGATGAGCCGATGCGGGTCGGACGAGAACACGTGCGCGCCGAACTTCGACAGCTCGCCGGTCCAGCCCAGCGCGCCGTCGTAGACCTTGTTCCAGAACATCGCATTGCCCTGCGCGCGCACGCCCAGCGCAATGAAGATCGGCAGCAGGTCGACCGGGAAGTACGGCCACGGCGCGGCCTCCACCTTGGTCAGCACGTTGCTCGTGAAGGGCGTCTGCACCTTCAGCGGGCCGTTGCGGATGGCGCGCGACCAGCCGTCTTCGTGCACGATCTGCACGCCGAACTTGGCGAAGGTGCGGTCGATCAGCGGGAAGTTGCCGGGCGCGGTGTTGCGCACCACCACGTCGCCGCCCGTGATCGCGCCCAGCGCCAGGAAGGTGGTGATCTCGTGGAAGTCTTCGTCGAAGCGGAACTCGCCACCGCCCAGCGTGCCGCCGCCATGCACCGTGAGCCGCGAAGTGCCCATGCCCTCGATGCGCACGCCGATCATGGCCATGAAGCGGCAGAACTCCTGCACGTGCGGCTCCGAGGCCGCGTTGGTGAGCGTCGAGGTGCCGCCTGCGGCAGCGGCGCACAACACGAAGTTCTCGGTGGTCGTCACCGAGGCGTAGTCGAGCCAGTGGTCGGTGGGCGTGAGCCGGCCGGGGGCGTACACCAGCAGCGAACCCTCGGTGCGCTCCACCTCGCCGCCGAAGCGCTGGAACACCTCGACGTGCGGATCGATCTCGCGCACGCCCAGCGTGCAGCCCTTGACGTTGTCTTCCAGCCGCGCCACGCCGAAGCGCGCCAGCAGCGGCGGCACCAGCATGATCGACGAGCGCATTTCCTCGGGCAGCCGGTGGCGGGCCGCGTCGAAGGCGGTCTCGCGGTGGTGCAACTCGAGCGTGCCGCTCTCGTGGTCCATGCGCACCTCGCTGCCCAGCGTGCGGAAGATGTCCAGGATCTTGCGCACGTCGGTGATGTCGGGCACCCCGTGCAGCCGCAGCGGTTCGCCGGTGAGCAAGGTGGCGCAGAGCACCGGCAGCACCGCGTTCTTGTTGGCGGAGGGAATGATGCGGCCGCGAAGGGGCGTACCGCCGTGCACGATGAGGTTGGACATGAAAACGGGGGAAAGACGGGCAACGGGCACGAACCACTCGCGCCGGACGGCGGACTTTACCGTTGGAAACACCGGGAATCCGTGGGGAGACTTGTAAGAAAGAGTTCGAGCCTTTACCGCCCTGTGGCGTATCGCGCCCGTGCCGACCTTGGCGCCCCCAGCATCCAACAGGGCGCCTCGCGTACCGAGGCGGATTCCCCACGCCTGCCAGCCGTTCCGCGCGAGGAGCTTGCGCAGACCTGTATGACATCTGCAACAAGGGCGCGACGCCGGCGAAGGCGATGTCCTCGAGGTCACCTGCAGGTGACGCTGTGGCCATCCGGAATTCGATTCATCAAGAAATAGGACGAAGCCTTAACCACCGCCGGGAAGCACCCTTGTTTTCGCGAAACGTGCGACGTTGAAGACGGCAATTCCCTCCAGGTTCTCCTTTTGAACATCGGACTTTTTCCCGCGCAAGTATTCAACCGATTTCAAGGCCCTTCCATCGCGCTTCGTTGGGTGCAAATACAAGGAAGCGATATACCTCTAAGTCCCCCTCATGGCTCCTTCATTCGTGCATCGAGTTTCTGCGCACCTTGAAATCCATGCAGACATCCCCCGGGGAGGTATTTCTTGCAAGCAATTTGATGGAACGATTGGCAGTGTCGAACGATGTGAACCGCAGGACCTGGCTCAAGCAGAGCCTGGCGATGGGAACCCTGGCGGGCGGTGCAGGCGCCGCCCATGCCTCGCGCGAAACGCCGCTGCTGCGCGCGCTGTACTACCGAAGCCTGGTTCCCGAGGTGTTCGTCAACAGCCCACGGCCTCCCACCTACACCCCGCATCTGGTGATCGGCTCCGGCTTCGGGGGCGCGATCACGGCGCACCGCCTGGCTGAAGCGGGACAGCAGGTCACCGTACTCGAGCGCGGCTTCGCCTGGCCCAGCTCGCCGACGCGCCAGATCTTCGGCAACGACACGCTCCCGGACGGACGCACCTTCTGGTTCAAGAACAAGGCCCGGATGATCACCGGCCTGACCGCGCACATGGATTCCTTCGGCGGCGTGATGGACGCCACCGAGTTCGAGCACATGACCGTCTGGCGCGGCGCCTGCGTGGGCGACGGCTCGGTGATCTTCACGGGCGTGATGATCCAGCCCGAGCAGCGCTACTTCGAGGACATCTTCAAGGGCTCGGTCGACTTCGCGGAGATGAACAGCACCTACTTCCCGCGCGTGCGCCAGATGCTGCGCCTGAGCCCCATGCCGGAGGACATCTACCGCAGCCACCCCTTCGGCCATTCGCGCGCGTGGGACCAGCAGGCGATCAAGGCCGGCTACCAGCCGACACGCATCGACTCGCTGTTCAACTGGAACGTGATCCGCGACGAGTTGAGCGGCCGCTCACGCAAGTCGGCCATCGCGGGCCTGACCAACCACGGCAACAGCAACGGCGCCAAGTTCGACCTCAACCAGAACTACCTCAAGTGGGCCCAGGCCAGCGGCAAGGCCCGGGTCTTCGCGGGACAGGAAGTACAAGGCATCGGCTGGGACGGCAGCCGCTACACGGTCGACGTGATCCAGCGCAGCGTCACCGGCGCCACGATCGGCCGCTACGTGCTGAGCTGCGATCGCCTCTACCTGGCGGCGGGATCGGTCGGCAGCTCGTCGCTGCTGGTGAAGGCGCGCGCCGAGGGCAGCCTGCGCAACCTCAACGAGCACGTGGGCGAGGGCTGGGGTTCGAACGGCGATGCGATCGTGGTACGCAGCTTCTCGCAGCCCGGCGGAATCATCCAGGGCGCGCCGAGTGCCAGCAAGATCCACGACACCCGCACCGGCATGCCGGTGACTTTCGAGAACTGGTACGTCCCGGGCGTGCCCGTCGATGTCGGCATCCTCGGCACCCTGGGCATGGTCTACGACGACACGAACCGGGGCCGCTTCGTCTACGACCACAGCAAGGGCGCGGTGGTGCTGGACTGGGCCGCCAACGGCAACGGCGACGCGTTCACGGCGATGCAGAGCATCAACCAGCGCATCGCGCACGCCTCGGGCACGGTGCCGGGCGCGTGGCCCTTCGTGGAATCGGTGAACGGCCGCAACTGGACCGCTCACCCGCTGGGCGGCGCGGTGATCGGGCGCGCAACGGATGCCCATGGCCGCGTGATCGGGCACCCCGGCCTCTACGTGATGGACGGCGCGCTGGTGCCGGGCTCGACGGGCTCGGTCAACCCCTCGCTCACGATCGCCGCGCTGGCGGAGCGCAACATCGCGCACATCGTCGCGCGCGGCGGCTGACGGGCGAAGACGCGGCGCAGGGGCGCCGTCCTCCCCTTCGGGCCTCAGCCCTTCCGCTGGAAGCCCGGGGCCTGGTCGACTTCGGTCGGCTTGTAGATCTTGTGCGCCGCGGTTCCGCTGCCCGCATCGGACACCACGAGCAAGCGCCACAGCGGCTCGCGCACGGCGGCCATGCTTTGCTCGGGCGTGAGCGCGAAGGTCGGCAGCGCCGGGGCGGTGCCCTTCACGACCACCTTGAGCAGCATCGCGCCCTTGGCGTTCGAGACTTCGATGTCGAAGCCCAGCGCCTTGCTGGTCACGTCTTCCGCGTTGTAGCCGTAGCCCTTGAAGTGGCCCATGACGTAGGCCATGGCGGCGTCTTGCACCGCGTCTTCCGTGACAGGGCCGGCCGGGGCTGCATCTGCTTCGCCATCCGCCGCCACGCCGCCACGGGCCTTGGCGGCCGCGATGTCGGCCTCGGTGGGCACCCAGCCGCGCGGGCCGCGCACCAGCACCGCGAGCTGCTGCTCGGGTTCCCAGGTCGCGACATGCCACTCGGCGTCGTCGCGCACGCGCGTCGACACCTTGGCGTTCTTGTTGCTCTCCAGTTCGGCGATGGCGATGCGGTTGGTCTGCAGCACGGCGCGAAAGCCCTGGCCGGCATCGAAGGTGCGCTTGAGCAGGGCCAGGCGGTCCTTGGCGCGCTGCGCCTGCTGGGCGCTGCGCACGCCGCCGCCGGGGCGGCGCTGGGCGTCGAGCGACTCCAGGTAGAACCAGCGGCCGCCGGCCCCGACGCTCACGAACTCGCCCCAGATGGTGGCGATGACGTTGTCGCCCGTGGCGAGCCAGGCGTGCTCGAACGGCTTGTCGCGTGCGTCGAACACCCCCATCTTGGCGACGATTTCGACCGGCGTGAGGCGCGGTCCGGAGAGCCGCATCTCATCGATGGCGGTGAGCACGGAGGGTTCGACTTCCTTGTCCATTCAGCGGAATTCTGGCGAGTTGGGAGGGGGTGGGAGTATGCCGCATCGGGCATGCCCCCCGGGGGATGGCGCGCACCTCCGCGTGTACCCTCCGTGACCTGAAAGCCACCCGCATGCAAGACCTGCTGACCTCCTATTTCTGGCATGGCGACACGCTGCGCAGCCGCAGCGTGAGCGGCGTCGTGCACTCGGCCCTGCTCGACGTGCCCGAGCCTCCGGCGCGCCTCGTGGCCGATTGGCAACGTGAAATCGCCACGAACGTGCCCCTGGAACCCGGCGATGTCGAAACCATGCCCCTGGCCCGTGCGCGCACGCGCTGGCCCGACTACGCGCAGTGCGTGCAGGCGATGTCCGACTGGCTGGGCGCGCTGGGCCTGCCCGCGACGCTGCTGCCCGCCAGCGATGTCGCCCTGATGGCCTGCCGCGGGGCCCGCTACCACCACGACGGCGCGCAGTACGGCGGCGCGGCCTTCTGCAATCTCTTCCTCAGCGAGGACAAGGGCCTGGACGTGCACTTCCCCGTCACGGGCCACCGCGTCGCGCTCACGCGCGGCACGGCGCTGCTGTTCGACACCGGCCAGCCGCACGCCGTCGTGCCGCGCGGCAGCCACCACGGCTTCGACGCCGCCGATTTCCCGGACGGGCAGGACCACTCGCAGCTGTTCCTGACCTGGGAGCTGTCCCTCGAGGATGCGCAGGTGGCGGGCCTGCTCGGCATCGGCTTCGATGTCGATCCCATCGGCGCATCGCAGCTCGATGAGGAACAGGTCCGGGTGAACGGAGAGCAGGCCGAGGTCTGCCCGAACTCCGGTCGCTGGCGCATCGGCGGTTGATGCGCGATCAATCGCCCGGACTGCCCTGGTGGTAGTGATTTCCCGGCCGCGCTGCCGAATCGATGATGTCCCGCCACGACTTTCCGGCGCTTCGCAGCTGCTCGATCGACGGGCCCAACGTATTGCCATAGCGGCTGTGCGACCTCGCTTCGAGCGCCTCCAGTTCGTCCGGGGGCGTCAGCGCGCGGTAGTGCAGCTTGAGATCGTCCCGCTTGGCGAAGATCCACCGCGCCACCTGTTCCTCACTCGCCCCCTCGGCCAGCATGCGCTCGGCGGCGGGCCCGAGTGCGGCCACGGCCGACTCGTAGGTCTTGCGTACGTCAGGGCTCGTCATGCGTCGATCGGAAGGCTGTGAGCGATGAATCCGGTTCATTGTGCACACGACGGGAACGCTACAGTGGAGCCACCCTCTCCCCGCTTTTTTCGTTCCCGTCACGACCGGAGCCCCGACGATGCGCTACCTCTTCAATGTGTTCGGCCGAACCCTTCGTGTCGAAAAGGCCGATGCCCGCTGGCGCGGCCTCTGGGTCGGCGCCGATGGGAAACTGGGCCCCGCCCAGCTCGCGATTCCGCCGGACGTGGCGCCGGCCGACCTCGCGCAGTACCTCTACGACATCTATCACGAGAACGCGACGCCGACGAACGGCGATGTCTTCGAGATCGTGGCGAAGTAAGTCCGGCGTCGCTACGGCCGCGCCGTCTCCTTCGACGGCGCTCCTGACCTTCGAAACGCCAGCCAGGCCACACCCGCAAACGCCAGCACGAAGACGACCAGCGGCCACACATCCCTCGCCCTGGCGCCTCCGCTCACCAGATTGCCAAGCAGCGTCCACGGCAGCAGCGGGAATGCGAGCAGCACCACCACCGCAGGCACATGCGCGTGCGACGGATAGAGCACCAGCGCGAGGCCCGTTGCCAGGAAACTCGCCACCAGGTAGGCGAGCAGGAGCTTGAACACGACTTTCATGCGGCCATTCTGACTGCCCTTCCTCCTGGCCGAGGTGACAGATGACATGCCAATCTGCTACACCTCGCGGTACTCGCCCAGCACCCCGTGCGGAAGGAGATCCGACAGATGGCCACAGCCAAGAAGCGCGTCGCCGCGAAGAAGCAATCGCCTGCTGATACGAAAGTCCCCAGGATGCCGCATGGGGTGCTGACACCGGCGCTGTCGTCGGGCAACGTGCGGCTTCACGTGAGCGGGCAGATCAAGCTGCTCAACAGCTGGGTCGACCTTCCGCCCGAGATGGCCGCCGCGATGGTGGCCCCATCGACGCAAGCCGATCCTCCCGCCGCGGGCCACCTGCCGGGCGAAGTCTCCCCTGCCCTGACCGCCGCGCTCGCCGGCACCGCCGATGCGCTGTGCACGCGGCTCTCGCCGGTGTCCGCCTTCGGGCTCGCGCAGCTCCAGCGCCTGCCGATGGATGTGGAAACCTCGATGGACCCGCGGCTGCAGCTGGCGGTGATGAACCGGCGCGCGGGCAAGCAGAGCATGCCGATCTCGTCCGCCGACGGCGATTCGGTGCCGGTCGTGGCGCGCGTGACCAGCCATGCCGAGTGGGCGGACATCCCCGATGTCGATGCGGGCTCCGACATCGGCACCCTGCCCGACGGCACGGTGCTCGTCACGGGCCGCATTCCGCTCGGCAAGGCCGAGGCCATTCGCCAGCATCCGGCCGTGCTCAGCATGAAGGCCTCGCAGCCGGTGCTGCCGGCCCTGAACAATACCATCGCCTCGATGGGCGTGCAGGCCGACAGCCCCGCGCTGGCCGGCACGGCCGGCGGCACCGGCGTGGTGATCGGCGTGGTCGATTCGGGCGGCGACTTCGCGCACCAGAACTTCCTGAAGGCCAACGGCAAGACGCGCCTGCTGGCGCTCTGGCAGCAAGGTGCGCCGGCCAAGGCCAACAGTCCCTATGGCTACGGCCGGCTGTTCGAAGCGGCCGAGATCGACAAGGCACTGAAGAAGGCCGACCCGTACAAGGCGCTGGGCTACGACCCCGGCGCGGGCCAGCCCGGAAGCCCCGGCTCGCATGGCACGCACGTCATGGACATTGCGGGCGGCAACGGCCGGGGTTCGCTGCAACCCGGCGTGGCGCCCAAGGCCGACCTGATCTTCGTCGAGATGTCGGCCCGGGACATCGCATGGACCGGGCACAACGCGGTGTTCAGTTCCTTCGGCGATTCGGTGCAGATGCTCGAGGCCGTGAAGTTCATCTTCGATCGTGCGGGCGACAAGCCTTGCGTCGTCAACCTGAGCCTGGGCACGAACGGCGGTCCGCACGACGGCACCTCGCTGGTCGAGCAAGGCTTCGACGCGCTCGTGTCGCAAAAGCCCAACCGCGCGATCGTCCTGGCCGCCGGCAACTCGCAGGAAGACAACACCCACACGGCAGGCACCGTGCCCGGCAACGGGCACCTCGACGTGTCGTGGACCCTGGTCAACGGCAAGGGCGGCGAGTTCGAACTCTGGTACGGCGGCAGCCAGCGCCTGCGCGCCGAACTGCTGGGCCCCGACAACGAGGTGCTCGCGAGCGTGGCGCCGGGCGAAAACTTTCCGCTCGGCGCAGGCAACGGCGAGATCGCCGCGTTCCTCAGCAGCCGCATCACCGACCCGAACAACAAGGACAACGTGATCGGCATCTGGCTGGCCCCCAACTGGCCCGACGGCGAGTTCAAGGTGCGCCTGCACGCCCTGGCCGCCGACGAGGTGCCGTTCCATGCGTGGCTCGAACGCCTGGACAGCGGCCAGTCGTACTTCGGCAACCCGGTGAAGTCGCACCTGCTGGGCTCGCTGTCGACGGGGAAGCTGTCGATCGTGGTCGGCGCGTACGACGCCCGCAAGACGGGCGAGCCGGCCGCCAGCTTCTCCAGCGCGGGCCCCACCCGAGACGGCCGGCCCAAGCCCGAGGTCAGCGCGCCGGGCGTGCAGGTGAAGGCCGCGCAGTCGCGCACGAAGGACGGCATGGTGAAGAAGTCGGGCACCAGCATGGCGGCGCCGGCGGTGACCGGGCTGGTCGCGCTGATGCTCGCCAAGGCCAGGAAGCAAGGCAAGAACCTGTCCATCGCCGACATCCGCGCCAGGCTCAAGGCGGGCGTCAAGCCCGGCGCAGGGCCGGCCGGTTGGGACCCGCAGCGCGGTGACGGCCGTGCCGGCAGCGGCGCGATCTGACACTCGACCCGACGCACGCGCCATGTCCCCCACACCCGGCGCGGTTGTGCCGAACCTGAACGGGGGGTGTAATCTGTGCTTCGACCCCCATCTGCCCTCTCATGCCCATCGACCTGCGCTCGCTCAAGAAGCTCGACTTTTCGGCCGCCCCCGCGCCGGTGTCGGGCGAGCGGGTCGTCGTGCTGGTCAAGCTGTGCGAGGGCGCCGAGCGCCCGGACTACATCGCCGCGCGCGCCGACATCTCGCCGGGCCTGTTCTCGGCGGAGATCCCGCTCGACAAGCTCCAGCAGCTCGAAGCCGACCCGGCCGTCGAATCGGTCGAGCTGTCGCGCCGGCTGCCCAACATCTCCTGACACGCCGCCCCCTGGGGCGCCCTCCTTCGCGCGCGCCGAACCGGCAGGCGCCGGCGTGCGTGTGCACCACCCGCCCTGAGGAACATCCATGAAAGTGCTCGACGATGCCGCGCGCGCGGCGGTCCGTTCGGTGATCGCGGCTCACCAGGCGCAACTGGCGGCCCTGCCCGGCTTTGTGGCGGCGGAGCCGGGCTTTCCGCTGGTCGACGGCCGGTTCCTGCGCGAACCCGCCGTGATCGTGCTGGTCGACCGCAAGCGCCCCCTGTCGGAAGTGGCCACGGCCGATCGTGTGCCCCGGCAGCTCGGGCCCTATCGCGTCTGTGTGATGCAGGCCGCCCCCGAGCGACAGCTGGCCGCCAGCGCGGACTTCGAGGACACGGTGGACGCACTCGCCGAAGCCGCCGTCAACCTCGTCTACAAACCGCCCACGGGCCAGCCCATCGACAAGCCCTACAACGTGAAGCAGCCCTTCCTGTGCCACGTCGGCCCCGATGCCGGATGGCCGGTGCTGCGGCCCTTTCTCGAAGGAACGACGAAATCGCTGTCCGTGGCGATGTACGACTTCAATGCCGACCACATCGCCCAGGTCTTCATCGACCTCGTGCGCGATGGCGGCATCCAGGCGTCGCTGAGCTGGGACGACGGCATGACGCAGGAAGAACAGGTCATCCGCAAGAAGCTGCGCAAGCTGCAGCAGGAAGGCGGCCTGACGGCCTGGCTCGTGCAGTGCGGCAAGGGACGCCGCTTCGCCAGCGCGTACCACGAGAAGGTGGCGGTGCGCGACGGCAAGGCCTTCTGGCTTTCCAGTGGCAACTGGAGCCGGCGCAGCCAGCCCGACATCGACCCCGTGGCCACGCCCGCGCAGGCCAAGGGCATGTTCAGCAAGGGCAACCGCGAATGGCATGTGATCTGCACCGACGCCGTGCTCTCGAAGGTCTTCGAGAAGTACATCCGGCACGACCTCAGGGCCTCCGAGAAGGAAGACGCCGACGGCGCCGCCGATGCGGCGCTGGCCGTGGCGGCCAGGCCCACGCTGCCCGATGTGTTCGTTCCGCTCGACAGCCTGCTGGAACAGGCCGTGGCCTTCGCGGGGCCTGTCGTGCCGGTCGAACCGGCGCGGCTGCCGTCGGTGAAGACCACGGTCAAGGTCCAGCCCGTGCTCACGCCGGACAACTACCTGCCGCACATCAACGCGCTCATCGACAGCGCGCAGACCTCGCTGTACCTGCAGTTCGCCTACATGACCTGGAGCGATGCGGAAAAAGACGCGGACTTCCGCGCGCTGCTGCGCAAGGTTGCCGAGCGCAGCACCGAGCCGGACCTCGACCTGCGCATCATCCTGGGCAGCACCAGCGCGGCCGAGAACATCCGCAAGCTGGTCGAGGCGGGCTGCAACCAGGACGTGTTCCGCGTGCAGGGCAGCATCCACAACAAGGGGATCATCGCGGACGGCCACACGGTGCTCGTGAGCAGCACCAACTGGTCCGGCGATGGCGTGCTGCGCAACCGCGATGCCGGGCTGATCATCCACAACGAGGAAGTGGCGCAGTACTACCAGCAGGTCTTTCTCGACGACTGGGACTCGCGCGCCAGGAGCCGCGTCGACGACGACCCGCCGGTGACGCTGGCTTCAGCCGATGCGCCGACGCCGCCGGGCATGGTGCGGATGTCGTGGGGCGACTATCACGGCTGAGGTGGCGAGGCGTCCGGCACGGCCTCGATGAAATCCACCGAGTGCAGCACCCGCCGCATCTCCGGATCGTCCGAAGCCTGCCACGCGGGCAGCTGCGCCAGGAAGTGCGCGATGAAGCGCGCCGCCGCATGTGACGGCGCTTCCTGGGCGCGGCGTACGATGCCCACGACGTTGCTGTGGAAGCGCTCGCGCAGCTGCAGCGTCACCAGCGCATGGCGCAGGCTCTCGGTCTCCACCAACGGCCAGGGGCAGAAGGTGAGCATGTCGCTCTTGCGCACGAGGCCGAGCATCATCGAGGGCGAATGGGCCAGCTGGATGCGCTGCACGGGAGCGGCCAGGCCGTGCTGGCGAAACAGGTTGTCCAGAAAGCTCGCGCCCTCGCCCGGCGTGAAGTTGAGCACCCAGTCGTCCTGCAGCAGTTCGGCCATCGACTGCGCGCCAGCCCGCGGATGGCCACGGCGTGCCACCACCGTCATGTCGTAGCGGAACAGCGGCTGCGCCTGCAGCCCCTGCATGGCCTCGTCGGGACCGATGCGGCCGATCATCAGGTCGAGACTGCCTTCGCGCAGCCGCGGATAGCTGAGCGCCGAAAGGCCGTCGAACATCTCCAGCTGCACATGCGGCAGCTCTTCGCGAAACAGCGACACCACGCGCGGCAGCAGGGTCTGCGTGATCCAGGGCGTGATGGCCACGGTCAGGCGCTGCTGCGCGCCGGTATCGCGGTGGCGCGAGAGCGTGTCTTCGGCCCGGCGCAACTGGGCCAGCATCTGCCGCGCATGCACCAGCAACTCCTGGCCGGCCGGCGTGAAGGCGATGCCGCCGCCGTGGCGCGTGAACAGCGCCACCTGCGCATGCGCCTCCAGCTCGCGCAGGCCCTGCGTGACCGTGGCCTGGGTGACGCCCAGCGCCCGCGCGGCGGCGCGGATGCTGCCCTCCGAGGCGACAGCGGCGAGATAGCGGAGCTGGTGCAGCTTCATGGCGGCCGATTATCCGCAGTCGCCACCGGCGACAGGCACCGCCCGCCCCCGCATGGCGGCGCCTGTCTGCCGCGGCGCACGGGGACTTCCTAGACTCGCCGCAAGAAAGCAAGGAGACAGATCCCCCATGACGACATTCACTGTCGAGAACGCCGCCGCCCTCGAAAGCGTGGTGCCCGCCGTGCGAGAGGTCGCGCCCGAGATGGTCGGCCTGCGCCACCAGATCCACGCGCACCCCGAGCTGGCCTACGAAGAGCACGTCACCAGCGAGCTGGTGGCCACGCGCCTGGCCGAATGGGGCTACGAGGTGCACCGCGGCCTGGCCGGCACCGGCGTGGTCGGCACGCTGAAACGCGGCAGCGGCACGCGGCGCCTCGGCCTGCGCGCCGACATGGACGCGCTGCCGATCCAGGAAGCGACCGGCCTGCCCTACGCCAGCCAGGTGCCGGGCAAGATGCACGCGTGCGGTCACGACGGCCACACCAGCATCCTGCTGGCCGCCGCGCGCGTCATCGCGCAAGAGCGCAGCTTCGACGGCACGCTGCACCTGATCTTCCAGCCGGCCGAGGAAGGCCTGGGCGGCGGGCGCCGCATGGTGGAGGAAGGCCTGTTCGACCGCTTTCCGTGCGATGCCATCTTTGCGCTGCACAACATGCCGGGCTTTCCCGCGGGCAAGTTCGGCTTCAAGGAAGGCTCGTTCATGGCCTCGTCCGACTCGGTCACGATCACGGTGACAGGACGCGGCGGGCACGGTTCGGCGCCCCATCTGTCGGCGGACCCGGTGGTGGCTGCGGCACACATCGTCGTGGCGCTGCAGACCATCGTGTCGCGCAACGTGGACCCGCGCGAGATGGCGGTGGTCTCGGTGGGCGCGATCCACGGCGGCGACGCTCCCAACGTGATTGCCGACAGCGTGCAGATGCGCCTCACGGTGCGCGCCTACCGCCCGGAGATCCGCGCCATGCTGCGCGAGCGCATCACCCAGCTGGCGCAGGCACAGGCCGCCACGCTCGGCGTGAAGGCCGAGGTGGACTACCACTGGCGCTACCCCGCGCTGGTCAACGACGAGGAATCCACCCGCTTCGCGCGGCAGGTCGCGCGCGACTGGCTGGGCGACGACGGCCTGCTGCCGCCGTTGGCCCCGCTCACGGGCAGCGAAGACTTCTCCTTCATGCTGGAGCGCTGCCCGGGCAGCTACCTGATCGTGGGCAACGGCGAAGGCGAACACCACCGCACCGGCGGCTGCATGGTCCACAACCCCGGCTACGACTTCAACGACGCGATCCTGCCGATCGCGGCCAGCTACTGGGTGCAGCTGGTGCGGCGCTTCCTGAGCGCACAGGCCTGAGCGGGCCTTCTCTTTTCCACTTTCCTCTACTGGAGCCGCGATGACCCGTCTTCCCTCTTCCGTTTCGCGCCGCGTGGTCTGGAGCGCGCTCGGCGCCGCCGCCCTCTGTGCTGCCGCACCCACGTTCGCGCAGGGCAGCTACCCGGCCAAGCCGATCAAGCTGCTGGTCGGCTACGCGCCGGGCGGTTCGGTCGACATGGCCGCGCGCGTGGCGGCGGACATCCTCTCCGCCAAACTCGGCGCGACGGTGGTGGTCGAGAACGTGACCGGCGCCGCAGGCGTGGTCGCAGCGCAGCGCGCGGTAAGCAGCCCGGCCGACGGCTACACGCTGCTGGCCGGCTCCAGCAACGAGATGGCGGCCACGGTGCTGGTCAACCCGGCGCAGCGCTACGACCCGGTGAAAGACCTGACCCCGGTCAGCCTGCTTGCCGTCGCGCCCGTGCTGCTGGTGGCAAGCCCGAAGGCTGGCGTGAAGAACCTCGACGAGTTCATCGCCCTGGCCAAGCGCAACCCCGGCAAGTTCAGCTACGGCAGTTCGGGCGTGGGCTCGACGCTGCACTTCGTCGGCGAACAGATCAAGCAGCGCGCGGGGCTCTTTCTCACGCACATTCCGTACCGCGGCACCGCGCCACTCACGAGCGACCTGGTCGGTGGCACGCTCGACTTCGCGATCGTGTCGCCCACCGCCGCGGCGCCGTTTCTCCAGGGTGGGCGGATCGTGCCGCTGGGTGTTTCGTCGGCCAAGCGCTTTCCCGGCCTGCCGCAGGTGCCGGCGCTCGGGGAACACCCGCAGCTGAAAGGCTATGAGCTGAGCGGCTGGTTCGCGCTCGCAGGCCCGAAAGACCTGCCTGCGCCTATCGTGCAGAGCCTGCGCGCGGCACTGCAGGCCGGCCTGGCCGACCCGGCGATCCGCCGCCGGCTGGAAGAAGGCGGCTCCATTCCCGCCACGGGCAGGGAAGACCTCGGTCAGATCATGCGCGAGGACACGGCGAAGTACGCAACGCTGGTGAAGTTCGCGAACATGCGCGACTGACTTCCTCCCGCTTCAGCGCGGGGCCTCGCCGCCCTGCCGCTCCTCGATCCACCACTTCGACGCGAAGGCGTTCATGGCGCGCGCGTTGGCGATCATCTCGTCGATCTGCGCGCGCGTGGCCGGCGAATCCACCATCCAGGCGGTCTGCACGGCATGCGCAGGGCCATCGGCGGCAAGCCGGTATTCCAGACAAAAGCGAACCTCTTTGTGCATCGGTGATCGAACCCTCTCTCTTCGCCGCCGATTCTGGCTGACTCAAGTGAAACAGAACGCTTCTTCGATGCGTGGGAGCCACAGGAATCGATGGCGTTGGCGAGCCATTCGTTCACAATGATTGCACCGTTGTCGCAGCGGAAAGGAGTGTGAAACCATGTTCGACTTCTTGTTTCGGCCCACCCACACGGCCTATTTGAAACGCGCCTCGGCGCTGCTCGAAGAAGCGCAGATGGCACGCATCGAACACCAGGCTGCCGCAGAGCATCACAGCGCCCTCGCCCGCATGTACGCGGAACGTGCCCGGCGGCTCGAGAACGAGCTGTACCGGCAACCGCGCGCCGCGGAGCACGGACCCGACACGGTCGCGGTGGAAGACCGCCCGCAGCTGTATTCGCTGGATGGCAGCCGCAAGGCGACGCCGCACCCGGCCGGCAGCTGAAGCGGGCCCGCGCGATCGCTTCGACGTCGCGTCCGGCGACAAGGGCGCGGCTGCGGCCTGAGTCCGTGCGGTGATGTAATCCGGCCTTCCGGTCATCACCGCGAGAACCTCATGCGCCCTCTCACCCGCATCGCAGCCCCGCTGCTCGCCGCCTGCGCGGCCCTGACCTTGGCATCGGCACACGGACAGACCACCGGGCCCTACAGCGGCCCGCTGTTCGACACCCACCTGCACTACAACCAGGAAGCCTGGGACGGCACCTCCGGCCCCTTCCCGCCCACCGAAGCGCTCGCGCGCATGCAGCGCAACCAGGTGAAGGCGATCATCGCGAACTCGCGGCCCAACGCCGGCACGCAGACCCTGGCCGCCGCGCGCGAGACGCGCGCCGCCGGTGTCACGGTGGTGCCTTTCGTGCGCCTGTACCGCAACCGCGACGACTACAACAACTGGTTCCGCGACGAGACCATCCACGAAATGGTGCTGAGCGAACTGGCGCGCGGCACGGCCAGCGGCCCCTATCGCGGCCTCGGCGAATTCCACCTGTACGAGAGCGCCAACGCCAACGGCCCCGTGGCGAAGAAGCTGATCGCGCTGGCCGAGGAGAAGAAGCTCGCGGTGCTCGCGCACGTGGACGACGTGGCCGTCGACCTGCTCATGGCAAACGCCCCGTCGAAAGGCCGCGCGCTGCGCCTGATCTGGGCCCACACCGGCATCGGCGGCACGCCGGTCGAGCGCGTGCAGGCGATGCTGGAGCGCTACCCGCTGCTGATGGGCGAACTCTCGTACCGCCCGGGCCTCACCTGCGAGGGCGGACGCCTGTGCCCCGAATGGCGTGCGCTGATCCTCAAGTACCCGGAGCGCTTCATGGTCGGCTCCGACACCTGGGTCAACCAGCGCTGGAGCGCCTACGACGAGATCATGCAGGGCTACCGCACCTGGCTCGGCGATCTGCCGCCCGCCGTGGCGCAGCGCGTCGCCTGGGGCAATGCGACGGCGCTGTTCGACCTGCGCTGAGGCGGACCCGCGCAGGATCGATCAGGCCACCTGCTCGCGCAGCGCGGACACCTCGCGCAACCGCTGGTGCGCGGCACCGTCCCACGCCACGGGCTGCTGGTTCTTCGCGCGCAGGTAGTGGTGCGTGAACACCGCCAGGTAGGCCTCCAGCGTCTGTTCCACCGCCTGCTCGCCGGCCAGGCTCATGCACATCGCGGCGACCTCGCTGGTGCAGAAGTGATCGTCGCGGCCGGAATTGCGCAACCGGTACTGCGTGACCTGCTCGGGCTGCAGGCTCAGCACCGGCAGCCGGTCGAGGTAGGGGCTGCGGCGAAACATCTTGCGGGCTTCGGCCCAGGTGGCGTCGAACAGGATGAACAACGGGCGCCTGGCAACATCGCCGCCGGCCGCGTCGGATGAAGCGGGAACGCTCATGACCACGCGCTCGGGCGCCGCGTACTGCCCCGGAAACACCACATAGGGCTGCCATTGCGGGTCGCTCAACAGCGCCAGCAGCGCGGGATCGGTTTCGGTGCGAGCCCAGCCGAAGGCGAAGGTATCTGCCACCACATCGGCGACCAGCCACCCGGTGTTGGTGGGCTTGAGCGGCTCGATATCGGCCATGAGCAGGCACACGCCCGCGCGCGTCGGCACCGAAGGACGCACGGCGCACATGCAATGGCTGGGCACCAGTCGGCAGCCCGCACAGCGCTCGCGCTTGAAACCACCTCGGGCAAGAAAAGGCTTGGTGCTTCGCGCCAGGCGTGCGGCGCGAAGAAGGGAAACGGCATGAGGCATGCCGGCGATTGTCGGCGGCGTGGTTCTAGACGAGGCGCAGGTCCTTCGCCGTCGCGCCGCCGAACACCTGTGCCACCTGCGCCGCCGACAGCCCGTACATGCGCTGGAACAGCCCACCCAGCACCGCCCGGTATTCGTTGAGCACCGGGTAGTCGCGGTTCTGGAACAGCGTGGCCTGCGTCAGCGCCTGCTGCTCGCCGACGATGCGCCCGCCCGCCTGCGCAGCCAGGCCGCCGCCGAGCACCCAGTACACGGTGCCGTGGCCGTGGTCGGTGCCGCGGTTGCCGTTCTCGCGGAAGGTGCGGCCGAACTCGCTGACGACCACCACCACGGTCTGGCGCCACGCGGTGTCGCCCATCTCCTGCGCGAAGCCCGCCACGCCGCGGCCCAGTTCTTCAAAACGGTTGGCGAGGTAGCCCTTGGCCGCGCCCTGCCCCACGTGGGTGTCCCAGCCGCCGACGTCGACAAAACCGATGTCGAAGCGATCGCGCATCAAGAGCGCCATGCGGCGCGCGACCTGCTCGAAGCCCCTGGGGCTCATCGCGTTGCGGCTGGCGGCGTCCATCTCGGCCTGCATGGCGCGCACCACCTCGTCGCGCACCTGGAAGCCCTCGGCCACAGGCTGCGCGAGCGCGGTGTTGCGGTACATCGACGCGATGATCTGGCTCTGCCGCGCATCGATGCCCTGGCGCGCCACGCCGGCGAGCGCCATGTTGGCGGCCTTGGCGTCGTCGCCGCGCAGCACGATGGGCAACTGGTCGGTGAAGGCGATGGGCGACACGTCGGCCAGCGGCCCGGCGCCAAGCACGCCGGCCAGCCGGTTGAGAAAACCCGAGCGGTAGTCGCGCTGCGCGCTGTCGGGCGCCACGCCGAGCTCGATCGCGTCCTGCGTCTCGAAGTGGCTGCGCGTGAGGTCGTCGGTGCCGGCGAAGGCGATGAAGGCGGCCTGCTTGCGCTGGTACAGCGGCAGCACGCTTTGCGCGAGCGCGGGGTGCAGGCCCCAGTCGGTGTCCAGCGGCAACGCGCCGTCGGCCGCACCGGGCCGGGGGATGGCGATGTTGGGGCGCGAGGCGTAGTAGAAGTCGCTGTTCCCGGTCGGCACCAGCAGGCTGGTGCAGTCGTAGGCGCCGCGCAGGAACACGACCAGCAGCTTGGTGCCCTCGGCAGCGGGCGCGGCGGCCACGCGTGCGGCGGCGCCGGCGAAAGGCGTGGCGGCGATGAATTGCAGCAGGTGTCGTCGTTGCATGACCGAGCCTTTCAACGCCGCATCAGCTCGGGCGACGCGAGCAGGAAGGTGTTCCACTCCGGCGGATTCTTCGCCTGTGCGAGCGCCTGCTGCGTGTCGGCGCTCAGGCCGGGCTGCAGCGCGCGCACGGCGCGCGACTCGGCCAGCGGCGGGAACGGCGGCTTCTCGAGCGGCGCCTTGTCGTCGGTGCGGAACAGCACGGCGCCGCTCATGCCGATGGCGCGCGCAATTTCGAAGCGGGTGTTCATCTGGCCTGCGCTGGCCCATGCAGCCTCGTTGAGCGGGTAGCCGTCGGGCGTCTCGTGGGCGTACAGGGTCTGGCCCATGCGGTTGATCCAGCCGATCATCGGCGTGGTGTTGAGCACCACGCGCTCGTCGTAGGCCAGCCGCACGCCCGCCACCACGTAGTGCACAGGGTCGCGGAACTTGCGGCCCAGCGAGGCCGCGAACTCGCGCGATTCGAACAGCGTCTGCAAGGTGGCGGCGATGTCGCCATCGCTGCGCGTGAAGGTCGCGGCCATGCGCTCGACCAGCGCGGGCGGCGGCTCGTCGGCCACGAAGTACACGGCGAGCTTGCGCGAGATGAAGCGCGCGGTGGCCGGTGCGCGCGCCAGCCGGTCAAGCGCCTCGTCGGTCTCGGCCAGGCCGCGCGACTGGATGGGCTGGCCCAGCAGTGTCTTGGGGCCGTAGTCGTGCCGGTTCGGATGGAACTCGAAAAGGCCCTGGCGCACGTAATCGGCGCGCACGGCCGCCCGCACTGCGGGCGGCGTCGCACCGGGCGGCTGCACGCTGACGCCCACGCCGGTCAGCACGCGTGCCAGCTCCTGCACGTCGGCCTGCGTGTAGCCGCCGCCCACGCCGAGCGTGTGCAGCTCCATCAGCTCGCGCGCGTAGTTCTCGTTGATGCGGTTGGCGGCGTTCTGTGCGTTGTCGAGGTAGCGCAGCATCGCCGGATGCCGCGCGGTGGCACCCAGCAGGTCACGGAACTTGCCCAGCGCGTGCGGGCGGATGGCGTTCTCTTCGTAGTCGCCGACCATCGCGCGCACCAGGTCCTTGCGGATGCTGACGTTGAAGTGGTTCATCCAGAACCAGGTCATCTGCTCCTGCAGCTGGTTCGGCGAGTACAGCGCGCGCAGCAGGAAGCGCTGCTGGGCCTCGCGCGCGAGCGTGTTGAGTTCCTGCTGGTAGGCGGCGCGCGCGGCCTTCTTGGCTTCTTCGTCGGGCAGCGCGTCGGCGGCCTTGCGCCGGGCGTCGAGCGCGAAGACGAGCTGGTCGAACGGTGTGCGCGAAATGGCCATCGCGTCGATCTGCGCCTGCACCGCCGCGGGCAGCGCACGGGGCGCGGGACGCAGCTGGCGGCCCATCCAGCGCGGCAGGCCATCGCGCGCCAGTTCGGCCTGGCTGTTAGCGTTGGCGCCCCAGCTCACGCGATCGAGCCAACGCAGCTGCGCGGCGGGCGTGTCGGCGGCGTGATCCAGCGCCGTGAGCGGCGGGCCCTCGGGGCGCAACAGGCCCGTGGAACAGGCGGTGAGCGCCAGCACGGCGGCCAGCGCCACGGCGATCGCGCGCGAACGGCGCGGTGGATGCGGCATCGGGAACGGCATGCGGTCCATCATGAACCGATCAACCGCTGCGCGATAGAGGCGGTTGACCGGCGTCAGGCCGCGCTCAGGTAAAGCTGAAGGTCAGCCTCGTTTCAGGACGAAACGAAACCCCGCAAGCTCAGGCCGTGGCAGTGCGCCCCGGCTCCGCCCCGGCGATCTGCCGCAGTGCGCGCTCGAACACCTCGACCGGCTGGCCGCCGGAGATCAGGTGCTGGTCGTTGATGATGATCGCGGGCACCGAGTGGATGCCGGCATCGGTGTACATGCGCTCGCGTTCGCGGGTTTCCTGCGCGAACTCGTCGCTGTTCAGGATCTCGCGGGCCCGCGTGGCGTCGAGCCCCGCCTCGGTCGCCGCGCGCACCAGCACCTCGGGGTCCGAGGGGTTCTGGCTGTCGGTGAAGTAGGCCTTCAGCAGCAGCTTCTTGAGCGCCACCTGCTTCGCCGCGTCTTCCAGTTCGGCCCAGTGCAGCAGCCGGTGGGCGTCGAAGGTGTTGTAGACGCGGGGCCGGCCTTCGGCGCTGAACTCGAAGCCCACCGCCGCGCCGCGCTGGCGGATCGCCTCGCGGGCCTGGGCCTGCTGCTCGCGCGAGGAGCCGTACTTCTGGTTCAGGTGCTCGAAGGTGTCCTGGCCTTCGGCCGGCATCTGCGGGTTCAGCTCGAAGGGCTGGAAGTGCAGCTCGGCCGTGACCTCCGGCGCCACCCGTTTCAGGGCAGCTTCCAGCGAGCCGAGGCCCACGGCGCACCAGGGGCAGGACACATCGGAGACGAAATCGATCTTGAGATGGGCGGTCATGGCGCCATTCTTCATGGCGCCACAACCCCTTTGTGCGCGCGGGGTCTTCGGCCCAGACTCAGGCGGCGGCCTTGGCCATGCGGGCGCTGGTCAGCGTCTGTTCGCGCAGGCGGTCGTACTCCGCCTTGTCGACCGGCACGGCGTTCGGATCGCCCAGGTCACGCATGTGGATGCGGTAGGTCTCGCGGGCGCTCATGGCGGCCAGCGCAGCCAGCACGGTCACGGCGAAGGTGATGGCGCCGACCGTGAACCACACGTTGGTCGAGCCCGGAGGCGCCACGGCGGCGAACAGCGCGGGCAGCAGCGCGGTGAAGGTGGTGCCGATGTTCTGCGAGATGGCCATGGCCGACACGCGGTTGCGGGTGCGGAACAGCTCCGGGTAGAAGCTCGGGAAGGTCGCGTTGTAGCCCTGGTACACGATGCCCCACATCAAGAGCGACATGCAGATCGCCAGCGGCACGTTCTTGATGCTGATGGCATACAGGTACACGAAGGACAGCAGGCCCGAGGCCAGCGCGCCGACGATGATCGGCGGCTTGCGGCCGATGCGGTCCGACAGGTTGCCCACGAACGGAATCACCAGCACGGCCAGGATGTTGCCCAGCACCGGGATCCACAAGTACACGTCCTTCTGGAAGCCGATGCCGTAGGCGGCCTGCACCGCATAGGCCGCGCCGAACACGGTGGCGACCACGGGAATCACGTTCATCAGCGCCATGCAGACCACGCGCAGCATGTCGGCCCAGCTGTCGGTGAAGGCCTGGACGATGGGTGCCTTGGCCACTTCGCCCTTCTTGTCGACTTCGGCGAAGGCCGGTGTCTCATCGACCTCGCGGCGGATGATGTAGCCGGCCACGATCACGATGAAGCTCAGCAGGAACGGAATGCGCCAGCCCCACGAGTTGAAGGCCTCTTCAGGCATGTAGTGCGCCAGCGGCAGGAACACGGCGGCCGCCAGGATCTGGCCGGCCTGCACGCCCTGCAAGGTGAAGCTCGCAAAGAACCCGCGGCGTCCGAACGGCGCGTGCTCCAGGATCATCGAGCTGGCGCCCGAGATCTCGCCGGCCACCGCGAAGCCCTGCACCAGGCGCAGGAACACCAGCAGCGCGGGGGCCAGCAGGCCGACCTGGTCGTAGGTCGGCAACAGACCCACGGCCACGGTCGAGAAGCCCATCAGGAACATGCACAGCACCAGCACCTGCTTGCGCCCGTGCGTGTCGCCCCAGTGGCCGAGCACGAAGGCGCCGATGGGTCGCGCGACATAGCCCACGCCGTAGGTCGCGAGCGACGCGATGATGGCCGTGGTCGGGTCGCCCTTGGGAAAGAAGATCTCCGGAAAGATCAGCGCCGCCGCGGTGGCGTAGATGAAGAAGTCGTAGTACTCCAGCGCCGAGCCGATCCAGCCGCTGGCGGCGGCTTTCTTCGACTGGTGCTTGCCTTGCGGCTCTTTGGCTGACGGGTGGGCCATGGGTTGTCTCCAGTGGTATGACTTGAGGTGACGGGTGCGGAAAAAATCAGTCCTGCTGCGGCTGTTACTGCTGCGCCTGCGACGCCATTCGCGCGGGCGCGTTGAGCGCGCCGTAGGCGTCGTAGCCGCCTACGCGCTGCGCGACCTCGAAGAAGAGGCCGCCTTCGAAACTCTCGGTGTAGATGTGCAGGTAGTCGCCGGCCGGCGAACGGTCGAACAGCACGCCGGCCGCGCGCATGCGTGCCAGCAGTTCGGGCGCGAGGTCGATGCGCGTGGCCAGGTCGTCGTAGTAGTTGTCCGAGATCGGCACGAAGCGCGTGCCGTTGGCGCGCAGCCTGGCCACGGTCTCGAAGATGTCGTCGCAATCGAGCGCGATGTGGTGCACGGCGCCGCCGCCGGTCACGCTCAGCGTGCGCGCGGTGCGCGTGCGCTGGCTCAGCGACACGTTCAGCACGAGGCGCAGGCTGCGGTCGGCATTGGCCACGCCGCGGCTGCGGATCAGCCCGAAGGGGTCGGCCAGCTCCAGGCTCTCGCCGGGCTCCAGGCCGAGCACGGCGCGCGTGAACAGTACCCAGGTGTCGAGCTGGTCGAGCGCCAGGCCCAGCGCCACGTGGTCGATGCGCGTGAGGCCGGCATCGCTGCCTTCGGGCCCCGCGTCTTCGAGGATGAAGTCGGTCTCGTACAGCCCGCTGTCGCCCAGCGCCTCGGGCACGAAATGGATCAGGTTGCCGCCCGGCGCCACGATGGCCGGCACGCGCAGCTCGTTGGGGCCGACCGGACTGTCATGGCGCTGCGAGCGCATGGCCGTTGCGCGGCCCACGGCCGCGAGCGGGTCGGCGCAGCGCACGCCCAGCGCGCACACCGAGGTGCCGTGCGCCTCGAAGCGGCGACGCGCAAAGGAGTCGGGCTGCGCGTTGACGATGAAGTGAATGCCGCCCTGGCGGTACAGCGTGACGGCCTTGGAACGGTGGCGGCCCACGCGGCGAAATCCCAGTTGCCCCAGCAGCGCGCCGAGCGTGACGGCCGAAGCCTCGTCGGCCGCGAACTCGATGAACGACAGCCCCGAGAGCGCCGGCGCGGGCGGCGGGTTGAACAGCTCCACGCGCTGCGGCTGCGCGGGCACGTTCCCGGCGGCCAGCCGCTCGCGCGTTTCGCTTTCGAGGTACAGCAGCGAGCGCATCGCATCGACGGCCGTGCGGCGGTTCGGCGTCTCGCGGAAGATGTCGTTGAAGATTTCGAGCGACAGCGGCCCGGTGTAGCCCGCGCGCAGCACCTGCTCGAAGAAGCCGGTCACGTCGAAATCGCCCTGCCCCGGGAACGAGCGATGGTGGCGCGCCCACTGCAGCACGTCCATCGACAGCAGCGGCGCATCGGCCATCTGCACGAAGAAGATCTTCTCGCCCGGAATGGCGGCGATGCCCGACGGATCGTCCTTCAGCGACAGCGTGTGGAAGCTGTCGAGAATCAGCCCGAGGTGCGGGTGGTCGGCGCGCTGCACGATGTCCCAGGCCTGCGCATAGCGCGAGGTGTGGCGACCCCAGGCCAGCGCCTCGAAGCCCACGCGCAGGTTGCGGCGCGCGGCGCGCTCGGCCAGTTCGTGCAGTTGGGCGGCGGCGCGGGCCGGGTCGTTCACCGACAGCGGCGAGGTGTTGGAGCAGCACAGCACCAACGGCGCACCCATGGCTTCCATCAGGTCGAACTTGCGTTCGGCGCGCTCCAGGCTGCGCTGGAACTGCGGCTCGGGCATGGCTTCGAAATCGCGGAAGGGCTGGTACAGGTCGATCGACAGGCCCAGGTCGAACGCAATGCGGCGCAGCTCGGCGGCGGTGCCCCGGAAGTTGACGAAGTCGGCCTCGAACAGCTCGATGCCGTCGAAGCCCGCCGCTGCAATGGCTTCGAGCTTCTGACGGAGGGTGCCGCTCAGCGATACGGTGGCAATGGCGCGGTGCATGGGGATGGACTGTAGAAAGAGCCCGGGCGCGCCACAACGCAAATCAGCCCCTTCTGATCGATGATCGCACGCCATCGATCATCATTCGCACGAAATAGGGGTTACACCTAGCCCGCGAGGGTGTGCGGGCCGGGCGATTTTTCAGAGGCTGCGCCAGTAATCGATCAGCATCTGCGCGAACTCGATCGGCCGCTCCACCGCGCTCAGGTGCGCGGCGTCGATGGTTGCCAGGCGCGCGCCCGGGATCTGCGCCACCATGGCCTCGGACATCGCCATCGGCGTGGCCTCGTCCTGCAACCCGCCGATCACCAGCGTGGGCGTGGCGATGCGGCGGTTGCTGTCGCGGAAGTCGATGGCCGCCACGGCGTTGCAGCTCTCGATGTAGCCCTGCGCGTCGGTGCGCACCAGCGTGTCGTGCAATGCGCGTGCTGCCACCGCGCCTTCAGGCGTGGCGGCATAAGCGGGCGTGAGCCAGCGCGCCACGGCGCCGGGGGCGATGGCGGCCACGCCCTTGGCGGCCACCGTCTCTGCACGCAGGCGCCACGGGGCCTGGTCGGGATAGTGCGCGGCCGAATTGGCGATCACCACAGTCTTCAGCAGTTCGGGGTGGCGCACCGCCAGCGCCTGCGCGGTCATGCCGCCCATCGACAGGCCGACGAAGTGCACCGGCTCACCGCCCGCCTCGCGCGCGATGAGGTCGGCCGCATCCTGCGCCAGCGTTTCCACGCGCAGCACGCCGGGCACCACCTCGGAGCCGCCGTGGTTGCGGTGGTCGTAGCGGATCACCGTGTGGGCGCGCGCCAGCTGCGCGGCCACGCCGTCCCACATGTGCAGGTCGCAGCCGAGCGCGTGGCTGAGCACGACGAAGGGGCCGTCGCCTTCGCGCACGACATTCAGACGGGGGGTGATGGTGGTCATGGTGTGGAGTCCTTCTTGAGGGAGGATGGAGAAGTGGGCGAAACAGGTTGCGCAAGACGCGGCAGCCACAGGAACGCGATGGCCAGCAGCACGACGCCGGCCACAAGCATCGGCACGACCATCGGCCAGGCGCCATACGAAAAACGCGTGTCGACGAACAGCGCGGCGAACTGCCCCACGCAGAACGCGACCATCATCATGCCGAAGCCCGACCACGACACCGCGCGCCCCGCGAGATGCGGCAGGTCGCCCACGGCGCCGGCCTGCCCGCAGGGCTGGTGGATGCCGTGGCCCAGGCAGTACACCGCATGGCCCGCCAGCAGCGGCACCGCACTGTGCGGCATCAGCCAGCAGCCCAGCGCCTGGATGACGGCGCCCGTGATGCTCAGCACCGCGCCCAGGCGCACGGTGCGCATCGGGCCGAAGCGGCGCAGCAGGCTGCGACACATGGTGGTGCTGAAGATATAGACCAGCGAGCCGCCGGCCGGAATCCAGCCGTACCACGCGGGCGACCAGCCGAGGTAGCCGATGTAGACCATCGGCGAGAGCAGCAAGAAGCAGAACAGCCCGCCATACGTGGTGGCCGCCACCGAAGCCCAGGCGCGGAAGGCGCGGCTAGCGAACACGGCGCGCGTGCTGCCACGTGGCGCGGACGATTCGCCCGTCATGGGCCGGCGCGTCTCGCCGAACGAACGCCAGCACAGCGCGAACAGCACCGCGGCATAGAGCGCCATCGCCACCATCACCCAGCGCCAGCCCGCGCCTTGCACCAGCCAGGCGCCGAGCAGCGGCGCCATCAGCCCGACCACGCCCAGCCCCGTGAGGCCGCGCGCCATCACGTGCGGGCCTTCGTGCGCCGGGTACAGGTCGCGCACCGCGGCGCGCGCGCACACGAGGATCGCCGCCATCGAGAAGCCCTGCAGCGTGCGCCAGCCCGCGAGCACCGCGACGCTGCCCGCGAAGGCGCCGCCGAAGGCCGCGATGGCGTAGCAACCCAGGCCCGCGAGCAGCACGGGGCGTCGGCCGAAGCGGTCGGCCAGCGGGCCGCACAGCAGCTGCGCAAAGCCGAAGGCCAGCACGAACAGCGTGAGGCTGGTGCTGGCCGAGCCGAGTTCGCCGGCAATGGCGGGCAACGCCGGCAGGTAGCTGTCGGTCGCGACCGGCTGCGCCGCCAGCAGCAGCGGCAGCAGCAAGGTGAAGCCGACGTCGAAGCGGCCCTTGTGCGGCCCGCCTTCTGTCGCGCTCACTGGGCCGCCACTGGCGGCAGCAGGCCCTTCTCGCGCAGGATGTTCGTCGCGATGCCGAAGGCGTGGTTGGCCACCGGCACGCCGCAGTAAATGGCGGCCATCATGATCACTTCCTTGATGTCGTCGGGCGTGAGGCGCGACTCCGGCGGGCCGTCGAGCGCGGCGCGCACGTGCATCGCGAATTCCTCGTACGCATGGATGCCCAGCATCATCGACAGCACCATGTAGCGGCGCGTCTTGTCGCCCAACGCGGGGCGACCCCAGATGTCGTTCCACGCATGGCGCGTGATGAGCTCCTGGAACTCGGCGTTGAAGCCGTTGCGGTTGGCGAGCGACTTGTCGACCCAGGCGCCGCCGAGCACACGGCGGCGGTTGACGAGGCCGTCTTCGTAGTCGTTGCGCGGGGTGTCGGGGGCGGTCATTGCGAGAGTTCCTTGTTGGATGAGAGTTGGGCTTGCAGGGCTTTCACCTCTGCCAGCGCGGTCTGGCCGGCGTTCACGGCCAGCGCGGGATCGAACCATTCGTCGGCCGCATCGCGCGGCAGCTCGGCGCGCAGCCGGTCGATGTTGGCGCGCATGCGCGCGGCATCGACCTGCAGACCAGGCAGAGCACCGGCCATGGCGCGCACGCTGCCGTGCGCCGACATCAAGAGCTGCGGCCATTCGGCCAGTTCGGCCTGCCACGCGCCGAGCGCGCGTTCGTGCTGTTGCGGCATCGCGCCGAGCAAGGCGGCCACGCGCTGCGGTGCGCGGTGCGCGGCGGCGATGGCGACCATCGAAGCCACCGGGTTGCGCTTGTGCGGCATCGCCGACGAGCCGCCGCGTCCGGGCTCGCTGGGCTCGGCGACCTCGGCCACTTCGTACTGGCCGAGCAGCGAGATGTCGACCGCGACCTTGCCGAGGCTGCCCGTCATCAGGCCAAGTTCGCAGCCGAGCGCGACCCATTCGTCGCGCTGCGTGTGCCATGTCGCGCCGGGATCGCCCAGGCCGAGTTCCTTTGCCATGCGACCGCGCACCGCAGCGCCCTGCCCCTTCATCTGCGCCAGCGTGCCGACAGCGCCGCCGAGCTGCAGCTGCAGCGCGTGCTTCGCGGCCTCGCGCAGGCGGATGCGGCTGCGCACCAGCGGCGCGGCCCAGCCGGCGCACTTGAAGCCGAAGCTCGTGACCGAGGCCGGCTGCATCAGCGTGCGCGCGAGCATCGGCGTTTCGGCGTGCTGCACGGCGAGGCGCAGCAACGCGTCGGCGGCCTTGGCCAGGTCGGTCTCGACCAGCGCCACCGCCTCGCGCGTGACCAGCGCCATCGCGCTGTCGATCACGTCCTGGCTGGTGCTGCCGAAGTGCACGAAGGGCACGGCGTCGGCATTGAACAGGCCCACGGCCTCGCGCAGCGCCTTCACCAGCGGGATGGCGACGCTGCCGGCGCGTCCGCTCTCGCGCACGATCTTGGCCACGTCGAACAGCTCGACCTTGCAGCTGCCGACGATCGAATGCGCGGCGCTCTCGGGAATCAGCCCCTCGGCCGCCTGCGCGCGCGCGAGCGCGGCCTCGAAACGCAGCATGGCGTCGACGAAGGCGCGGTCGCTGAAGGCGCCCAGCGTTTCGGAGGTGGAAAGGAAGCCTTCAAAAATGCTCATGCGTGTTCCGGTTTCTAATATTTCAGTTGGGCCACTGCGCGCAGCTCTTCCGGCGAGGCGGTGCCGAAGCCGAAGAACTCAAGGTAGGCCGGGATCATTTCGAACAGCATGTCGGTGCCGACCTGCACCTGGCAGCCCTTGGCCCTGGCGGCCTGCAGCAGCGGCGTGTACTCGGTCTTCATGACGAC
Organism: Acidovorax cavernicola; assembly: GCF_003581445.1. NCBI lineage: Bacteria > Pseudomonadati > Pseudomonadota > Betaproteobacteria > Burkholderiales > Comamonadaceae > Acidovorax > Acidovorax cavernicola. The sequence continues at coordinate 43,417 of NZ_QXMN01000004.1, read as the reverse complement.
CTCGCCGACGAAGGTGTCGGGGGCGATGCGGTCGATGTCGAACGGCAGCGGGTCACTCTCTTTCATGCCCAACGGCGTGGCGTTGACAACGATGTCGAAGCCGGCCGGGTCCTTCGAGCCGGTGGCGACCTTCATCTGCGGGTAGTGCTCGCGCAGCCGCGCGGCCAATGCCTGCGCCGAAGCGTCGCTCATGTCGAACAGCATCAGCTCGGCCGCGCCGGCCGCGGCGATCGATGCGGCGATGGCCGACCCGACGCCGCCCGTGCCCGACACCAGCACCCGCGTGCCCTTGAACAGGCGCCCCTTGCGCTCCACGCCGCGCACGAAACCCGCGCCGTCGAACTGGTCGCCCAGCAGCGTGCCGTCGGGCCGCTTGAGCACGGCGTTGCAGGCGCCCGCGACGCGCGCGGTGGGCGTGACCTCGTCGACCAGCGACATCGTCGTGACCTTGTGCGGCATCGTCACGAGCGCGCCGCGCAGGTTGCTGAATTTGAAGATCTGCGCGAGCGACACCGCGTAGTCCTCGGGCTTCACGCCCATGGGCACCACCACCGCGTCGATGCCCTGCTTGTCGAACCAGGGGTTGTAGATCATCGGCGCCTTGAAGGCCTCGGTGGGATAGCCGATGTGGGCGATGAGCGTGGTCTTGCCGGAGATCATGGAAGTCGTTTCGTTCAGGAAGGTGCGGGCCTTCTCAGGCCACGCTCGGAGACTGGTAGCGCAACGGCGTGGCGATCTCGGCCTGCATCGCCGGCGGATAGATCAGCTCGCGCAGGAAGTCCGCGTCAGCCTGCATCGCATCCGCCGCGTCGATGTGGCCGAAGTAGCGGAAGTAGTGCGGCATCTGCTGCACCAGCATCTCGAAGCCGGCCTGCGCATTGAGCCCGCGCGCACGCGCCGCGCGCACCAGCGGCGTCGGCTGGTTGCGCAGCAGGATGTCGAACAGCGCCGCGTGCGGCGCCATGCGCGCCACGTCGACCGGCAGCGCGTCGTCTTCCGCCAGGCCGAGCGGCGTGGCGTTGATGACGAGGTCGTAGCCCTCGGGCGCGTTGCTGTCGACCGCCACCACGGTCGCGTCGAAGAACGCATCGAGCTTGGCGGCCACGCCCGCGGCCTTGCCGGAAGCGGTATCGAAGAAGGCGATGTGCTCCGCGCCGTTCACCGTGCCGCCCTCGGCCAGCGCCACGCCGATGGCGGCGGCGCTCACGCCCGCGCCGAGGATCAGCACGCGCTTGCCGCGGAACGGAACGTTGCAGCGGTCGAGCGCGCCGATCAGGCCTTCGCCGTCGAACAGGTCGCCCTCGAGCTGGTCGCCTTCGGTGCGGCGCACCACGTTGACCGAGCCCGCCACGCGACCGAACAGGCCGCAGCCGTCGAGCAGGTCGACCACGCGAGGCTTGTGCGGCGGCGCGATCACCATGCCGCGCACGTTGCGCGCCAGGAAGGCCGACTTCATGAACACCGCGAAGTCGCGCACCGGCACCTGCACGGGCACCAGCACCGCGTCGATGCCGTAGCGCGCGAAGGCGGCGTTGAACATGCGCGGCAGCCGCACATTGCGGACCGGGTCGCCGGGGATGAGATAGGCCTGGGTGCTGCCGGTGATGAAGGGGCTCATGGGCGTGCTTCCGTTCGTCAATCGCTCGTTTCGGGGCGGAACAGCGGGCTTTATAGACTCTTCGCAGAAGGCGTGCTGGTTCATCAGCCATCAAACGAACGATGATCGATCTTTTAATTCTGTTAATCGATCAAATTGCGGGTTTTTACTTAGTCATTCCTTCCGCGCCTCCACACCGGACGCGGGCACACTTCCGCCCATGAGCAGCACCCGCCCCGACGACTCGACGCCGCCCGCCGGCCTGGACAAGCGCGACTGGATCGCCGGGCTGGAGCGCGGCGTGAGCATCATCGAAGCCTTCGACGACGCCAACCCGCGCCTCACCGCCAGCCAGGCCGGCCAGCGCACGAACATGACGCGCACCGCCGCGCGCCGCTACCTGCTCACCCTGCAGCACATGGGCTACGTGGCCAGCGACGGCAAGCTGTTCTGGCTCACGCCGCGCGTGCTGCGCCTGGGGCAGTCGTACCTCGAATCGGCCCGGCTGCCGCGCGTGGTGCAGCCCTTCCTGCAGCGCGTGGCGGCCGGCACCAACGAGATCGCCTACCTCAGCGTGATGGACGGCGACGAGGTCGTCTACATCGCGCGCAACGGCCCCAACCGCAGCATGAGCACCGGCTACGTGCTCGGCGCGCGCGTGCCGGCGCAGGTGACGGCCTCCGGCATGTTGATGCTGGCATTGCGCAGCGACGCCGAACTCGATGACTGGCTGGCGACACGGCAGCTCACGGTCTTCACGTCGCACACCATCGGGAGCATGGAACGCATGAGGCTCGAACTGGCACGCATCCGCGCCCAGGGCTGGGCGCTGTCCGAGCAGCAGCTCGACCTGAACTCCCGCGGCATCGCCGTGCCGCTGCGCGACCGCCACGGCACGCTGGTGGGCGCGCTCAACATCACGATGCCGATGGGGCACGAGAGCTCGGAAGACGCCGTAGCGCGCGTGCTGCCGGTGCTGCGCGAGACGGCGCAGGCGATGCGCAATCTGATCTGACGCACCGGCCGGCAAGCCGGCGGACTGACAGCATTCCGACAGCATCCGCCCGGCAGGATGCAGGCTTTCCCACACAAAGCGACGGAGACAAGCACCATGTCCGACCACTTCCCGAACGACGCCCCTACTCGCCGCCACTGGCTCCAGGCCGGCGGTGCCCTGGCCCTCGGCGGCCTGCTGCCCTCGCTGGCCTCGGCGCAAGACGCCTGGCCCAGCAAATCGATCCGCTTCGTGGTGCCCTTTGCACCGGGCGGCAGCTCCGAAATCGTGGCGCGCTCCACCGCCGCCGAGCTTTCGCGCACGCTGGGCCAGAGCGTGTTCGTGGACAACAAGCCCGGCGCGGCCGGCAACATCGCCATGAGCGAGGTGGCGCGCGCCACCGACCAGCACACGCTGATCCTCGGCCACATCGGCACGCTGGCGGTCAACCCGTACATCTTCGCCAAGCTGCCCTACGACGCGAACAAGGACTTCAAGCCCGTGAGCCTGCTGGCCAAGGTGCCCAGCCTGTACGTGGTGCACCCCGACGTGCCGGCGAAGAACCTCAAGGAGTTCATCGCCTACGCCAAGAGCAAGCCCGGCAAGCTGAGCTACGGCTCGGCCGGCAACGGCAGCGCCGGCCATCTGGCCTTCGAGTACCTGAAGATGACGGCCGACGTGTTCATGCTGCACGTGCCCTACCGCGGCACCGGCCCTATGGTGACCGACCTGCTATCGGGCCGGCTCGATGCCTCGGCTATCGGCGCAGCGGCGATCATTCCGTTCATCAAGGCCGGCAAGGTGCGCTGCATCGCGACCGGCTCGGCCAAGCGCCTGGCCCAACTGCCCGACGTGCCCACCGTGGCCGAGCAAGGCTTCCCCGGCTTCGAGATGACGCAGTGGTACGGCATGCTGGCACCGGCCAGCATCACGCCACCGCAACTGGCCAAGCTCTCGGCCGAGACCATGAAGGCGGTGAAGTCGCCCGACTCGATGCAGCGGCTTACCGCCGATGCGGCCGAGGCCGTGGGTGGTACGCCGGAGCAGTTCGCGCAGTTCATCACGGCTGAACAGAACCGCTGGCAGAAGGTCATCGCAAGGGCAAACATCAAGCCTGACTGAGCCCAGCAGGCTTGGTACGCCGCCCCGGAGAGTGCGAAACATGACGAAAGCGATGGATTCGCGCCGAGGGCAAGGCGCAAACCGCAGCGATACCTGCAGGTATCGCGAGGATTTGCAACGCCGCCATCGGTGCGAAGACGCGCTTTCGTGTTTCGCAATCTCCGGGGCGGCGTACTAGCATCGGCGCCATGCGCATCCTGCTGGCCGAAGACGAACACACCCTGGGGACCTGGCTCTGCAAGGCGCTGGAGCATGCGGGCATCCAGGTCGAGTGGGTCGACGACGGCCGGCTGGCCGACCGGGCCCTGCAGCAGCGCGACCACGATGCGCTGGTGCTCGACCTGGGCCTGCCCGGCATGGATGGCCACACGGTGCTGCAGCGACTGCGCGAGCGCGACCAGCGGCTGCCCGCGCTGATCCTCACGGCGCGCGATTCGTTGAACGAACGTGTCGAATCCCTCAACGCGGGCGCCGACGATTTCCTTGCCAAGCCCTTCGCGCTGGCCGAGCTCGAGGCACGGTTGCACGCGCTGGTGCGCCGCGCGCGCGGCGTGGAGCATCCGCGCCTGGCTTGCGGGCCGCTGGTGTACGACGGTGCGCGACGGCAGTTCACGCTGGGCGGCGAAGCGCTCGCCCTGTCGCCGCGCGAACAGGCGGTGCTGCGCGCGCTGGTGCAGCGCAGCGGCGAGCCGCTGTCGAAGCAGCAGATCCTCGACCGCGTGTTCTCCGACGACGACGAGGTGCACCTCGAAGCGATCGAGGTGCTGGTCTACCGGCTGCGCAAGCGGCTCGACGGCACCGGCGTGCGCATCGTCACGCTGCGCGGTCTCGGCTATGTGCTGGAAGCGGATTGAGTGAGCGCGCTGCGCCGCTTCACCGACCGCCTGCGCCGCACCAGCCTGTGGCAGCGGCTCGCGCTGCTGCTGTTCCCTGCCCTGCTGCTGGTGACGGGCCTCGAGTTGTGGATGACACGGCACGACGCACTGGCCGCCGCCAACGCGGCCTATGACCGCTCGCTGCTCGGCGCGCTCAAGTCGATCGACGCGAACATTTCGACGGCCTCGGGCGGGCTCTCGGTCGAGCTGCCGTACACGATGTTCGAGTTCTTCGAGCTCACGGCCAGCGGGCAGGTGTTCTTTCGCGTCGCGACCTCCGACGGGCTGGTCGAGCTGGGCAGCGCCGACCTGCCCGCGCCGCCCGTCGAGCCCGCGATGGGCGTGCCGGCCTTCTACGACGCCACCTACTTCGGCGAGGCCGTGCGGCTGGCGGCCTACCGGCGCGACCTCGACCGCGCGCCGGCCGGCAGCACCGGGCGCAGCGTGCTGATCCAGGTCGGCGAGAGCACGCGCTCGCGCCAGGAGTTCACACGGCGCTTCGTGCGCAGCGCCGTGCTGCGCGACGGGCTGATCCTCGCGATGCTGCTGTGCGGCACCGCGCTGGCACTCGCGGCGGCACTGCGGCCGCTGTCGCGGCTGGCGCGCGAGGTGCGTTCGCGCACGCCCGACGACCTGACGCGCATCGCCGAGACCGATCTGCCCGCCGAGGTGCGACCGCTGGTGGCGGCCGTGAACCAGCAGATGGCGCGCACGCAGGAACTGGTGGCCCAGCAGCGCCAGTTTCTCGACGACGCCTCGCACCAACTGCGCACGCACCTGACCACGCTGCAGATGCAAGCCGACTACGCGCGCCGCGAGGACGACCCTGCGCAGGTGCGCGCCGCGCTCGACGCTCTGGGCGCCGAGATCGGCCGCGCCACGCGCAGTGCACAACAGCTGCTGGCGCTGGGCCGCAGCGACACCGTGGCGGTAGAGCCCGCCGAGTTCGACACCGCCGAATTGCTGCGCGAGGTGGCCGTCGATCTGCTGCCGCTGGCGCGCGCCAAGCGCATCGACCTGGGCATCCACGCCCCCTCGCCCGATCTGCACGCGGTGGGCGACCGGGGCCTGCTGCGCGAGGCGCTGAGCAATCTCGTGGCGAACGCGATCACCTACACGCCGGTGGCCGGCACCATCACGCTCTTCGCGGCCGGCGACGCGGCGGGCTGGAGCCTCAACGTGGAAGACGACGGCCCCGGCCTGAGCGATGAAGAGCGCGCCACGCTCGGCCAACGCTTCCGTCGCGGCACCCGTGCGGGCCAGGGCGGCTTCGGGCTCGGCCTGGCGATCGTGCGCGCCATCGCGCAGCGGCACCACGGCGACCTGCGGCTCGAAGCGCGAGGCGCGGGGCCCGGCCTGCATGCCATCATCTGGTGGCCCCGCCCCGCGGGGTGAACCGCCCGGACTTCATCTCGATGCCGCCCCCCTTCGCCCTCACCCGTCGCCATGCGCTGCGCGCGCTGTCCGCGTGGCTCGCGCCTGCCGCGCTGCATGCGACGGCGGCGGCCGGCGATGCGTCCGAAGGCCCGGCGGAATGCGTGATCCCCGCCAAGGCTGGCGGTGGCTTCGCGCTGACCTGCGCGCTCGCGCGCGACGCGCTGCAGGCCGTGCGCCCCGCGCGCGTGCCGCTCGCGCAACGCTACCTGCCGGGCGGCATCGGCGCCGTGGCCTTCGACCGCATCGCGAGCGGCCAGCTCGGCGGGCCGGGCACGCTGGTCGCGTTCTCCAGCGGCTCGCTGCTGAACCTCGCGCAGGGCCGCTTCGGGCCGCACCCGCCGTCGGCCGTGCGCTGGATCGCCACGCTGGGCACCGACTACGGCGTGGTCGCCGTGCACCGCGACTCGCCCTACCGTCGCTTGCAGGACCTGCTCGCCGCGCTGCGCCAGGACCCCTCGCGCGTGGTCTTCGGCGCGGGCGGCACCGTCGGCAGCCAGGACTGGGTGAAGGCCGCGCTGCTGGTGCGCGCGGCCGGCGGCGCGGCGAAGGCGATGCGCTTCGTGTCCTTCGAAGGCGGCGGCGACGCGCTGGGCGCGCTGCAGGGCAAACACGTCGACGCCTTCCCCGGCGACGCGGCCGAAGCGCTGCAGGCCATCGCCGGCGGCGCACCGCTGCGCCTGCTCGCGGTGCTGTCAGAAACCCGGCTGGTCGGCGCGCTCACGGGCGTACCGACCGCGCGCGAGCAAGGCGTGGACATCGTCTGGCCGACCGTGCGCGGCCTGTACCTCAGCGCCAACGTGCCCGACGCCGCCGTGCGCGCATGGACCACCGCCTTCGCCGAAGCCACGGCCGCGCCGGGCTATGCGGCGCTGCGCGAACGACACAGCCTTTATCCTTTCGCGCTCACCGGTGCCGCGCTCGACAACTACGTGCAGGCACGCATCAAGGCCTACCAGCAGCTCGCAGAAGAACTCGGATTACGCCGCTGGAAGCCCTGACTCCCTCCCCGATCGCCATGACCGAAGACGACATCACCCAACACCTCATCGACACGCTCGGCGGCGGCCATTTCGAAGTGGCCGACGACAACACCTTCTTCTTTCATGGCGCGGACAACAAGTTTCCCTTTGCCACCCTTGTCACGAAGGACAACGAGTTCGACAGCGCCTCGAACCTGAACCGGCCCGGCGTGTTCCGCCTGAACGTCGGCGTGGGCAAGGCGACCTTTCGCGCGCTCTTCGGCGAACAGGCATCGGCAGACATCGACCACACCGCGCTCGACCGGCTGATGCCGCACCCGGTGTACGCGAAGATGTACTGGGTGAGCGTGATCAACCCGAGCGCCACAACCTTCGAGACCGTGAAGCCGCTGTTGACGGAAGCCCGCAACCTGCTCGCGTCGAGAGAAAAAAGCTAGGCATCCGGCGCCGCCTCGTCGTCAGGGCGACGGGCGCGACAGCGTTGCCAGTTTCTTCTTCGCGCTCTGCAGAAGACCGACCTTTTCGACGGGCAGCTGCGCCTTCGTATCCCCGAGCGCGATGACCTCGATGACACCGGCCGCCACGAGCTTCGACGCGAGCGGGTCGCGCGGCGTGAGGCCATTGAACCGGGCGTGCGAGATCACGTGCATCTTCAGGTGACGGTGGAGGGTCTTCGACAGCTTCTGGCAGGCGGCCCTCATGGCCGTTTCGTCGGGCATCAGCTGGCCGTGGACCACCAAAAGCTCCAGGGCGCCGTCCTCGTCCTCCCCCAGCACGAAGGCACGCAGGACCGAATCCTTGAACTTGCCGCGCAGCATCGCGCGCACCGGCTCGGCGGCGGCGAACGATTTCATGGCGATGCGGCGCAGTTCGTCGTGAAAGACGAAGGTGCGGTCGACCACCACGGTCTCGGCTTCGTCGGCCTTCGGCTTTTGCTTCTTCAGAATGCCGCTGCCGACGAGATGCTCCACGGTGCGCGCCACATCGGCGGGGTCGAGCTTCGAGCGCTGGGCCAGTTCGCTGGACGACAGGGGTTGGTCAGGCGCCGCGTAGGCGACCATCAAGAGCTTCTGCACCTCGGGGGCCAAAAGAAAATCTGCTGCACTCATTTCGCGGTGGGCTCTCTGCTTCTGTGTGTGTTTCGTACAAGCGGACTGCATTATCAGGAGCGCTCTTGTCTGCCGTGCGATGCGGCTTTCTCCACGGCGTTTTCGCGGCGGATTCCGTCAAGGCGCATGGCGCCGGCCTACAGCGGCACCCGGCGCCCGCCGGTAAGAACGGCTGAACACGACAAGGAGCTTCAGCCATGGACCTCGAACAGACGATCGACAAGATCAAGCAAGTGGATGCCGCTCGCGCCGACTACCCCGGCGAACACCTCGTCGTGCTCGGTGCCGGTGTGCTCCTGTTGCTGGCAGCGGGCCGCAGCCGGTCGTTCCTGCTGCGGATCATCGCGGGCGCCGCTGGCGGCGCGCTGATCGGCCGGGCTGCAAGCGGCACCGGCGGCATCGCCAAGCTGGCCGGGGCATTGCAGAACGGAGGCCTGGCATGGCCGCGTCGCTGACCTCGCGGGCCCGAGCCTCCGCCCCTGACCCTCGGCGCTGCTGGCCCCCCTGCCTGGGTGTCGCATTGGTGGCGATGTCGCTCTTCTATGTGACCTTGAAAGACTTGGTGCACGAGAGCGCGGCACGCGCTGCAGCCTTGACCACTGCGGTGGTGCCCGCCGAGGCGCAAGCCGACAGATCGGCCACCGCTCGCGCGTTGCCGGATGCGGTGACCAGCGCATCCACGGCACCGGTCACGCCGACGAACGCGAACTTCAACACCCACACACCCGTGATCGCACCCGCAGCGCCCACCGCCAGGACAGTGCCTGCTGTCGTCGAAGTGCACAAGTGCGTCACGCCGGAGGGCGATGCCGCCTACTCCGACGGACCGTGCCCGGCGGGCGCACACGCGACCACGCTGCGATTGCCGCGCGACCTGCACGCATCCGCGAGCCTGTGAGCGACCTCGCGCCGCAGCCGCCATCGCGGCCGGCGAAGCATGGACCAAATGAAACGCATACAATTCATATACGTTTCATAAAGAGGTCGCCCATGGGCATCGTCAAAATTTCAGACCTGATGCACGAGAACCTGCGCGTGGCGGGCAACGCCCTCAGCCGGTCGATCAATGCACAGGCAGAGCACTGGATGCGGGTCGGCATGCTGACCGAGATGCATCCCGACCTGGACTACCGCGAGGTCTGCCAGCTGCTGATACAGGCCGAACTCTCGGGCGGCCTGGACATCGCCGCGGCGGTCACCTCCACACCGCCCGGCAAGCCTCGTGCCCCGGCGAACGGCAAGCACTGATGGCACACGACGTTCCCCTCCGGTCCGCCGAAGAACTCGCGATGGCACGGCGGGCCGCCCAACTGGCTGCGGAAGTCCTGGCCATGATCGAGCCGCATGTCGTGCCCGGTGTGAGCACGGAAACGCTGGATCGCATTTGCCACGACCACATCGTGAAAGTGCAGGGCGTCATTCCCGCCAACGTGGGGTACCTGGGCTATCCGAAGACCATTCTCACCTCCGTCAACCAGGTGGTGTGCCACGGCATCCCCTCGCCGGACAAGATCCTGAAGGCGGGCGACATCGTCAACATCGATGTCGCCGTCAACAAGGACGGCTGGTTCGGCGACACCAGCCGCATGTTCTTCGTCGGCGAACCCGGCGTGCTGGCCCGACGCCTGGTCGAGACGACCTACGAAGCCCTGTGCGCCGGCATCCGGCAGGTCCGGCCCGGCGCGACGCTGGGCGACGTGGGCCACGCCATCCAGTCGGTCGCGCAGCGCGAGCGGTTCAGCGTGGTGCGCGAATACTGCGGGCACGGCATCGGCCGCATCTACCACGACGAACCGCAGGTGCTGCACTTCGGGCGACGCGGCGAAGGCCTCGTGCTGGAGCCGGGCATGGTCTTCACCATCGAGCCGATGCTCAATGCGGGCCGCGGCGAAACCAAGCAGTTGGCCGACGGGTGGACGGTCGTCACGAAAGACCGGTCGCTGTCTGCGCAGTGGGAGCACATGGTGGCGGTCACGGCCGATGGGTATGAGGTGCTGACGGCCTGGCCCGGCGGTACGGGGACCTACGCGCCGGTTTGATGCGCAGAGTGGCGAGGGCAGCGAGGCATGGCACCGGGCCATGCCGCTGACGTCCGCAGGCCATGGCCCTCGTCACTCAGGTTGCTTCGCGTGTCTTGCGAGCGCATTGCGATAGGCTTCGCGCCTATCACTTCTACCCATCCTCATGCACATCGAAGAACGCATCCGCATCGCAGTTCCGCCCACGGTCGTCGACCAGATCTGGAGCGAGGTCGACCGATGGCATCTGTGGGACCCGGACACCAAGCAAGCCCGCCTCGACGGCCCCTTCGCAGTGGGAACCAAGGGCCGGATCGTGCCAAAGAAGGGCATGGGCGTGCCGATGGCCGTCACGGAGCGCACCGAGGGTCGCTCGTTCACCGTGGAGGGCTACATCCCCCTCTTTCGCATGCACTTCGAGCACACGGTGTCGCCCACAGGCGGCGGCTCGGAAGTGGCGCACCGCGTGTGGTTCACGGGCGCCCTCGCCTTCCTGTTCGGACCCGGCGTTGCCAAGCAGCTTCGCGAAGGGCTTCCGAAAACCATGCGATCGCTGAAGGCGTATGCGGAGCAACGCCACGGGGCCTGACAGGCCGACCTCAGGCCTTCGCCAACCGCCGCCGCGCCTTCACCGCCGCAGCCAGCCCCTCGAGCACCGGCACCGTCTGCGCGAAGCCGATGCACGCATCGGTGATCGACACGCCGTGCTTCAGCGCGACGCCGGGCTTCAGGTCCTGCCGGCCTTCTTCGAGGTGGCTCTCGATCATGATCCCCGTGATGCGCCGCTCGCCGGCCGCGATCTGCGTGGCCACGTCTTCGGCGACCACGATCTGCCGTTGGTGCTGCTTGCTGCTGTTGCCGTGCGAGACGTCGATCATCACCTGCGGGCGCAGGCCGTTGGCCAGCAGCGCCTCGCAGCTTGACGCCACATCCGCCGCCGAATAGTTGGGCGCCTTGCCGCCGCGCAGGATGACGTGGCAGTCGTCGTTGCCGCGTGTCTCGAAGATCGCGGCCATGCCCATCTTGGTCATGCCCATGAAGGCGTGCGGCGCGCGCGCCGCGAGGATGGCGTCGGCCGCGACCTTCACGCTGCCGTCCGTGCCGTTCTTGAAGCCGACCGGGCAGCTCAGGCCCGACGCCAGCTGGCGGTGGCTCTGGCTCTCGGTGGTGCGGGCGCCGATGGCGCCCCAGGCGATCAGGTCGGCGATGAACTGCGGGCTCAGCAGGTCGAGGAACTCGGTGCCGGTCGGCAGGCCCAGTGTGGTCAGCTCCAGCAGCAAACGCCGCGCGCGCTCCAGGCCTTCGTTGATGGCGAAGCTGCCGTCCAGGTGCGGGTCGTTGATGTAGCCCTTCCAGCCGACGGTGGTGCGCGGCTTCTCGAAATAGGCGCGCATGACGATGAGCAGGTCGTCCTGCAGCGAGTCGGCCACCTTCTTCAGGCGCTGCGCGTACTCGATGGCCTGGTCGTGGTCATGGATGGAACACGGGCCGACCACGACGACCAGCCGGTCGTCGCGGCCATGCAGCACATCGGCGATGGCCGCGCGGGCGCCTTCGACCAGCGCGAGCGTGTTGTCGCGCACGGGCACGCGCTCCTGCAGCAGCGCGGGGGTCATGAGGGGACGCACGGCGCCGATGCGCACGTCGTCGATGCGGGTGGTGTCGAGCGTGCTGTCGCGGGAGCCGACTTCGGCGTCGTGGAGGGGGTCGTCGAGGCGGGGCATGGTCGTGGGGTGCTCAGATATCGAGGGGATTGCGTCGATTGTCCCCCAGCACGATCCGGCCCCTCCCCCGATCAGGCCGCTTTCAGGAACACATCGTGGTCCGGCGCGAAGTTCGCATGCAGCGGCAGCATCGCCCCGCCCAGCGCGCACGCCTGCACCCCGGCCCTGCCGCCGTGCAGCCGCGGCGACCACAGGCCTTCCCAGTTGCACTGCGCGAGGGCCTCGCGCGTGCGCACCAGCAGCGCGTCGAGCAGCGCGCGCGACATCGAACCGTCCATCACCACGTCGGCGAGATCGAGCACGGCCGTGCTGCTGACGATGGCATGCGCCAGCGCCCGCGACGCGCTGCCGAGCCAGGCCTGCGTGGCCGCGGCATAGGGCGCGGCGAGCGCGCGGTCGTCGTAGGCGGCGGTGGCGTCCAGGCCTTCGGCGCGCAGGCGCTGCTCGAGCTCCCACAGCGAGGCCTCGGCCACGACCTGCGTGGACGGGCCTTCGGAAGGGTTCGCCGTTCGCATCGGGATCGACGCGAGCGCGCCCGCATTGCCGTGCGCGCCGGTGTGCAGGTGCGAATTGATGACCAGCCCGCCGCCCACGAAGGTGTCGACGAAGATGTACAGAAAGCTGTTGAGGTCGTGGCCGCGCCCCGTCACCAGTTCGGCCACGCAGGCCGCCACGGTGTCGCGCGCAAACCCCACGGGAACGTCGGTGCGCGCGCGCACCTCGGCCAGCAGGTCCATCTGGTTCCACAGGTCGGACTGCGCTTTCGACAGCCCGAGCGTGCGGTGCCAGCCGCCGAGCTGGAACGGCGCGGCCAGCCCCGCGCCCACGTTGCGCGCGGCCAGTGGCCCGAGCCCGTCGCGCAGCCGGTGGATGTGCTCGGCGATCACGGGCAGCAAGGCATCGGCATCCGGGAACTCGTAGCGGATCGCGTGGTGTTCGCGCACCTGCGCCGTGAAGTCGATCAGCAGCCACTCGGCGCCGCGCCGCCCGAGCTTCACACCGATGGCGAAGGCGCCGTCGGGGTTGAGCGCCAGCGGCACCGAAGGCTGGCCGACGCGCCCGCGCACGCGGCTTTGCTTGACGATGAGGCCGTCGTCCTCCAGCCGCGCGGTGATCAGGCCGATGGTCTGCGCGCTCAGGCCCGTGAGCCGCGCGAGGTCGGCCTTGGGCAGGCGGGTGTGCACGCGCAGCGCCTGCAGCACCACGCGCTCGTTGAACTGGCGCATGCCGACCTGGTTGGAGCCGCGCGGGCGCAGCAGGCCGCGCGGGCGCTCGGCAACGTCGACATCGATCTCTGGATCAGGCATGCGCCTCCGCGGGCAGCTGGTCGGCGGTCATGGCGCCGGTCATCACGGCCACGGTGTCGCTCATGCTGATCTTGCGCGGATTGAGCACGGCAGCGCGGCGCCCCAGGCGTGCCACATGGATGCGGTCGGCCACCTCGAACACGTGCGGCATGTTGTGGCTGATGAGCACCACGGGCAGCCCCCGGTCGCGCACGCGGCGGATCAGCTCGAGCACCATGTTGCCCTCCTTCACGCCGAGCGCGGCAGTGGGCTCGTCCATGATGACCACGTGTCGCGCGAAGGCCGCGCTGCGTGCCACGGCCACGCACTGGCGCTGACCGCCCGAGAGGGTCTCGACCGCCTGCGTCATCGACTGGATGCCGACCTTCAGGTCGGCCATGCGGGCCGCGCTTTCCTGCAGCATCTTCTTCTTGTCGAGCATGCGCAGCACGTTGCCCATGAAGCCGGGGCGGCGCAGCTCGCGGCCGAGGAACAGGTTCTCGTAGATGGTCATGGCCGGGGCCACCGCGAGGTCTTGATAGACCGTCTCGATGCCGGCGCGGCGCGCGTCCAGCGGGTTGCGGAAATGCACCGGCGCGCCATCGAGAAGAATCTGCCCCTCGTCGGGCACGACCGCGCCCGACAGCGCCTTGATGAGCGACGATTTGCCCGCGCCGTTGTCGCCGATCACCGCGAGGATTTCTCCTTCGCGCAGTTCGAAGTCGACACCGTCGAGCGCGGTGACCTGGCCGTAGCGCTTCACCAGGCCCTTGGCCTGCATGACGATCTTTGGGTTGGCTTGTGCGTTCATCAACGTGCTCCCCTGCGCGAGAGTTGATCGGCGGCCACCGCCAGAATCACGAGCACGCCCGTCACCAGCACCTGATAGATCGACGACACGCCCATCAGCGTGAGCCCGTTGCGAAAAACGCCCACGATGAGCACGCCGATGAGCGAACCCAGCACGATGCCGCGCCCGCCGAAGAGGCTGGTGCCGCCGAGCACCACCGCCGTGATGGCGTCGAGGTTCTCGGTCTGGCCCGCGTTCGGATCGCCCACGCCGGTGCGCGCCACCGACAGCAGCGAGGCAATACCGTAGAGCACGCCCGCCGCCACATACACGCCCAGCAGCACGCGCTGCGTCGGAATGCCGACCAGCCGCGTGGCCTCGGCGTTGTTGCCGACGGCGTAGATGTGCCGGCCGGCGCCGGTCTCGCGCAACACGAACCAGGCGAGCGCGTAGAGCGCCACCATCAGCACCGAGCCCCACGCCACCTCGGCGCTGCCGATGGTGAAGGTGGTGCCCAGGCCGGTGAGGCCGGCCGGCAGGTCGGTGATGGTCTGCGACGACGAATACAGCTGCGTGATCGCGAATGCGATGTTCAGCGTGCCCAGCGTCACGATGAAGGGCGGCAGCTTGATGCGCGTGACCAGGAGGCCGTTGAGCAGGCCGAACAGCGTCGTCACGCCGATGCCGCACAGGATGGCCACCGGCACCGGCAGCCCGAGTTCGGTGGCGAACTTGGTCATGATGATCCCGCCCAGCGCCATCACCATGCCGCACGACAGGTCGATGCCGGCCGTGAGGATGATCAGCGTCTGGCCGATCGCGATCACGCCCACCACCATCACCTGCTGCAGGATCAGCGACATGTTGCCGCCCGTGAGAAAACGGTCGGACTGCGTCGCAAAGAAGATGCATGCGCCCAGCAGGGCCAGCCACGGCCCGAGGGCGCCCCACGGGATGTGGTGCGTCGGAGATTTCGCCATCGATGTGCCTCCCTGGGGCTGCCTGATTACTTCTTGCCCCAGCACAGCTCGGTGCCGGTCTTGGTGTCCTTGCTCTCGACGCCGGCCACGCTCTTGCCGGCGATGAGCGTCACGCCGGTGTCGACGTAGCCCGAGGCCTTCTTGCCGGTCTTGGCGAACTCGACGCCCGCGGCCACGCCCATGGCGGCCATCTTCAGCGGGTACTGCTGCGAGGTCGCGGCGATGATGCCGGCGGCCGTGTCCTTGATGCCCTGGCAGCCGCCGTCGACCGAGACGATCATCACGCCCTTTTCCTTGCCCGCGCGCTTGAGCGCGTTGTAGGCACCGGCCGCGGCGGGTTCGTTGATGGTGTAGACCAGGTTCACGTCGGGCGCCTTCTGCAGGCAGTTTTCCATCACGGTCTGCGCCTTGGCCTGGTCGCCGAAGCTGTCGGCCATGCAGACGATTTCGGGCGACTTCGACAGCTCGTTCGACTTGGCGTCGTTGGCCGGCAGGCCGAAGCCCTTCATGAAGCCGTTGTGGCGCTGCGCGCCCACGGGGTGGCCCGGCAGCAGGTCGAGCGCGACGATCTTCGCCGGCTTGCCGGCCATCGCGGCCTTGGCGTATTCGCCGATGAGCACGCCGGCCGTGTAGTTGTTGGTGGCGAAGAGCGCGTCGGTGGCGTCCGGCGGATCGGCCGGGCTGTCCAGCGCGATCACCTGCACGCCCTTGTCGCGCGCCTTCTTGATGGCGGGCACGATGGCCTTGGCGTCGCTGGGCGTGATGAGGATGGTCTTGGCGCCCGCCGCGATCATGTTTTCCATCGCCGTGATCTGCCCTGCGTTGTCGCCGTCGGCCTTGCCCGCGCCCGACAGCAGCTTGGCGCCGAGCTTCTTGGCCTCTTCCTGCGCGCCCTCCTTCATCTTCACGAAGAACGGATTGGTCTCGGTCTTGGTGACCAGGCCGATGACCGGCGCATCGGCCGCGACGGCCAGGGAGGTAGCGGATGCGGCCAGGGCCAGGACGGTCAAGGCGGGAGCGAAACGCGAGGGAATGAACATGGGTGTGTCTCCTTCAGGGGGCGGGCGCACGGCGCCTGCCGTGCTTGCTGGGGAACCGGTTGCCCCGCAAGAAAGCGGGAAGGCATCCGGACGCGAGAAGGACTATCGAGCAGGCGACCGACTAAATCAAGTCACTTTAGTTATCGAAAACCCGAGGCCACGATGGGCGGCGCGTGCTCGATCCATTGCACTGCAGCGGGCATTCATGTAATTCAAATGAATTAATTCGAATGACCGTTCATCCGCTTTTTTTCAAATTTTGACAATTGTCATGAATGTTGATTTATCGTAAACCCCGATTCGAAAAATCGGCCATCCTTGCGCTGAAAGACAAAGTTTGCGCTTTGGCACAACGCCCGCAAAGCCTTGATGCCAATGGGTGCAGTGCTCAGTTTTTCATTGCGAACGCCAGCCATTCGAATAAATAAACCCGGAGGAATTGCGGCAAATGTTCGGCCCTCTCGTGGAAATACTCAGAAACAGTCCGGAAATCGCATTGTTTCTGGTGCTGTGCATCGGCTATGCGATCGGCCAGATCCGTTTCGGCCCGATCCAGCTCGGCGGCATCTGCGGCACGCTGATCGCCGCGCTGGTCGTCGGCCAGCTCGGCATCCGCCTCGACGACAGCGTGAAGAACGTGTTCTTCATGCTGTTCATCTTTGCGCTCGGCTACGCGGGCGGCCCGCAGTTCTTCGCCAACCTCGACGCCAAGGGCCTGCGGCTGGGCCTGCTGTGCGTGGTCGAGGTGGTGGCGGTGCTCGCGCTGGTGCTCGCCGCCACCGTGCTGCTTTCGCTCGACCAGGGCACCGCCGCCGGGCTGATGGCGGGCGCGGCCACCGAATCGGCCGTGGTGGGCACGGCGACCGACGCGATCTCGAAGCTGTCGCTCTCGCCCGCCGACATCGCGCAGCTGCAGGCCAACGTGGTCACGGCCTACTCCATCACCTACGTGTTCGGGCTGATCGCCATCGTGGTGGTCACGAGCCAGGTGTTTCCGCTGCTGCTGCGCGTCGACCTGCGCGCGGAAGCCGACAAGCTCTGGAAGACCATGGGCGGCGGCGCCGACGACCCGGCCGCCGCCAGCGCCACACCCGAGATGGTCGGGCGCGTCTTCCGTGTCACCGTGGGGCGCGGCCGTTCGGTCGGCGAGCTGACGGCCATCCTCGGGCGGCAGGCCAGCATCGAGCGCGTGGTGCGCAACGGCCAGAGCCTGGCGGTCGAGCCCGACCTGCACCTGCGCGTGGGCGACCGCGTGCTGGCCATCGGCCGGCGCAGCGCGCTCGTCAACGTCGGCGAATTGCTGGGCCAGGAATTCGCCGACACCACCGCGTTCGACACCGTGGTCGAGACCACCGAGGTCGTCGCCAATCGCCGCGAGTGGTTCGGGCGCGGACTGCAGGCGCTGGAAGCCGTGCTGCCGACCACCGTGCAGGTGGTGGGTGTGGCGCGCGACGGCCACGCGATGCCGCTCCTGAACGACCTCACGCTGCAGCGCGGCGACGTGCTCAAGCTCTACGGCCCCGCGCCCGACGTGGCCACCGCCATCGCGCAGGTCGGCGACCGCGTGATCGCGTCCACGCGCAGCAACATCAGCTTTGCCGCGACGGGCATCCTGCTGGGCGTGTTCATCGGCAGCTTCAGCGCGAAGATCGGCGGTATTCCCTTTTCGCTCGGCACCGGCGGCGGTGCGCTGCTCACCGGCCTGGCCTTCGGCTGGTACCAGTCGAAGCACCCGCACCGGCTGAGCGTGCCGGCCGACGCGCTCGCGCTCATGAAGGACCTGGGCCTGGCCACCTTCATCGCCTGCGTGGGCCTGGCCTCGGGGCCGCAGGCGCTGGCGCTGGTCCAGAAGTTCGGCATCGCGCTGCCGCTGGTGGGCATCGCCGTCGCGGTGGTGCCGGCCAGCATCTCGCTGTTCGTCGGCCATCGCCTGCTCAGGCTCGAGGCGCCGGTGCTGCTCGGCGCCATCGCCGGCCAGCAGTGCAGCACGCCCGCGCTCAGCGCCGTGCAGAACGCCGCCGGCAACGCCACGCCGCTGCTGGGCTACACGATCACCTACGCCATCTCGAACGTCGTGCTGCCGCTGATGGGGCCGCTGATCGTGGCCCTGGCGGGACTCGTTCACCACACGACATAAGCGCCCCGACGCCCCACGCCCTTCTCTTCCTCTTCTTCCCATTGATGCCCTGAAAGGACCTCACCCATGGATTGGCTGCACGAACTCTTCAAGAAGTCGCCGGAGATGGCCCTGTTTCTCTCGCTGGCGGTCGGCTACTGGATCGGCAAGATCAAGTTCGGCAAGTTCCAGCTCGGCGGCGTCGCCGGCTCGCTGCTGGTGGCGGTGATCGTCAGCCAGGTCGGCGTGCAGATCGACGGCGGCGTGAAGGCGGTGCTGTTCGCGCTGTTCATCTACGCCGTGGGTTTCGAGAGCGGGCCGCAGTTCTTCAGCTCGCTCGGCAAGCAGTCGATCAAGGAGATCATCCTGGCCGCGGTGATGGCGGCCACGGGCCTGGCGACCGTGGTGGTCATGGCCAAGCTGTTCGGACTCGACAAGGGCCTGGCAGCGGGCGTGGCGGCCGGCGGCCTCACGCAGAGCGCCATCATCGGCACGGCGGGCGACGCCATCGGCAAGCTCGGGCTGGCGGCAGCCGAGACGGCAAGGCTGCAGGGCAACGTGGCCATCGGCTATGCCGTGACCTATGTGTTCGGCTCGTTCGGCGCGATCATCGTGTGCGTCAACATCCTGCCCAAGCTCATGGGCCGCAGCATCCGCGACGACGCCATCGCGGCCGAGACCGCGATGCAGGCCGGCGTGAAGGTGCTCGGCCCCGACCAGCAGGAAGCCGCCCCGCCGCTGGTCGGGCGCATCTACCAGCTGGCCAGCGACCCGCAGCGCACGGTGGCCGACATCGAGAACGCCAACCCGGCGACCACCATCACCATCGAGCGCGTGAAGCGCGACGGCCGGTTCATCGAGGTCAGCCCCACGCTCGTGCTGCGCCAGGGCGACTACGTGCTCACCGTCGGCCGGCGCGACGCCGTGGTGGCCAGCGCCCCGCTGCTGGGCAAGGAGGTCGATGCGGTCGACGGCATGGAGCTCACCATGCACAAGCGCGAGATCGTGCTCACCAACAAGGACTTCGGCGGCAAGACGGTGGACCAGATCCGCCAGGCCACCGCCGGCGGCGTGCGCCACGGCATCTTCGTGGTGCAACTCAGCCGCATGGGCCAGGTGCTGCCGATGAAGCCCGACACCGTCGTGCAGGTCGGCGACCTGGTGTCGATCTTCGGTGCCGAACAGGACGTGAAGCGCGTCGCGGCCCTCGTCGGCGACGTGATCGTGCCCAGCGCCAAGACCGACTTCGTCTACCTCGGCACGGGCCTGGTGGTGGGCCTCCTGATCGGCCTGCTGAGCGTGAAGATCGGCGCCATTCCGCTCACGCTCGGTGCCGGCGGTGGCGCGCTGCTGTCGGGCCTGCTGTTCGGCTGGTACCGCGCGAAGAAGCAGACCTTCGGTGCGCTGCCGAACAGCGCGGTGCAACTGCTGAAAGACCTGGGCCTGGCAGGCTTCGTGGTCGTCGTCGGCCTGTCGTCGGGCCTGCAGGCCGTGCAGACGATCAAGGAACTGGGCCTGACCATCTTCGGCGTCGGCGTGGTGGTGACGCTCGTGCCCATGATCCTCACGATGCTGTTCGGCCGCTACGTGCTGCGCTACGACAACACGGCCGTCTTCGCCGGCGCGCTGAGCGGCTCGCGCAGCGCCAACCCGGCCTTCGGCGAAGTGCTGGGCAAGGCCGAGAACGCGATTCCCACCGTGCCCTTCGCCATCACCTACGCACTGGCCAATGTGTTCCTCACGCTGCTCGGCCCGCTGATCGTGGCGCTGGTCTGAGCCCCACATCGTTCATTTTTTCTTTCTTCCTTTTTTCTCAACCAAGGAGTACTCCATGGATTTCGGCGACGTGAAAAAGCTGGGCGGACTGAGCCCGTTCGAACTGAAGGATGCGCTGATCCAGGTCGCACGACAGAGTGACCGGCTCATGCTCAACGCCGGCCGCGGCAACCCGAACTTCCTGGCCACCACCCCGCGCCACGGCTTCTTCCAGTTCGGCCTGTTCGCCATGACCGAGGCCGAGCGTTCGTACATCTACATGGCGGACGTGGGCGGCTTTCCGCAGCGCGAGGGCATCGAGGCGCGCTTCGAGATCTTTGCCAAGTCGCGGGCGGGCGAGCCCGGCGTGCGCTTCATCGAGGCCGCCGTGTCGTACGTGCGCGACCAGCTGGGCCTGTCGGCCGGCGACTTCATCTACGAGATGTGCGAGGCCATCCTGGGCTGCAACTACCCGGTGCCCGACCGCATGCTGCGCCTGTCCGAGATCATCGTGGGCCAGTACATCCACAAGGAGATGATCAACACGCACCCCTTCGTGGGCAGGTTCGACATGTACGCGGTGGAAGGCGGCACCGCCGCCATGACCTACCTGTTCAACAGCCTGCGCGAGAACCACCTGCTGTCGCCCGGCGACACCATTGCGCTGGGCATGCCGATCTTCACGCCCTACATCGAGATCCCGCACCTGAACGACTACCAGCTCATCGAGGCGCTGATCGATGCGCCCTCCGAGAACAACTGGCAGTTCACGAAGAAGGAGTTGCAGAAGCTGCTCGACCCCAAGGTCAAGGCCTTCTTCCTGTGCAACCCGAGCAACCCGCCTTCGGTGAAGATCAGCGACGAGGTGCTCGGCTACATCGTCGACATCGTGAAGCAGCGGCCCGACCTCATCATCCTCACGGACGATGTGTACGGCACCTTCGCGGACAACTTCACCTCGCTGTTCGCGATGTGCCCCCAGAACACCATCTTGGTGTATTCGTTCTCGAAGTACTTCGGTGCCACCGGCTGGCGCATGGGCGTGGTCGCCACGCACGAGGACAACATCCTCGACCGCCAGATCGCCGCCCTGCCCGAAGCCCGGCTGAAGGAACTCGATGCGCGCTACAGCTCCATCACCACCGAGCCGCGCCAGCTGAAGTTCATCGACCGCCTCGTGGCCGACAGCCGCACCGTGGCGCTCAACCACACGGCCGGCCTCTCGACCCCGGTGCAGGCGCAGATGGTGATGTTCTCGCTGTTCTGCCTTATGGACGAGGGCGAAACCTACAAGAAGTCGATGAAGCACATCGTCTCGCGCCGCAAGGAAGCGCTGTACCGCGAGCTGGGCCTGCCCCTGCCGCCCGACCCGAACTCGGTGAGCTACTACCACCTGCTCGACCTGCAGGACATCGCCACGCAGATGCACGGCGAGCGCTTCGGCAAGTGGATTCTCACCAAGCTGCAGCCCAACGAAGCGCTGTTCCGCATCGCCGCCGAAACCAGCATCGTCCTGCTGCCCGGCCGCGGCTTCGGCGGCAAGCACCCGTCGGGGCGCGTGTCGCTGGCCAACCTCAACGAGTACGACTACGCGAACATCGGGCGCTCGCTGCGCAAGATGGCTTCGGAGTACTTTGCGATGTTCGAGAAGGAGAACGGACTCGGCAACGGAGGCAAGACTGCCAAGGGCGGTGTCGACAAGCCCGCTGTCCGCAAGGCCGCCAAGCGCGGCAAGAAGTAGCCTTGCCTCATCCTCGCGCTAGGGCTGCCGATGCCATTGGCCCCGAAGGCAGCGCTCCCTGGCGCCGCCGCTGATGCGTCCTGCGCTCTGCGCATCGGAATAGGCAGAGATGGGGTAGTCATAGAAGTACTGCACGATCTGCCGGGCCAGTGCATCGGCCACGGGGGCGGCCTTTTGCGCAGTCTCCAGGGCCGCTGCTTGCGGTAGCGCACGCTTGCGGCTGTTCAATGCCGCCATGCCCGCCAGGTGGGCGGCCGAACAGTCGTCGACCCGGCTCGCATCGGCCTCGGGAAACCAGGCCTTGGCACAGGCTCGCAGTCCGCGGTCCATGCGCCGGCCGACCACCACTGCATAGGCATCCGCGCCGTTGTCGTAAGCATCGCTCCCTCGATACCCCGCTGCCAGCTCGTCATAGAGCTGGCGGGTGGCGGGCTTCATGTCGGATTGCAGGCGCCGGAGCTTCTGGACAGACAGCGAATCCTCGCCATCCCTGGGAGAGGTCTGCACCAAGGCGAACAACGCTTCATCGATCCATTGGCATTGCACGCCGCGCGACGCCAGCTCGGGCAACGGGGCTGCTTGTGCGTGGCTCTCTCCTTGGGAAAGTCCCAGGACGACAGCAGCAGCAGCAACAGTGATCGACAAGGAACGCATCGGTGTCGCTATTTCCGACAGGCTTACCGGCGGACAGGCGCCCCGCCTTCAAGCCTCACCATCTGCCACGCGCACAGGCTACCGACCACCGCCAGCAACGCCGCCAGCGCGAACATCGTGCGATACCCCAGCTCCTGCGCTACAGCCCCGCCGAGCAACACACCCAGCACACCGCCGAAGCCGTAGCCGATCACCGTGAACAGCGCCTGCCCGCGACCGCGCAAGTGGCCGGGGAAGCGGCGCGACACCACGGCGATGCACGCGGTGTGGTGCGCCGCGAAGCTCAGCGCGTGCAGCCATTGCGCAATGACCAGTGCCGCGATGAAGCCGCCGAGCCCGGCGGTGAGCCCGAGCCGCGCCACGCCGGCAATGCCGCACACCAGCATCCAGCGGTGCATCGGCAGCAGGCCGATGAGCCGACCCTGCAGGAAGAACCAGACGATCTCGGCCACCACCGACAGTGCCCACAGCAAGCCGATGGTGCTCTTGCCGTAGCCGATCGAATCGAGGTACAGCGAGAAGAACGCGTACACCGAGAAGTGCGACATCACCTGGAAGAACAGCGAGGCAAAGAACCAGCGCACGGCGGGGACGCGCAGCACGGGGCCGATGGGTTCCTTCACGGCGTCGTGCGCGGCGGGCGGCTCGCGCAGGTCGGGCAGCTTCATCGTCGCGATCAGCACCACGGCCAGGGTGCCGGCGGCCCAGAACGGGAAGTGCTTCATGCCGAAGCGCTCGAACCATTCGCCCGCCACGAACACGGTGACCAGGAAGCCGGCCGATCCGCACAGCCGGATACGCCCGTAGCGCCCCCAGTCGCCCGCGACGATCTGCGCCATGGCGGCTTCGGTGAGCGACATCATCGAGCTGGTGTGGGTGAACATCACCAGCAGCACCAGCGCGAGCCACCAGGCGCCGCCGTTCCACCACAGGCCAAAGGAACTGGCCAGCGCCACCGCAGCGCTGAAGCGCAGCAGCTTCACGCGCTGGCCGGTGTG
Organism: Acidovorax cavernicola; assembly: GCF_003581445.1. Taxonomy (NCBI): domain Bacteria; kingdom Pseudomonadati; phylum Pseudomonadota; class Betaproteobacteria; order Burkholderiales; family Comamonadaceae; genus Acidovorax; species Acidovorax cavernicola. The sequence goes on along the minus strand of NZ_QXMN01000004.1, from coordinate 20,201 downwards.
GTCGCTGAGCGCGCCCCAGGCATAGGGCGCGAAGACGCGGGTGATGGATTGCACCGAAGCCAGCAGGCTGATCGTGAAGATCGGCAGGCCCAGGTCCTTGAGCCACAGCGGCAGGTACGGATTGAAGAAACCGATGTGCGCGAAATAGCTGGCCGACAGGCCAGCGAACGCCAACAGGTGGCCGCGCCCGGCGGCCACAGGTGGCGGGGCGGACACTACAGGAAAGACGCCTGCGGCGACGCAGCTTCGGTCTTCTCTGCGGGCGGGTTCACGTCACCGCATTGCGCTCGGTTGCGCAGCACGTGCTCCATCACCACCAGCGCGAGCATGGCTTCGGCGATGGGCGTGGCGCGGATGCCGACGCAGGGGTCATGGCGGCCCTTGGTGATGACTTCGACGGGGTTGTTGTTCACGTCGATCGATTGGCGCGGGCTGATGATCGAGCTGGTGGGCTTGATCGCAATGGTCACCTCGAGGTCCTGCCCCGAGCTGATGCCGCCCAGGATGCCGCCTGCGTTGTTGCTGAGAAACCCGGTCGGCGTGATCGAGTCGCCATGCGTGGTGCCGCGCTGCGTGATGCTGTCGAAGCCGGCGCCGATCTCCACCGCCTTCACGGCGTTGATGCCCATCATGGCGTAGGCGATCTCGGCGTCGAGCTTGTCGAACAGCGGCTCACCCAGGCCCACGGGCACGTTCGTGGCGGTGACGCGGATGCGCGCGCCGCACGAGTCGCCGGCCTTGCGCAGGCGGTCCATGTAGTCCTCCAGCGCGCTCACGTCGGCGATGGGGGCGAAGAAGGGGTTGTTGGGCACGTGGTCCCAGCTCTCGAAGGGAATGGCGATCTCGCCGATCTGCGTCATGCAGCCGCGGAACACCATCCCGTATTTTTCGGCCAGCCACTTCTTGGCGACCGCGCCGGCCGCGACCATGGGTGCCGTGAGCCGTGCCGAAGAACGCCCTCCGCCGCGCGGATCGCGGATGCCGTATTTCTTCCAGTAGGTGAAGTCGGCGTGGCCAGGACGGAACTGCTGGGCGATCTGCCCGTAGTCCTTGCTGCGCTGGTCGGTGTTCTGGATCAGCAGCGCAATGGGCGTGCCGGTGGTCTTGCCCTCGTACACGCCAGAGAGGATCTGCACCGCGTCGGGCTCGTTGCGCTGGGTGACGTGGCGGCTGGTGCCGGGGCGGCGACGGTCGAGGTCGCCCTGGATGTCGGCCTCGCTCAGGGCCATGCCCGGGGGGCAGCCGTCGATCACGCAGCCGATGGCCGGGCCGTGCGACTCGCCGAAATTGGTGACCGCGAAGAGAGTTCCGAAGGTGTTGCCGCTCATGGCGGGGATTATCCCCACAAAGCAGCAGCCGACTCAGTCGGTGGTGTTTTCCATGCGCTTGGCGAGCACCCCCAGCTGCAGCTCGATGCTGAACAGCCGCTCGTTCAGCACCGCCGTCTGCAGGCGGATCGCCTCGACGATGGCCTTGGTCTGCGGGTCGGAGGTGCTGTCGGACAGTTCTGCCAGGTCATGCAGCTTCTTGCGCAGTTCGTTGCTCATGGGGCCTCCGTTCGGTCGTGGGGTACGTCGTGGAAGCCCCAGTATGGAGGCTCGTCAACGCTCCGGCAATGCGGCGCCGCCCGGGGGTGCGGCGCCCCCACTCTCCTCCTCTTCCGCCCCATGCGCCGGGGCCGCGCCCACATCGCGCAGCCGCACCGCCACCAGCACGCCGACGAACAGCAGCACCACCGCGCACCCGCCCGCCACCAGCCGCAGGGCGTGCAGCAGCGCCCCGCGCCCGGTGTCGAGCAGCGCGGCACCCGTGGTACCGGGCAGTTCCCCGGCCAGCGCGACCGCTCCGCCCAGCGTGCTGCGGGCGGCTTCCACCGCCGCCGCATCGGCGAGACCCGCGGGCACGGCGTCGGCCATGGTCGCGCGGTAGATCGCCACGCCAACGCTGCCCAGGATGGCAATGCCCAGCGCCCCGCCGAACTCGGAACTGGTCTCCGAGATCGCCGAGGCCACGCCCGCGCGCTCCGGCGGCGCGCTGCCCACGACCAGGTCGGTGGCCAGCGTGAACACCGGCGCCAGACCGAGCGACGAGGTGATCGCGCTCGTCACCATCCAGGCCAGCCCGCCCTGCGCGGGCAGCAGCACCAGCATGCCGAACCCCAGCGCCGCCACGCCCAGCCCGCCGCCCATGACATAGGCCGGGCACAGGCGCCGCGTGAGCGCGGGCACGATCATCGAACCGACGATGAAGGCGCCGGCGCTCGGCATGCTCCACAGGCCCGCCTCCAGCGGCGACAGGCCGAGCACCAGCTGCAGGTACTGGGCGTTGTAGAGAAAGAGGCCGAACATCACGAAGCAGGCCAGCATGTAGGCCCCGAGCGAGACGCTGAAGGCCGGCAGCCTGAACAGGCGCAGGTCGATCATCGGATCGGCCAGCCGCCCCTGCCGGCGCGCGAACAGCCAGCCCAGCAGCGCGCCGACCGCGATGGCCGCAAGCGACACCACGTCGGGCCCGTGCTCGGCCACCTGCTTGATGCCGTAGATGGCCGCCAGCACCGCGCCCAGCGAGAGCGCCACGCTGGTCAGGTCGAGCGCGCCGGCATCGGGGTCGCGGTACTCGGGCAGCAGCCAGGGGCCGAGCGCCAGCAGCAGCACCATCACCGGCACGCCGATGAGGAACACCGAGCCCCACGAAAAGAACTGCAGCAGCACGCCGCCGATCACCGGTCCGATGACGGCACCGGCCGAGAAGCTGGAGATCCACACGCCGATGGCCACGGTGCGCTGCGCCGGGTCGAGGAACATGTTGCGGATGAGCGAGAGCGTCGACGGCGCCAGCGTCGCCCCCGCCACACCGAGCAGCGCGCGCGTGGCGATCAGCATGTTGGCGCTGGTCGAGAAGGCCGCGAGCACCGAGGCGACGCCGAACGCCACCGCGCCGATCAGCAGCAGCCGGCGCCGCCCGATACGGTCGCCCAGCGTGCCCATGGTGACCAGCAGGCCGGCCACGAAGAAGCCGTAGATGTCGACGATCCACAGCAGCTGCGAGGCGGTGGGCTTCAAGTCTTCGCTGATCGACGGGATCGCCAGGTTCAGCACCGTGAGGTCCATCGAATAGAGCATGCACGGCAGCGCGATGACCGCCAGCCCGGTCCATTCGCGCGCCGTGGCGCGCGCGGGCGGCGTCCGGTCGAGCGCGCCGCTCATGGGCCCGCCCCCTGGCTGCCACGATTGCCGCTGTCGCCGGCTGACGAAGCCTTGCGCACCTCGATGCTGCTGAAGCGCGCCGAGGGAATGCCGGCCGCGAGCTGCAGCGCTTCTTCTTCGCTGTCGGCCTCGACAAAGTAGAAGCCGCCCAGCTGCTCGCTGGTTTCGGCGAACGGCCCGTCGGTGACCGAGAGCTTGTGGTTGCGCATGCGCACCGTGACCGCCGTGCTGGCAGGCTGCAAGGCCTCGGACACGACGAGCTTGCCGAGCGCCTGCAAATGGGCGTCGTAGTCGACGTGTTCGTGGATGTAGCGGTCCATGTCCTGCGCCGAGAAGTGACTCGTCTGCGCGTCGGTTCCGTAGATCAGGCAAAGGTATCTCATGCGACATTCCCTTCCGTGTTTTCGATCATTTCCATGACTTCGATGGGGCGGACCTCGATGGCGCCGTAGCGCGCCATCGGAATGCGGCCCGCCAGCTGGATCGCGGCGTTCAGGTCGCGCGCCTCGACCAGGATGAAGCCGCACAGCTGTTCGCGGGCTTCGGCGTACGGGCCGTCGACATGCGAGCGCCGGCCCTGGCGCACCTGCACGACCTTGGCGACTTTCACCGAGGTCAGCGCCTCGGCGGCGATGAAGTGGCCGGCTTCTTCCAGCCACTCATCGTAGGCTCTCGAGTCCGCGCCAAGCGTGCGGCGCTCGTCCGGCGACAGTGCTTGAAGCACCGCTTCGTCGCAATGAACCAGGCAGAGGTATTTCATCCGGGATCTCCTTGCAGATTTGAGTGAGGACACCACTGGTCGAACGGCGGCGGCCGAAATCGACAAGAGGCGTCAGAAATTTTTCGCGTCGGGCAACGACGCCAGCTGCCGCTCCAGGAATTGCCGCTCGGGCTGCTGCCGAGCCAGCGACAGCGCCCGCAAATAGGCCGCGCGCGCATCGTCGATGCGGCCCAGGCGCCGGCACAGCTCGGCACGCGCGCCGTGCGCCAGGTGGTACTGGGCCAACTCGCCGCGTGCGAGCAGCGCGTCGATCAGCGCCAGCCCCGCCGCCGGCCCATCGCGCATGGCCACGGCCGCCGCACGGTTGAGTTCGGCCACGGGCGAAGGGTCCAGGCGCAGCAGCACGTCGTACAGGCCGACGATCTGCGGCCAGTCGGTGTCGACTGCTTCCGCTGCTTCGGCATGCACCGCAGCAATGGCCGCCTGCAAGGTGTACGGGCCGAAGCGGCGCGACAGCAGCGCACGCTCGACCAGCGCCGCGCCCTCCCCGATCTGCCCGCGGTGCCAGAGGCTGCGGTCCTGCGCGTCGAGCAGCACGAGTTCGCCCTGCGCCGAGGTGCGCGCGGTGCGGCGGGCGTCGTGCAGCAGCATCAGCGCCAGCAGCCCCAGCGCCTCGGGGTCCGGCAGCAGCTCAGCCACCAGCCGCCCGAGCCGGATCGCCTCCGCCGACAGGTCCGCGCGCGTCACGCTCTCGCCCGACGAGGCCGCGTAGCCTTCGTTGAACACAAGGTACACCACGCGCAGCACCGCATCGAGCCGCTCGGGCAGTTCGGCCAGGCCCGGCACCTGGTACGGAATGCCGGCATCGCGGATGCGTGCCTTCGCCCGCACGATCCGCTGCGCGATGGTGGGCGCCGGCACGAGAAAGGCGCGCGCGATTTCTTCCGTCGCCAGCCCGCAGACCTCGCGCAGCGTGAGCGCCACCTGCGCGTCGGGTGCGAGCGCGGGGTGGCAGCAGGTGAAAACCAGCCGCAGGCGATCGTCCTCGAGCGCGTCGGCATCCGGGTCGGCGTCGTCCCAGGCGGGCGCGGGGTCGGCCAGGGTGTCGGTGTGGGCGGTGGCCTCGTCCCACGCCGTGAAGCGCGCCTGCCGGCGAATGCCGTCGATGGACTTGAAGCGCCCCGCCGACACCAGCCAGGCGCGCGGGTTGGCGGGCATGCCCTCGCGCGGCCATTGCTCGAGCGCCGCGCGAAAGGCGTCATGCAACGCTTCCTCGGCCAAGTCGAAATCGCCGAGCAGGCGCACCAGCGTGGCGAAGATGCGGCGCGACTCGGCGCGGTAGATCGCGTCCAGCGCGTCGGCCATGGTCGCGGGGTTGGGGTTGGGCGTGGCCGTCACCCGCTGCCACCGCCGAGCAGCCAACTCTCGAGCTTGACGAGGGAGCCGGTCCAGCCGTGCGTGTGGCCTTCGCGCGCCGCTTCGTCGAAGAACTGCTGGTGCATGAGCACGAACTCGCAGCCACCCGCATCGGGTTCGAGTTGAACGGTGACGCGCGACTCGCGCTCGGGCGTGCTGCGCCAGGCCCAGCTGAAGACCAGCCTGCGCTCGGGCACGACCTCCAGATAAGTGCCGCTCACATCGTGCGTCTCGCCATCGGCTGCCAACATGGTCACTCGGAAGCGCCCGCCCACGCGCAGGTCGACCTCGGCCAACGGAACGTCGACGATTTCCTCGGGGCCGAACCAGTGCTTCAGCGCTTGCGGGTCGGTCCACGCGCGCCAGACTTTGGCGGGGCTGACGCGGAAGTGCCGGCGGAGCGTGAGCGAGGGGCGCTCGGTGGTGTTGCCGGGGGTGTTTCCGGTGTTGCCGCCGGGGGAAGGTTTCGCCATTCGGTGTCCTCCTGGTGATAGAGAAAGCGCGCCAGTGCGTCGAGGCGGCCGGTCCAGAACTTCTCATAGCGCGAGAGCCACACGGCGGCCTCCTGCATCGGGCCCGCCGACAGCTCGCAGCGCACGACGCGGCCCGCCTTCGTGCGCGAGATGAGGCCCGCGCCTTCGAGCACGCGCAGGTGCTTCATGAAGCCCGTCAGCGACATGCCGTGCGGCTCCGCCAACTCGGTCACGCTGAGGCTGCCCTCGCCCAGCGCTTCGAGCACGCTGCGGCGCGTCGGGTCTGACAGGGCCGCAAACACGGCGTCCAGAGCATCTGAGTGAACCATGCGGTTGAGTATCTTGACCGCCCCGATGGCCGTCAAGCAATGGGCCCCGCGCAGGAACGGTTTATGCATGCTGCAGCGCAGCATCACCTTGCGAAGGAGCGCCCATGCTGGACCGAACCGCCACCCAGTTCTCCCACGTCAAGCCCGCCGACACCGAGTACGTCTCGGGCGGGCTGCGTGACTTCTTCCTCTACCGCGATCTCGGCATTGCGGCGGCCACGCACGGCAAGGTGATCGCGCACCTGGTCAAGGCCAACATGGCACCGGAAACGGGCACCGGCTGGCACCGCCACGAGGCAGACTTCCAGATCGTCTTCATGCTCAAGGGCTGGGCGCGCTTCATGTACGAGGACAAGGAAACGCGCGTCGAAGCCGGCGACGTGGTGCACCAGCGCCCCGGCATCCGGCACTTTCTCTTCGACTACTCGCCCGACATGGAGTACCTGGAAATCGTCTCGCCGGCCGACTTCAAGAGCATCGACGTCGAGCCGGTGTGCGAGATTCCGCCGCCGACGCCCTGGCCCTGAAACGGGCCGGTCCCGTCAGCGCCCCGCGAAGCGCGGCGCGCGCTTCGCAACGAAGGCCGCCACGCCCTCGCGTGCATCCGCGCTGCCAGCGCGTTCGCGCAGCAGTCGGTGCTCCATCTCGAAGTGTTCGTCGATCGGGCGTGCCGGCGCATCATCGCAAAGCGCCTTGATGGCCGCGAACGAACCCGTTGCGCCGCTGGCCAGCCGTGTCACCAATGCTTCGGCAGCCGCCGCGAGTTCAGCTTCCGGGTACAACGCATCGACCGCGCCCGCAGCCAGACAGCGCGCACTGTCGATCGGATCGCTGAGCATCAGCCATTGCTGCGCGCGCACCGGCCCGATGCGCCGCGACAGGAAATACGAACTCCCCGCGTCCGGCGACAGCCCGATGGCCGCATAACCGGTGCGCAGCTTCATCGACTCGGCCGCGAGCACGAAGTCACCACACAGCGCCAGCCCCACGCCGGCGCCCCCGACCGTGCCGTTGACCGCGACCACCAGCGGCGCCGGGTTCCGGGCCAGCCGCAGCAGCGCGGGATGCAGCCGGTCGAGGATGGCATCGACCAGCTCGGGCAGCTTGTCGCCCGCGGCCACGAACGAATCGATGTCGCCGCCCGCGCAGAACACGCGCCCTTCCCCGGTCAACAGGATGGCGCGCGGCGCCGCTTCCAGCACCTCGTCGATGGCGCGCGCCAACGCATGGCTGCTCGGCAGCGACACCGAGTTGGCGCGCTCGGGCCGCTTCAGCACGATGCGCCCGATGCCGTCCTGCACGCCCCAGGCAATACCTTCTTCGAGTTGCATGCCAGCCACCTCAGATGCCGGTGAGCCCACCGGTGCACATGAGCGTCTGGCCGCTCACGTAGTCCGACTCGGGCGCGCACAGGAGGTACACCGCGCCGGCCGCCTCCTCGGGCGTGCCGCCCCGGCCCAGCGGGATCGACTGTTCCATCATCGCCAGCAGCCCGGGGTTGACGCCGACCTTGATCTCGCGCCCCTCGATGTTCGCGGTGGTGGCCTCGGCCGTGCTGGCCGTGAGCCGCGTCTGGATGAAGCCGAAGGCCACGCAGTTCACCGTGACGTTCATGCGGCCCCACTCCTTGGCCAGGGTCTGCGTCATGCCGACGATGCCGGCCTTGGCGGTCGAGTAGTTGGCCTGCCCCGGGTTGCCGAAGAGCCCCGCCACCGACGAGATGTTGACCACCTTGCGCACCACGCGCCGGCCGTCCTCGGTCTCTGCCTTCGACAGCGCCCGGATCACCGGCTGCGCCGCGCGCAGGATGCGGAACGGCGCCGTCAGGTGCACGTCGATCATGGCGTACCACTGCTCGTCGGTCATCTTCTGCACCACGCTGTCCCAGGTGTAGCCGGCGTTGTTGACGATGATGTCCAGGCCCTTGAATTCGCTCACCGCCGTACCGACGAAGCGCTCCGCAAAGTCCGGTGCCGACACGCTGCCGACACAGGCCACGGCCTGGCCGCCCGCGGCGCGGATGGCCCGCACGGTTTCCTCGGCCGGTTCGGTGTCGAGGTCGTTGACGACGATGCGCGCGCCCTCCGACGCCAGCTTGAGCGCGATCGCACGGCCGATGCCGCGGCCCGAGCCGGTGATGAGGGCGACCTTGCCTTCGAGTTTGGGTGTCATGTCTCTTGTCTTTCTCTCTCGTCTTGTTTCGTTCCAGGGGTCAGCGCAGCGCCACGATGGCCTCGCCCGCGATGCGTGCCTGGCCGTACTGGTTGGCGCTGAGCACTTCCACGCGCACACAGCGCTCGCCGTTGCGCTCCAGCTTCTCGACCACGCGGCCGGTGCAGCGCACGGCATGGCCCAGGTGCGTGATGCCCTGGAAGCGCACGTCGAAGCGGCGCAGCTGCGCCTGCGGCACCCATTGCGTGAGCAGCCGGCCGAGCCAGGCCATGCCCAGCATGCCCTGCGCGAACACGTCGGGCATGCCGGCCTTGCGCGCGAAGTCGGTGTCGATGTGGATCGGGTTGTGGTCGCCCGAGGCGCCCGCGAAGAGCGCGAGCGTGGTGCGGTTCACGGGCGGGAGTTGCAGGGCGGGCAGCTCGTCGCCGATCTGCACGCTGTCGTAGGTGATGGAGGTCGCGGAGGTCATGGGTGCAGCGTCTTTCAGTGCCGGCAGACGATGACGGAGCGCAGCTCCGCCACGAGTTCGTCCCGCTGGTTGGTGGCGCGCGAGGTCTTCACCACGAATTCGAGCGCGCCGTTCTTCTTGTCGTAGATGTCGCTGACGGTGGAACGCACCGTCACCGTGTCGCCCACGCAGGCCGGCCGGTGGAACTCGAAGCTCTGCTCGCCGTGCAGCAGCTTCGACAGCGGAATCTGCAGGTCGTCGAGCAGCTGGTTCGACGCCCCCGAATCCAGCTCGGCCGCGAACAGGAAGGTCGGCGGCGCAGGCAGGTCGGGGTAACCGGCATCGCGCGCGGCGGCGGCATCGGTGTAGACCGGGTCGGTCTCGCCGATGGCCTTGGCGAAGAACTGCAGCCGGCTGCGCTCGATGGGAATCACCGAGGCTGGCAGCTCGTGGCCGATCCATTTCTTGTCGATCATCTGCTTCGCCTTCAGACGCGCTCGTACAGCGTGACCACGCAGGCGCCGCCCAGGCCGAGGTTGTGCTGCAGCGCGAGGCGCGCGCCTTCGACCTGCCGTTTGTCGGCCGTGCCGCGCAGCTGCTGGACCAGCTCCGTGCACTGCGCGAGCCCCGTGGCGCCCAGCGGATGGCCCTTCGACAGCAGTCCACCCGACGGATTGGTGACGACCTTGCCACCGTAGGTGTTGTCGCCGTCGACCACGAACTTCTCCGCGCCGCCCACCGGGCACAGGCCCAGCGCTTCGTAACTGATGAGTTCGTTGTGCGCAAAGCAGTCGTGCAGCTCGACCACGTCGATGTCCTGCGGGCCGACACCGGCGGCGTCGTAGACCTTCTGCGCGGCTTCCTGCGCCATGCTGAAGCCGACCACCTCGCGCATGTCGCGGCTCTCGAAGGTGATGGCGCGGTCGGTGGTCATCGCCTGCGCCTTGATGCGCACACTGCGATCCAGGCCATGGCGCTCGGCGAAGCGCGGCGAGCAGATGATGGCCGCTGCCGCGCCACAGGTCGGCGGACAAGCCATGAGCCGCGTCATCACGCCGGGCCACATGACCGGCGCCGCCATCACTTCGTCTTCGGTGACGACGGTGCGGAACAGCGCCACCGGGTTGTTCGACGCATGGCGGCTGGCCTTGGCGCGGATCTTCGCGAAGGTCGACATCTGCGTGCCGTACTGCTGCATGTGCGCCAGGCCGGCGCCGCCGAAGTAGCGCAGCGCCAGCGGCACCTGCTCGTTGCCGACCAGCTCGTCGGTGATCTGCTCGAAGTGATCGAACGGGCTCGGGCGGTCGTTGAACACCGCCCCCAGCGCGCCAGGGCTCATGTGCTCGAAGCCCAGCGCCAGCACGCAGTCGGCCGCGCCGCTGGCCACGGCCTGGCGCGCGAGGAACAGCGCGGTCGAGCCGGTCGAACAGTTGTTGTTGACGTTGACGACCGGAATGCCGGTCATGCCCACTTCATAGAGCGCGCGCTGGCCGGCGGTGGAGTCGCCGTACACATAGCCGACGTAGGCCTGCTGCACCAGCTCGTAGCCGATGCCGGCGTCTTTCAGCGCGGCATTGGTCGCGTGCGCGGCCATCTGCGGGTAGGGCTGGTTCGCGCCCGGCTTGGTGAAGGGGATCATGCCGACCCCGACGACGTGGACATCCTGGCTCATGAGCGTCTCCTGAAATGAAATGAATGAAGTGAACGAACAAGAAAAATAGCTGGACGGTGCTCAGGCTACGCCACGTTGACGGCCTTGCCAAAAGGGTTCGCGCAGGCGGGTCTTGAGCACCTTGCCCGCACCCGACAGCGGCAGCGCCTCGACCACCGCCACGCTGCGCGGGCACTTGTAGGCGGCAATCAACGCCTTGCAATGCGCGATGAGCACATCGGCCGCCAACTGTTGGCCTGGCTTAAGCACGAGCACCCCGTGCACGGCCTCGCCCCACTCTTCGCTCGGAATGCCGATCACCGCGCAGGCCGCGACCGCGGGGTGCTGGTTGATGGCGTTCTCGACCTCCGCCGAGTAGATGTTCTCGCCGCCGCTGATGATCATGTCCTTCAGGCGGTCGACCACGAAGATGTAGCCGTCATCGTCCATGTAAGCGCCGTCGCCGGTGTGCATCCAGCCGCCGCGCACGGCAGCGGCCGTTTGCGCGGGCTGGTTCCAGTAGCCCTGCATCACGTTGGGGCCGCGCACCGCGACCTCGCCCACGGTGCCGCGCGGCACCTCGATGCCTTCGCCGTCGACGATGCGCACCTCGGTGCAGTAGCTCGCGCGGCCCGCCGAACGCAGCTTGCCCAGGCGCTGGCCTTCGGGTGTATGGTTGCGCGCCGGGTTGACGGTGGCCAGCGGCGACAGCTCGGTCATGCCGTAGGCCTGCACGAAGTCCACGCCGGGAAAGGCCTGCATCGCACGGTTCAGCACCGCTTCGGAGATCGGCGAGGCGCCGTAGGTGATGCACTTCAGGCTGCCCAGGTCGCGCGGCTCGCGCATGGCGGGATGGTCGACCAGCATCTGGATCATGGTGGGCACCAGCAGCGCGTGGGTGACGCGGTCCTGCTCGATGGCGTTCAGCACCGCCTCGGGGCTGAAGGCCGGAATGATCGCGTGGGTGTTGCCCTCGAGCCAGTGCGGCGCGGCCAGGCCCATGTCGGCCAGGTGGAACATCGGCGCGGCATGCAGGTAGCAACCCTCGGGCGAGGCCAGGCCTTCGGCATGCAGCGCCAGCCCCGAGCTGCTCATGTTCGTGTGGCTCAGCATCACGCCCTTGGGAAAGCCGGTGGTGCCGCCGGTGTAGAAGATGCCGGCCAGGTCCTCGCCGCGGCGGCCGGCGTCGGGCACGGGCGATGCGGCTTCCAGCAGGGACTCGTAGCCGTGCATGCCGGGCGGCGTCGGGCCGTCGCCGCAGTAGATCACCTCGCGCAGGCTGGTCGCCTGCCCGCGCATCTGCTCGACCAGCGCGCGGAAGGTCTCGTCCACCAGCAGCAGCGTGGAGCCCGAGTCTTCGAGCGAATACAGGATTTCAGCGGCCGACCAGCGGATGTTGCAGGGGTTGAGCACGCCGCCACCCCAGGGCACGGCCATCTGGTATTCGAGGTAGCGCGCCGAGTTCAGCGCCAGCATGGCCACACGGTCGCCCGCCTGCATGCCGAGCCCCTGCAGGGCGCCCGCCAGGCGCGCGACCCGCTCGGCGTAGGCGCGGAAACTCAGGGTGCGGCCGGCGGCGCGCACGGCGATCCGTTCGGGGTGCTGCTGCACGCTGCGGTGCAGGGACTGGGTCAGGTACATGGCGGTTGTCTCCGTTCGGTTCTTCTGTGCACGCATGGTAGAAACCGCGCCGTGCCGCGGCGATTGCGCTTCGCATCGCCCGCATGGCAGAAAACCTCAATCGACACCCGCGCCGCCCTCGGGTCTGATCCGCCCACCGATGCTGCAACCGCCCGTCACCATCCCGATCGTGTTCGTCCAGGGCATGCTCTCGGGCGTGCGCGCCCGCGGCGACGACGCGCCCCTGTGCATCGACACCGTGCTGGAAGACGCCGGCATCGCCCCCGCCCTGCTCGACGCGCCGGGCGCGCGCGTCACCGCCGAGCAGTACGTGGCGCTGTTCGGGCTGCTGATCGAGCGGCTGGACGACGAAGCCCTGTGCTTCCTCTCGCGCCGCCTGCGCCGGGGCAGCTTCGCGCTCATGACACGCGCCACCCTGGGCGCGCCCACGCTCGAAGTGGCGCTGCGGCGCGTGGCCCGCACCTTCAGCCTGCTGCAGGACGACCTCGAGATGGTGCTGCTGCACGAAGGACCGCTCGCGGGCTTCGGCCTGCGGGTGCAGGGGATGCCGACCGCGCCGCTGAACTTCCTGCACGAGCTGATGCTGCGCGTGTACTGGCGGCTCTTCGCCTGGCTGCATGGCGGCCGGCTGACGGCGCGCCGCTTCGACTTCGGTTTCGAGCAGCCGCCCTACGCGGCCGGCTACAGCAAGGTGTTTCCCGGACCGCTGCAGTTCGGCCAACCGCTGTCGGCCGTGTGGTTCGACGCCAGCGCGCTGGCCACGCCGATCCACCGCGACGCGCGGGCCATGCGCGATTTCCTGAAGGCCGCGCCGGCCCACGTGATCCTGCCGCCGCTGGGCGAGCTGGCGGTGAGCGCGCGCGTGCGCGCCGTGCTGCAGCAGCACCGCCCGGGCTGGGCCGACCTGGCGACCGCCGCGCGCAGCCTGCACATGTCGGTCAGCACACTGCAGCGCCACCTGGCGACCGAGGGAACGTCGTTCCAGTCGCTCAAGGACCAGCTGCGGCGTGACGTGGCCATCGTGCGCCTGAACACCAGCACCGTGCCGCTGGCGGCGCTGGCCGAGGAGCTGGGCTTCTCGGACAGCGCGGCGTTCCAGCGCGCCTTCAAGACCTGGACCGGCGGCGCGCCCGGCTCGTACCGGCGCAGGCCGGGGCCGGACCCGGAAGCCTGAAGCCGCCGCTCTACCGCTTCACCGATCTACCACTTCACCCGCACGCCCAGCGATCCGTTGACCGAGCTCTTCACCTTGGCGTTGCCCCCCGACGACCACAGCTTGCCGACCTCGCCGTACAGGCTGGTCGACCGGCTCAGCGCCAGCGTGAAGCCGCCTGCGAGTTCGGTGCTGGTGCCGCCCGTCGGCGCCGCGATGTCGGTCGTGGTGGCGCCGTTCACGAAGCGAGCGATGTCCGTGCCGCTCGAGGTCTTGTAGATGTTGACGCGCCCGTACGGCTGCAGTACGCCCATGCCGGTGTCGACCTGGCCCTTGACCCGCACGCCCGCGCGAGCGACCCAGCCGCTGTCGGCCTGCGGCTGCGCGATGGCGCCGGCAATGGCCGAATTGCCCAGGTCCATGTGGTGATGGATCAGCTGCAGCTGTGGCTCGACACTCCATCCGCTGGCGCCGATCGCGAAGGCCTGCCCCACTTCGATCGAGCCCAGCAGGCTGTTCCCCTTGCCGCCCACGCCGGCACCGAGCATCGGCTCGACCGTGTAGCGGTGGCGGCCCGACTGCACCACAACGTCGGCGTACAAGCCACTGTCGGCGGTGTAGGTGCCGTACACGCCGACGTACTGGCTGCGCAGGTCGTTGCGGCCCACCGCGAGGTTGCGGATGCCGCTGGCAAAGCCGCTCACGCGCGCATCGCCGTCGAGCTGGCCGACGTACAGGCCCGCGCGCCAGTTCGCCGTGGCGAGCAGGTCGGTGCCGGCCTGGAAGCCGGTCAGGCGACCCTTGCTGGTGGGCGAGACGGTGCCGCCCTGCTGGATGTCGATGTCGGTGGACAGCACGCGGGCCCAGGCGCGGCGCTCGGCGCCGGTCGGGGTGCTTGCGGTGCTCTTCACATCGTCGTCGCCCACGCGCTTGCGCACATCGCCCAGCATGGCGAGGCTGCCCTGGCGCAGCTGGCTCGGCAGCGCCGCGTACAGGGCAGCCTCTGGCCGGTAGGTGACGACGGGCAGGCCCGGCGTCACCGCATCGGTGGTGGAGCGCAGGTACCAGTTCTCGCCCGCGCCGCTCGCATCGGCGGCGTGCAGGCGGTACTCGTAGGCGCCTGCGTCGACGTGACCACCGGCCAGCGAGAAGGCGTCCTTCGTGGTCTGCGCGGTCGTGGTGGCGCCGTTCTGTGCGGTGATGACCTCGATGCCGTTGCCGCTCGTGAGCGCCCCCAGGCCGCCGAGGTTGCCGATCTGCACCGAGGTCTTGCCGCTGGCAATGGCCGCGGGGCCGTCGAGCACCAGACGGTCCGACGGGCCGGCGCCGTTGAGCGTGGTGCTCAACTTGAGCACGCCGTGGTTGCCGACATAGGCTCCCTTGACCGTGAGCGTCGTGCCCGCGGTCGCGCCGGCCAGCGACACCGTGCCGCTGTTGGCCAATGACGCGACGGTCTGGCTGAAGCCCGCGAGGTCGAGCGTGGCGCCTGCGGCCACGCTGTGCGCGGATGCCGCGCTGAAGGTGTTGACCGCACCGGCCTTCAACGTGCCCTGCGCCACGTTCGTCGCACCGGTGTAGGTGTTGGCGCCCGACAGCGTCAGCGTGCCCGTGCCCTGCTTGGTGATGAAGCCGCCGCCGGTGATCGCGCCACCCAGCGTGCCGCTGAACGCACCGGTGTCGATGACCGGGTCGTTGTTGCCGGTCAGCTTGATCGCGTTGGCGATCGCCAGGCCGTCCGCGCTGAAGCCCAGCGTGGTGTCGTCGTCCATCGAGAGCGTGCCGGTGCCCAGCGCCAGGCTGTGGCCCAGGTTCAGGCGGCCCTCGCGCAGCGCGGTGCCGCCGGTGTGGGTGTTCTCGCCCGAGAGCGTCAGGGTGCCCGTGCCCACTTTGACAAGCGAGCCACCGACGCCCGAGATCACGCCCGAGATTTCGGTGCTGGTATTGAGGCCGCCCGTTGTCAGCGCCTTGTCGCCCAGCAGCACGCGCCCGCCGCCTTCGAGCGAACCGATGCTGGCGCCGGCCGTCGTCATGCGGCGGATGCTGACCACGCCGCCCGCCTTGTTGACCACCGTCGCCTGCGCAGCCGTTGCACGGTCCTGCATGTCGAGCGAGCCGGTGCTCTCGTTGACGATGAGCGCCTGACCGGCCGAGCCGTCGTCCCAGAGGTTGGTCGAGCCGCCCGCCGAGTTGACGATGCGCGCCTTCCCGGCCGTGGCCTGGAACCACACGGTGACGCTGCCGCCCCGGTTGTCGAACACGGCATCCGCCGCTGTCGCGTTGTCCGCGAACGAAACACTGCCGCCCTTGCTGTTGACGAAGCTCGCGCGGCCGGCCGAGGTGTTGTCACGAAAGTCGATGGAGCCGCCGTTGACGCCGGGGCTGGCGGCGCCGGTCGTGAAGCGCAGGTCGTCCGCTGCGGCATTGCCGCGGAACGCCAGGTACCCACTGGCGTTGACATCCACCGGACCGGTGCCCAGCGCGCCGGAGACGTTCGCGCTCACGCTGCCGCCATCGATCCGGGTGCCGCCGGCGTAGCTGTTGGCTGCCGCCAGCACCAGCTCGCCGGTGCCGATCTTGCGCAAGCTGCCCGAGCCGCTCATCGTGCCGGTGAACGTGCCGCTCGCCGACTGGTCGAAGGTGACATTGGCGTTGTTGACGATCTGGCCCTGCAGGCTGGTGGTGTTGCCCTGCAGCACACCGGCCGCGACAACGGTGCCGCCGATGTAGTTGCTGGCGCCGGTCAGCACCAGCGTGCCGTAGTCGTCCTTGGTCAATCCGCCCGCGCCGGTGAGCGGCGCGCTGATGGTCGCCGTCATGGCCGCGCCCGAACCCGTGCCGTCGCCGACCTTGATGATCGTCTGCGCGTTGCCCAGCGTCAGCGCGTCGCCCGCGACCAGGTAGCCGTCGGCATGGAACTGTGCGCCGCCGATGCTGACGGCACCGCCGCTGTTGTCCACCGTGACGGTGCCGGCCGTACCGCCGAACATGGCGAACTGGTTGGGCTTCCAGGTGGCGTTGTAGCTCCCGTCGACGTTGCTCCAGCCGTCGCCGCCCGGACCACCGATGCGCCAGGTGCCCGAGCCGCCGCCGACATGGTTGTTGTTGACCGCGTCGCCGCCGTCCCAGAAGCCGAGCTGCACGCCGGCGCTGTTGATCAGGTTGACCTCCCGGTGCACGCTGGTCTGCACGTACAGGTCGGCGGGCGCCACCGGGGCGCTGCCGATGCCCAGGCCGTTGTCGGTCAGCGAACCCGTGTACTTGATGAGGCGGTACAGGCCGGGCCCGAAGCTGCCGCCGGCCGTCTGCGCGACGTTCAGCGTGCCACCGAGCACGAGGTTGCCGTTGACCTGGATCAGGTCGTTGAGCGGGCTTTCGCCGACGGCGCCCAGCTCGTAGTTGAGGAAGGAGCCGCTGCCCAGGCGCAGCTCGCCCGTGGTCAGGGTGCCGGGGCTGTTGCCCGGTGCGAGCGAACCGCCGTTGGCCACGGTGACCGCACCGGCGATGGTGCCGCTGCCGGCCAGCGTGGCGCCACTGGCGATCTCCACGCTGCCGCTGCCCGTGGCACTGCCGCTGGTGTTGTTCACGCGCAGCGTGCCGCCATTCACCAGCGTCACGCCGGTGTAGGTGTTGGCACCCGAGAGCGTCAGCGTGCCGGAGCCGACCTTGACGATGGAGCCGCTCACGCCCGAGACGACGCCGGAGACTTCCGTGCTGGTGTTCAACCCGCCGACCGTCAGCGCCTTGTTGCCCAGGAGCACCCTGCCGGCACCTTCGAGCGAACCGATTGCCGTGCCGTCTGCCTGCAGACTGCTGATGTGCACCTCGCCGCCCGCCTTGTTCACCACCGTCGCCTGATCGGCCGTGGCGCGCCAGTTGAAGCCGATCTTGCCGCCGTTCTCGTTGATGATCGTGGACTGGCCCGCCGAGGCGAAGTCCCAGAGGTAAACCGCGCCGTCTGCGAAGTTGGTGATGCGCGCGTTGCCGGCGGTGGAGTTGAACATGAACGTGGTGTCGCCACCGCGGTTCTCGAAGACGGCGTTGCCAGCGGTCGCGTCGTTGTTGAACATCACGCTCGAATACTTGTTCGCGACGAAGGTGGCGTTGCCCGCCGAACTCTTGTCGTTGAACTCGACGTTGCCGCTGAAGGCCGGACCGCTGGGCGCTGCCAGGGTGATGTGCAGATGGCCCGCGTCCGCGGTACCGCTGAAGCTCAGGACGCCGCCCGAGTTCACGGCCACCGCGCCGGTGCCCAGCGCGCCGCTGACCGAGGCGTTCACCCTGCCGTCGTTGATCGACGTGCCGCCCGTGTAGGTGTTGACGCCCGAGAGCGTCAGCGTGCCGCTGCCGACCTTGACGATGGAACCGCCCACGCCCGAGATGACGCCGGAGATTTCCGTGCTGGTGTTCAGGCCGCCGACCGTCAGTGCCTTGTTGCCGAGGGCCACATTGCCGGCGCCTTCGAGCGAACCGATGGACAGGCCCGGCGTCGTCATCTTGCTGATGCGGACGCGGCCGCCTGCCTTGTTCACCACCGTGGCCTGCTCAGCAGTCGCACGGTCGAAGAAGTCGATGAGTCCGCCCGTCTCGTTGATCAACCGGGCCTGGGCGGCCGAGCCGTCGTCCATGAAGTTCGTCTGGCCGCCCGCGAAATTGGTGATCGTCGCCTTGCCCGCATTGGCGTTGAACCAGATGGTGGTGTCGCCATGGTTCTCGATGACGGCATTGCCGGCCGTGGCGTTGCCTCGGAAATCGATGCCCGCCTGTGTTTGCGTGGTCAGCGTGGCGCTGCCGGCGGAGCTGTTGTCCGCGAACTGGATGAACCCGCCGTTGACGCCCGTGCTGCCTGCAGCGGCGGAGATGCTCAGGTTACCCGCATCCGCATTGCCGGTGAACAGCAGCCCGGCACTGGCCGCCACCGACACCGCACCAGTGCCCAGCGCGCCACTGACCGCCGCGTTCACTGTGCCGCCGTTGATCGACGTACCGCCCGCGTAGGTGTTGACGCCCGAGAGTGTCAGCGTGCCCGCGCCTGTCTTGACCAGTCGGCCCGCGCCCGCGATGACGCCACCGAACTGGCCGGTTTCGAGCGTGGTCACCTGCGCGCCGCTGGGACCCGTCTGGAGCGTGCCGTTGCCCTGGAGGTTGCGGATGCCGACGCTCAGGGCGTTCAGGTCGAGCGTCGCGCCGCTGTTCACCGTGGTCGAAACGACATTGCTGAAGACAGCGTTGGCCGTGCTCCCATGGCCTGCGCGCAAGGTGCCGCCCGCGACGACCACGGCAGCGGTACCGTCCACCGTGACAGGGGCAACGCCGAGGTGGAACACGCCGGCCTCGGAGGCACTGCCGAACGTGGCCGTGGCGTTCGCTCCCAGGCTCAGCGTGCTGAGCAGCGTCAGCGTGCTGCCGGTGGCGGCGGCGATCGTGCTCGCCTTCCCGGCCGCGAAGGTCAGGGACTGAGAGGAGAAAGCGAAGCTCGACGTCGTGGCCAGCTTGCCACCTGCCAACGTCACGCCGGCGATGCCGAGCGCGCCGGACGCCGCGACCTCCAGCGTCCCGCCGTGGACCGTGGTGCCGCCGCTGTAGGTGTTGGCCCCCGAGAGGGTGAGCGTGCCCGTACCGCTCTGGCTCACGCTCCCGGAGCCGCTGATGGCGCCCGAGAAGCTTGCCGCGTTGGAGCGGTTGAACACGAGCGCGCCGTTGTTGACGATGTTGCCGACGATGCTGCCGGTGGTGCCGCCGTCGCCCACTTGCAGCGTGCCGGCGGCGATGACCGTGCCGCCGGTGTGGCTGTTAGCGCCGCTCAAGGTCAGGCTTTCAGGCCCCGTCTTCACGAACTGGCCCGAGCCCGTGATCGCACCCGCGAACGTGCCAGACCGCACGCTCGTGAACTGGGCCGCGCCACCGGCGCTGGTGTTCAGCGTTCCGGCGCCCTGCAGGTTGCGGATCGTGAGGCTGTAGCCGTTCAGGTCGAGCGTGGCGCCGGTGTCCACCGTGGTGGAGGCCGCATTGGACAGGATGAACCCGGGGAGACCTGCGTCTGCAGCCTGCAGCGTGCCGCCGGCCACGACGATCACGGCATCCGAAGAGATGCCGCCGCCGCCGCCGCCGCCGCCCAGTCGGATGGTGCCGTTCTCAGTGGCGCTGCCGAAGACGACGGTCGCAGCGGAGCCCAGGTACAGGTCGCCGCCAAGGCCGAAGACCTTGCCACTGGCAGCAGCCACTGTGCTGCGCTGACGGCTGGCGAAGGTCAGGCTGTTGGTCAGGTCGAGGCTGGAAGTGGCGGCCAGCTTGCCGCCGTCGAGCGTGACCGTGCCGGCGCCGAGCGCGCCGGCCGTGCCGATCTGCACCGTGGTGCCGTTCCTGATCGTCGTGCCGCCGGTGTAGCTGTTGATGGCGCCCAACGACAGCGTGCCGCCGCCGTCGGCCGTGAGGCTGCCGGTACCGGAGATGACGCCGTTCATCGTCAGCGCCGTCGCCGGTGAAGACTTGTCGCCCACGTTGATGGCAAGGTTGCCCGTGGGTACGAACGCGCCCGACAGTGTCCAACTGGCGCCGTTCGCGACGTTGATGGCGGAGAAGCCCGACATCGCATCGTCTTCGCTGCCGATGCCCTGGAGATTCAGCGTGTTACCGCTGCCGAGGGCGACCACCTGGCCGTTCAGCACCGACCCCGCTTGCAGCGTGAGCGAAGCATTGCCTCCGGTGAAGCTGATGGCATTTGCGCGAGTGACGCCGTCACCAGAGAGTCCGCCCGAGATGGTGCCGCTGTTGACGATGCGCGAGGCGCCGTTGGCGACGATGCCTTCTCCACCCGCACCTGCCGCGCCTACGGCTGCGTCCGTGCTGCTCCCGCCTGTGCCGCCGTTGCCCCCAGTGATGCCACCGGCGTTGACAAGTGAAAGCCCGGCGCCCGAGAGAGACAGGCCCGCCCCGCCACGGCCACCACTGCCGCCATTGCCGACAGCGCCCCCCACATTGGCAACTCCCGCAC